>NZ_VATQ01000002.1:86890-485233 GCF_005781135.1 Escherichia sp. E3659 | reverse complement strand
GCCAGACAGTTCGCCGCTTTTCGGCGTTATGAATCAGGCAGTAGTGTGAGAGGGGTAAGCCGGTTGAGTAAAGCCGGACATGTGTCGCTTCGCAGGGCGTTGTATATGCCCGCAATGGTAGCCACCAGTAAGACTGAGTGGGGACGGGCGTTCCGCGACCGTCTGGCGGCTAATGGCAAGAAAGGAAAAGTGATTCTCGGCGCGATGATGCGCAAGCTGTCACAGGTGGCGTATGGAGTGCTGAAGTCAGGGGTGCCGTTCGATGCGTCACGGCATAATCCGGTAGCGGCGTAAAAATCGCGGAAGGGATGAAAAAAACAGCGCCTGACGGCGCTGTGTCTGGCATGCCTGCAATCCGGGAAACCGGACCAGGAAAAAACTTGCAGGCCATAACAGTATCTACGTGTTTTGGAATTTGTAGGCTCGATGCGCTGGTACGTACAGCCTGCAACTCACTGATGCCGTTTACGCAGGTTCTCAATTACCGTCGTTAAGTCCAGCTCCTGATCCTGCAACAACACCAGCAGGTGATACATCAAGTCAGACGCCTCGTTGGTCAGCTCAAAGCGATCATGTACCGTTGCTGCCAGTGCAGTTTCCACCCCTTCTTCACCCACTTTCTGTGCAATACGTTTGGTGCCGCTGGCATACAGTTTGGCGGTATAGGAGGTTTCCGGGTCGGCAGATTTGCGTTCGGCGAGCAGTTGTTCCAGTTGATAAAGGAACAGCCACTGGTGAGCGGTGTCGCCGAAGCAGCTGCTGGTGCCTTTGTGGCAGGTCGGGCCGATGGGATTCGCCAGCACCAGTAACGTGTCGTTGTCGCAGTCCGGGGCAATACTCACCACATTGAGAAAATTGCCCGACGTTTCGCCTTTGGTCCACAGTCGCTGTTTAGTGCGCGAGAAGAAGGTGACTTTGCCGCTTTCTATGGTTTTGTCTAAGGCTTCCGGATTCATATAGCCCAGCATTAACACTTCGCCGGATACCGCATGTTGCACAATCACCGGCATAAGTCCGTCGGTTTTTTCCCAGTCCAGTTCTCGACGTTGTTGTTCTGTTAACATATCCTGATCTCCACGCCCTGTGTTGCCAGGTACGCTTTTAATTCACCAATATTGATTATTTGTTTGTGGAATACGGAAGCTGCCAGCGCGCCGTCAACGTCGGCATCGCGGAAGGCTTCAAGGAAGTGTTCCATGGTGCCCGCGCCACCGGAGGCAATCAGCGGGACGTGGCAAACTTCACGCACTTTTTTCAGTTGTTCGAGGTCGTAACCGTTACGCACGCCGTCCTGATTCATCATGTTGAGGACGATTTCTCCGGCACCGCGTTTTTGCACTTCCTCTACCCAGTCGAGTGTTTCCCACTGAGTAACGCGGGTGCGGCTTTCGTCGCCGGTATATTGATTCACATGATATTTACCGGTTTCGCCGTCGTACCAGGTATCAATACCGACCACAATACACTGCACGCCAAAACGATCCGCCAGGCGAGTAATTAACGTCGGGTCCGCCAGCGCAGGAGAGTTGATGGAAATTTTATCCGCGCCAAAGGAAAGAATTTTCGCGGCATCTTCCAGAGACTTAATCCCACCCGCCACGCAGAACGGAATGTCGATCACTTCCGCCACGCGAGATACCCAGCTTTTATCTACCACACGGCCATCGCTGGAAGCGGTAATATCGTAGAATACCAGTTCGTCAGCGCCTTCTTCAGCGTAGCGTTTTGCCAGCGGCACGATATCGCCAATGATTTCATGGTTGCGAAACTGTACGCCTTTCACCACCTGACCATCACGAACGTCGAGACATGGGATTATGCGTTTTGCCAGCATGCGATGGCCTCCTTCACGGTGAATTTACCTTCCAGTAATGCACGACCAACTATTACGCCGCGCACGCCAGTGCCACGCAGGGCAGCAACATCGTTAATGTCACCAATGCCGCCGGATGACTGAAATGCCACCTGCGGATATCTGGCGCACACTTCTTCATATAAAGAGACGTTAGAACCTGCCAGCGTACCGTCGCGCGAGATATCGGTACACAGCACATGTTTCAGGCCGACGGGCAGATAGGTTTCCACCAGTTGTTCCAGCGACACACCCGAATTCTCTTGCCAGCCGCTGACTGCCACCTGCTTGTTGCCTTGCTCGTCAATACGGACATCCAGCGCCAGCACTAAGGCATCGGCACCGAAACGTTCAAACCAGCCTTTCACCATTTCTGGTGATTTCACCGCGGTGGAGCCGACCACCACGCGCGCAACGCCCGCTTCCAGTAACGCCGCCACGTCTTCTTCGCTACGCACGCCGCCGCCAACCTGCACCGGAACGTTAACGCCCGCGACCAGGGTTTTAATCAGCGGGATTTGACGTTTAGCCGGATCTTTTGCCCCGGTCAGATCCACCAAATGCAGCACTTCGGCACCCTGCGCGGCGTAATCCTGTAAGCGCGGTAGCGGGTCGTTACCGTAATCGCGCTGTTTGCCGTAATCGCCCTGATGGAGACGCACCACGGTGCCGTCGATTAAATCTAATGCCGGAATAATCATTACATCTCCAGGAAGTTTTTCAGCAACTTAGCGCCAGCGGCACCAGAACGCTCCGGGTGAAACTGCACGCCGTAGAAGTTATCTTTTTGTACCGCCGCGGTGAACGGTTCGCCGTAATTACACTGGGCGATGGTCCACGGATTGACCGGCATTGCGTAACTGTGAACAAAGTAAAAGTACGCGCCGTCTTCAATCCCCTGAAACAGGCGGTTGCCTGCCTGCGGGTAAACGCGGTTCCAGCCCATATGCGGCAGGGGCAGACCAAAGTCGGTCATTTTCGGCACGTCTTCGTCGATGATGCCCAGCAAATCGACGCCGTTGCTCTCTTCGCTGCGCCGCCCCAGCAATTGCATCCCTAAGCAGATGCCCAGCACCGGTTGGGTACAGGCTTTGATGAGATCAAACAGCTCGCGCTCACGCACCTGATCCATCGCTGCTTGTGCGGTGCCAACGCCGGGTAAAAATAGTTTATCGGCCAGCAACACGACGTCCGGGTCACGGCTGACTTTTGGTTCATAACCGTGGCGCGCAATGGCAGACTTCACCGAGTTCAGATTGGCGCAGCCGGTATCAAGGATCACCACGTTCATTACAGCACTCCTTTCGACGAGGGCAGGGTATCGCCTTCCACGCGGATGGCCTGGCGCAGGGTGCGACCAAAAGCTTTGAACAGGCTCTCTACACGGTGGTGATCGTTTTTACCTTTGGTTTTCAGGTGCAGGGTCACGCCCATGGTGTATGAGAGCGAACGGAAGAAGTGCTCGATCATTTCGGTGCTGAGATCGCCCACGCGCTGGTAGGTAAATTCGGCCTTATATTCCAGGTGCGGGCGACCAGAGATATCCAGTGCACAGCGGGCAAGGCATTCGTCCATCGGTAGCACAAAACCAAAGCGACAAATACCGCGTTTATCGCCGAGGGCAATTTTTAACGCTTCGCCCAGCGCCAGGCCGGTATCTTCGACGGTGTGGTGATCGTCGATATAGAGGTCGCCTTTGACGTTGATTTCCATACGGAAACCGCCGTGGGTGGCGATCTGATCCAGCATGTGATCAAAGAAGCCAACGCCGGTGTTAATCTTGCTGCCACCCTCGCGATCCAGCCACACCTGGACGTCAATTTGCGTCTCTTTGGTGTTGCGCACTACATGGGCGTAACGGTCTCGTTTAGTGAGTTGCTCGCCAATCATCGGCCAGTTCAGGGTTTCGCGGTCGTAGCGTAAACCATTAATGCCCATGTTTTCCGCCAGTTGAATATCGGTCGCGCGATCGCCAATCACATAACTATTGGCACGGTCCATCGCTTGCTCAGCCAGATAACGCTCCACCAGTTTTACTTTCGGCTTACGGCAGTCGCAC
This sequence comes from Escherichia sp. E3659, assembly GCF_005781135.1. NCBI lineage: Bacteria > Pseudomonadati > Pseudomonadota > Gammaproteobacteria > Enterobacterales > Enterobacteriaceae > Escherichia > Escherichia sp. E3659. Next base: position 481,322 of record NZ_VATQ01000002.1, on the reverse strand, counting down.
TCATCTGCGGGCAGGTGCGGACAAATCAGCACTTCATCAAACTGCACGCCTTGTGAGGTGAAGATCTGCATCATCAGGTTGTGCGGGCCATCGAAATCCGCCTGCGGGAAACTTTGTGTTCCAAGACCATCCTGATTAGTGATCATCACCAGCTTGTAGCCCGCTTTTTGCAGCTTCAGCAGTTCCGGGATCACGCCCGGTTCAAAGGCGAGTTTGTCAAAACGATCCACCTGAAAATCACTCGGCGGTTCGCTAATCAGGGTTCCATCGCGATCGATAAAAAGATACTTCTGACTCATTAAACTTGCTCCGCACGTAAGGCGTCAATGACGCGCTGGCTTTCTTCACGGGTTCCGACGGTAATTCGCAGGCAGCCGCTTAAAGAGGGTTGTTTATTCTGATCACGTAAGATAATGCCCTGATCCCACAAAGATTTAAACACTGCGCTGGAGGCTTTAAAGCGCGCCAGAATGTAGTTGGTTTCAGAGTCGAAAACCTGCTCCACGCAGGGGATCTCTTTCAGTGCGGCAATCAGGTATTCACGTTCAGCAATAATTTGCGCCACTCGTTCGCGCATGGCGACGATTCCCTGCGGGCTTAACGCCTGGGCCGCAATGTCGGCAACCGGCGTTGAGAGCGGGTAGGGGGCGATCACTTTCATTAGCAGGTTGATGACTTCTTCGTTTGCCAGCGTAAATCCGCAACGAAGCCCCGCCAGAGCAAAAGCTTTCGACAGTGTGCGCAAAATAGCCAGGTGCGGATATTCCGCCAGCCAGCCAGCCAGCGATGCCTGCGGGCAAAACTCGATATAGGCTTCATCGGCAACCACAATCGCTTTACCGCGCGTTAACTCCAGCAGGGTGCGAAAATCCTGCGGGTTGATCAGTTGCCCGGTCGGGTTATTGGGGCTGCAAACATAGACCACTTTTACGCCGTCCAGCTTGTCGGAAACGCCCTGTAAGTCCAGTTGCCAGTTGTCCAGCGTCGGCACTGTGCGGCACTCGACGCCAATGGTTTCAGCGCTGACGCTGTACATGCCGTACGTTGGCGGGCAGTAGAGGATGGCGTCTTTACCCGGTTCGCAAAAAGCGCGAACCAGCAGTTCAATACCTTCGTCCGCGCCACGGCTGACCAGCACCTGCTCCGGTTTTACGTCTGCATACTGCGCGTAATTTTCAATCACCGCTTTCGGCTGGCATTCCGGGTAGCGGTTGAGCGTTTGCTGAGTAAGCTGAAACTCCACGGCAGTGGGGTATTCGTTGGCGTTCAGCCAGACATCGCCGTTACCGCCCAGACGACGCGCTGACTGATACGGCGTCAGGTTGCGGACGTTTTCACGCGCTAAATCGGTAATAGTCACGGTGCTCATGCTTGCTCCTTAAGGGCGTTAACACGCAAAGTAACGGCATTTTTATGGGCGGTCAGGCGCTCGGCGGCGGCCAGTGTTTCTATGGTCGAAGCCAGCACAGAAAAGCCTTCTTTCGACAGTTCCTGCACGGTCATGCGCTTCTGGAAATCCGCCAGCCCGAGGCTGGAACAGGTGGCGGTGTAACCGTAAGTCGGCAGAACGTGGTTGGTGCCGGAGGCGTAATCACCTGCCGATTCCGGTGACCAGTCACCAAGAAATACCGAACCGGCGCTGGTGATGCTATCGACCAGTTCGCGGGCGTTGCGGGTCTGAATGATCAGGTGCTCCGGGCCGTACTGGTTAGAGATCTCTACGCACTGCGCTAAATCGTTGGTCACGATCAGGCGGCTGGCGCTCAGTGCCTGACGTGCGGTTTCAGCTCTCGGCAGTTCTGCCAGCTGGCGTTCGACAGCTTCGGCAACGCGACGCGCCATATCAGCATCGGGCGTCAGTAAAATCACCTGTGAGTCCGGGCCGTGTTCAGCCTGGGAGAGCAAATCAGAAGCCACGAAATCCGGCGTAGCGCCGCTGTCAGCAATCACCAGCACTTCCGACGGGCCTGCGGGCATATCGATCGCCGCACCGTCAAGACGCTGGCTAACCTGACGTTTTGCTTCGGTGACAAAGGCGTTGCCTGGCCCGAAGATCTTGTCCACTTTCGGCACAGATTCAGTACCAAACGCCAGTGCGGCAATGGCCTGTGCGCCGCCGACGTTAAATACGTCCTGCACGCCACACAGTTGCGCCGCGTAAAGAATTTCATCGGCAATCGGCGGCGGTGAGCACAACACCACTTTATTACAGCCGGCAATACGTGCCGGAGTTGCCAGCATTAATACCGTTGAGAATAGCGGGGCGGAGCCGCCAGGAATATACAAACCAACAGAAGCCACCGGACGCGTGACCTGCTGGCAACGCACGCCTGGCTGAGTTTCTACATCAACCGGCGGCAGTTTTTGCGCAGTGTGGAAGGTTTCAATATTCTTTACTGCCACTGCCATCGCCTGTTTCAGCTCGTCGCTCAGGCGTTCGCAGGCGTCGGCAATTTCCTCAGCAGACACCTTCAGTGCGGTAACCGTGGTTTTATCAAACTTCGCGCTGTATTCCCGCAGGGCGTCATCACCGCGTGCTTTCACGTTATCGAGAATATCGTTAACAGTGCGGGTAATGCTTTCAGAAGCGGAGATCGCCGGGCGCATTAACAGCTGGCGTTGTTGCTCTGCAGTACAGCTATTCCAGTCAATGATTGTGTTAAAGCTCATGGCGATCACTCCATCATCTTCTCAATCGGCAGGACCAGGATTGAACTGGCACCCAGCGCTTTCAGTTTTTCCATCGTTTCCCAGAACAGGGTTTCGCTACTGACCATGTGCATCGCTACGCGCTGTTGGTCACCCGCCAGCGGCAGAATAGTTGGGCGTTCGGCACCTGGCAGCAGGGCGATGACTTCATCCAGACGTTCAGTCGGTGCGTGCATCATGATGTATTTTGATTCGCGCGCCTGGATCACACCCTGAATACGGGTCAGCAGTTTGTCGATCAGTTGCTGTTTGGATTCTTCCATTTCGCCATCGCGCTGGATCAGGCAAGCTTTCGAGCGGTAGATAACTTCGACTTCGCGCAGGCCGTTAGCTTCCAGCGTGGCACCGGTGGAAACCAGATCGCAAATCGCATCCGCCAGTCCGGCACGCGGGGCGACTTCAACAGAACCGTTCAGTAAGCAGGATTTAAAAGAGATGCCTTTCTGGTCGAGATAACGCTTGAGCAGGTGAGGATAAGAGGTGGCGATACGTTTACCATTTAAGGAGAGCGGGCCATCCCAGGCTTCATCAACCGGCGTTGCCAGCGAAAGGCGGCAGCCGCCGAAATCCAGTCGACGCAGGGTAAAGTAGCGCGGATCTTCACCCTGAGCGCGGCGGTTAAGCAGCTCTTCTTCCAGCACGTTTTCGCCGATAATCCCAAGGTCTACCACGCCGTCCATTACCAGACCGGGAATGTCGTCGTCACGCACGCGCAGAATATCAATCGGCATGTTTTCTGCCATCGCGATCAGGCGCTGGGTGTGAAGATTAATTTTAATGCCACAGCGCGCCAGCAATTCGCGTGAGTCATCACTTAAACGGCCGGATTTCTGCATAGCTATGCGTAAACGAGTGTTGTCTGTCATTTTCTTATTCCTCTTTAAACCTGTCTGAACCGTTATCAACCGCGCAATAAAAAAGCCCCCGGAAGGTGATCTTCCGGGGGCTTTCTCATGCGTTCATGCACCACTGGAAGATCTGAATGTCTTCCAGCACACATCGCCTGAAAGACTAGTCAGGATGATGGTGATGATGGTGGTGTTTAAATTGAACGCGTGTCATAAAAGTCTCTGTGAATGTTTATTCAACTGATGTCTTTTAACCTAAACCACTTTCACGTTAGAAAGCAAGGGCTTTTTTATATATTTTGTGGCGATGGATTTGTTTAATGAATGAGCGGGGAAAGGAGGGGCTAAGAGGACTGTCCTCTAACCTGACGGCACCATATTAGCGAAGCCTGGATTTTTCGTCACACTGACAATGTCTTGATCTACAAACTAATTAATAAATAGTTAATTAACGCCCATCATTGTACAATGAAATGTACAAAAGAGGAGATTGACATGCGTACAATTAGCTACAGCGAAGCGCGTCAGAATTTGTCGGCAACAATGATGAAAGCCGTTGAAGATCATGCCCCGATCCTTATTACTCGTCAGAATGGAGAGGCTTGTGTTCTGATGTCACTCGAAGAATACAACTCGCTGGAAGAAACGGCTTATCTACTGCGTTCCCCCGCTAACGCCCGTAGATTGATGGACTCAATTGATAGCCTGAAATCAGGCAAAGGAACGGAAAAGGACATTATTGAGTGAAACTAATCTGGTCTGAGGAATCATGGGATGATTATCTGTACTGGCAGGAAACAGATAAGCGAATTGTTAAAAAAATCAATGAACTTATCAAAGATACCCGCAGAACGCCATTTGAAGGTAAGGGGAAACCAGAACCCCTGAAACATAATTTGTCAGGCTTCTGGTCCCGACGCATTACAGAGGAGCACCGTCTGGTATACGCGGTTACTGACGATTCACTGCTCATTGCAGCATGTCGTTATCATTATTGAAGAGATTCATTCATAGAATGAATTGTCAGTTTTGATACGCTGGCGTAGCCTTATAGATCTAAGGTGTATCAGGAGAAAACGGATGAAAAAGGTCGCAATTGTCGGGTTAGGGTGGTTAGGCATGCCGCTGGCGATGTCACTTTCAGCGAAAGGCTGGCAAGTCACCGGGAGTAAAACTACACAAGATGGCGTAGAAGCGGCCCAAATGAGTGGCATTGATAGCTATCTGCTTCGCATGGAGCCCGATTTAGTTTGCGACTCTGACGATCTGGATGCCCTGATGGATGCTGACGCGCTGGTGATTACGCTTCCGGCACGCCGCAGCGGCCCCGGCGATGAGTTCTATTTACAAGCAGTGCAGGAGCTGGTGGATAGCGCGCTGGCTCATCGTATTCCCCGCATTATTTTTACCAGCTCAACGTCTGTCTATGGCGACGCACAAGGTACGGTGAAAGAAACCACTCCGCGTAATCCGCTGACCCATAGTGGACGAGTGTTAAAAGAACTCGAAGACTGGCTGCATAACTTACCTGGTACTTCGGTTGATATTTTGCGTCTTGCGGGGCTGGTCGGGCCAGGGCGTCATCCCGGACGCTTCTTTGCCGGGAAAACCGCGCCAGACGGTGAACATGGTGTGAATTTAGTTCACCTGGAAGATGTTATTGGCGCTATCACACTGTTGTTACAGGCACCTAAAGGCGGACACATCTATAATATATGTGCGCCAGCTCACCCTGCGCGCAATGTTTTCTATCCGCAGATGGCCCGTTTACTGGGGCTGGAGCCTCCGCAGTTCAGAAATAGCCTGGACAGCGGCAAAGGTAAAATTATTGATGGTAGTCGGATCTGTAATGAACTGGGATTTGAATACCAGTATCCCGATCCGCTGGTAATGCCGCTGGAGTAAACCATCACGCCAGCAGGACGCCGCATACACTGCAAGGGGGCGTGTATGAAACCACTGCTGGATGTGTTGATGATCCTCGATGCCTTAGAAAAAGAGGGCAGTTTTGCGGCGGCGTCGGCCAAACTCTATAAGACGCCGTCCGCTCTGAGTTACACCGTTCACAAGCTGGAAAGCGACCTTAATATTCAATTACTCGATCGCAGCGGTCACCGCGCTAAATTTACCCGCACCGGAAAAATGTTATTAGAGAAGGGGCGGGAAGTTCTCCACACTGTCCATGAACTGGAAAAACAAGCGATCAAACTCCATGAAGGCTGGGAAAATGAACTGGTGATTGGTGTTGATGATACCTTTCCCTTTTCACTGCTTGCGCCACTTATTGAAGCCTTTTATCAACATCACAACGTCACGCGTCTGAAGTTTATCAATGGCGTTCTCGGCGGTTCCTGGGAGGCCCTGACCCAGGGCAGGGCCGATATTATTGTTGGCGCTATGCATGAACCACCCTCTTCCAGCGAATATGGTTTCTCTCGGTTGGGCGATCTGGAGCAAGTTTTCGCGATTGCTCCTCATCATCCGCTAGCTCTTGAAGAGGAACCGTTAAATCGCCGTATCATTAAACGCTATCGGGCGATTATCGTGGGTGATACTGCGCAGGCTGGCGCATCTACGGCATCACAACTTCTCGACGAACAAGAGGCCATTACCGTATTTGATTTTAAAACCAAACTGGAATTACAAATCAGCGGTCTTGGTTGCGGTTATTTACCGCGCTATCTGGCGCAACGTTTTCTCGATAGTGGTGCGTTAATTGAGAAGAAAGTGGTTGCGCAATCCCTCTTTGAACCCGTATGGATTGGATGGAATGAACAAACCGCAGGGCTTGCCAGTGCGTGGTGGCGTGATGAGATTTTAGCAAATAGTGCTATTGCTGGTGTTTATGCAAAATATGATGACGGAAAATCAGCCATTTAAATAAAAAATTATATGACAAGCCTCTCATTCTCTTGTCATTTACCCCCCATTTAGGCACAATGCGCCGCTGTCAAAAAATGACTAAAAACCGACGTTTCATCCGCGTCGGTTATTTTTTGCTTCAAACCAATCATTCATACCAAGAGGCCGGGCTTCGTACCGGATAGATATTTACTAAAAATCGACAGTTGTTGTCGCTGAGGAATCCAAAAAAATGGGGCAATTTTTTGCTTACGCGACGGTTATCACCGTAAAGGAGAATGACCATGTCGCATAACGTTACTCCAAACACCTCTCGCGTGGAATTGCGTAAAACGCTTACGTTAGTTCCGGTTGTAATGATGGGTCTTGCCTATATGCAGCCGATGACGCTGTTTGATACTTTTGGTATCGTTTCAGGCCTCACGGATGGTCATGTGCCGACAGCCTATGCGTTCGCATTGATTGCGATCCTGTTTACGGCTCTGAGCTACGGGAAGCTGGTTCGCCGCTATCCTTCTGCTGGCTCTGCATACACTTACGCCCAGAAATCCATTAGCCCGACGGTTGGCTTTATGGTGGGTTGGTCTTCTCTGCTCGACTATCTGTTCGCGCCGATGATCAACATTCTGCTGGCGAAAATCTATTTTGAAGCTCTGGTGCCTTCTATCCCATCGTGGATGTTTGTGGTGGCGCTGGTGGCCTTTATGACCGCCTTTAACCTGCGTAGTCTGAAATCCGTAGCGAACTTCAACACCGTAATCGTGGTGTTGCAGGTAGTGCTGATCGCGGTGATTCTGGGCATGGTTGTTTATGGCGTATTTGAAGGTGAAGGCGCTGGTACGCTGGCGAGCACGCGTCCGTTCTGGTCTGGCGATGCGCATGTTATCCCGATGATTACCGGTGCGACGATCCTGTGCTTCTCCTTTACCGGCTTTGACGGCATCAGCAACTTGTCGGAAGAAACCAAAGATGCAGAGCGCGTGATCCCGCGTGCGATTTTCCTGACCGCGCTGATTGGCGGCATGATCTTCATCTTTGCAACTTACTTCCTGCAACTGTACTTCCCGGATATCTCTCGCTTTAAAGATCCGGATGCATCACAGCCTGAAATCATGCTGTACGTTGCGGGCAAAGCGTTCCAGGTTGGCGCGCTGATCTTCTCCACCATTACCGTACTGGCGTCCGGTATGGCGGCGCACGCAGGCGTAGCGCGTCTGATGTACGTAATGGGTCGTGACGGCGTGTTCCCGAAAAGCTTCTTCGGTTATGTACACCCGAAATGGCGTACTCCGGCGATGAACATTATCCTGGTTGGCGCGATTGCTCTGCTGGCAATCAACTTTGACCTGGTAATGGCAACGGCGCTGATTAACTTTGGTGCGCTGGTGGCGTTCACCTTCGTTAACCTGTCGGTTATCTCGCAGTTCTGGATCCGTGAGAAGCGTAACAAGACGCTGAAAGATCACTTCCAGTATCTGTTCCTGCCGATGTGTGGTGCACTGACCGTTGGTGCGCTGTGGGTTAACCTGGAAGAAAGCTCAATGGTTCTGGGGCTGATCTGGGCGGCTATCGGTCTGATTTACCTGGCTTGCGTGACTAAGAGCTTCCGTAACCCGGTTCCGCAGTACGAAGACGTTGCATAATCTTTAAAGCCGGATGACATAATCATCCGGTAAATCTAAAAAAGCCGGAGTTTATCGCTCCGGTTTTTTTGTTTCAGACGATCTCTTCCGCGTACTGCCAAAGCGCTTTTAACAGCGCTACTTTCTCTTTGTCATCGGCATATTGTTGTGCCAGCATCTGCAATTCATCAGCATAACCTTGCAAAAATTCTGCGGTGAAGACCTGACGGCGGTGCTCCAGCCAGCGTTGCTGCTCGGCGTAATCCAGCGTCCCCGGGAAGTTACGCGCCCGATAATTGAACAACAGTTTCTCAATACGTTTATCGACAAAGGTGATATCCAGTGCCGGTAAATTACGCGGCTCGGTTTCCAGGACAATTTTCATTGCTGCGCGATCGGCGTCACTGAAAAAGCCATTATAGAGCTGTGCATCGACGTTATCTGAAGGTGTAAATGGTTCGGCTTCAGCAAATATCGCCACTACTTTTTCGCGGACTTGCGGGTTATCACGCAGAATTTTCAGGTTATCGAGACAATGCTGACGATTAATTCCTAACCTGTCGGCATCTTCCGGGCGCAGCGTATTCGCCTGCGCCAGCACCGGGCATTTATTGATATGCACCAGCTTAACCGGGACTGCGGCGTTATCGCCCAGATCGGCCTTTGCGGTGTACAGACGCTCGCGCAGCGTGTCGCTGTCCAGCTCCAGGAGTGGCGAGATATCTCCCGCCAAATCCACCATAATCACGGCATTGCGATTTTCAGGATGCCACGCCAGTGGCGCCACCCAGCTGGTATTGCCGCGCCATGCGCCAAACATACCGGAAACATGTACCAGCGGTTTCATCTGCGGCACATCAATCAACGCCGTCAGTTTGTGCTTATTACGATGGGTAAAGAGATAATCAAACAGGCGTGGTTGACGTGTTTTCACCAACTTCGCCATCGCAATAGTGGCGTACACATCGGCCATCGCATCGTGGGCGTTGCTATGTTCAATACCATTAGCTTTGGTTAAATGTTCAAGTCGAAAGCTCGGTAAACCATCTTCATTTTCAGGCCAGTTAATCCCCTCCGGGCGCAGGGCATAACAGGCACGCATCACGTCAAGCAGATCCCAGCGAGAGTTATCCTGCTGCCAACTCCAGGCATAGGGATCGTAAAAATTACGATAAAAGATATTGCGCGTCACTTCGTCGTCAAAACGCACATTGTTGTAACCAAGAATACAGGTCTTCGGTACGGTAAAAAGCGAGTGAATACGGGCGGCAAAGGCAGCTTCGTTTTCCCCTTTTGCACGCGCTTCCTGTGGTGTGATTCCGGTAATTAACACCGCCCCTGGCTGGGGTAAATAATCGTCCGCAGGCTTACAGTAAAAGACTTCAGGTTCGCCGATAATATTGAATTCGCTATCAGTGCGAATGGCGGCAAACTGCGCAGGGCGATCTAACGCGGGGTGCGTGCCAAAGGTTTCGTAATCATGAAACAAAAAGGTAGATTGTTGCTTACCGTCATTCATCGTTAGGTTAAATCCGTTATTTCTGTTGTATGCCAGAGTATCAAATATCACCGTGCTAATCAGCTTTAGAGCGATATTTTGGCTGCGTGTGGAAACAGATAATGTCAGATTAAAATGAGATAACTGTCACATTTTCTTGCACTTTATTCCAGCCAGTTCATCAGGATTTCCGTAAAAAGAACAGCTATTGGAAACACCTGAGGATTTGCTGTTGAAACGCCGTCTTATTATTGCTGCTTCTTTGTTCGTTTTTAATTTATCGTCTGGTTTTGCGGCGGAAAATATTCCCTTTTCACCCCAACCTCCGGAGATTCATGCGGGATCATGGGTTTTGATGGATTACACAACCGGACAGATCCTCACGGCGGGTAATGAGCACCAACAACGTAACCCTGCCAGCCTGACTAAGCTAATGACGGGCTATGTTGTCGATCGCGCTATCGATAGCCATCGCATAACACCAGACGATATTGTCACTGTGGGACGCGATGCGTGGGCGAAAGATAATCCTGTTTTTGTCGGTTCTTCTCTGATGTTTTTGAAAGAGGGCGATCGCGTATCGGTACGTGATTTAAGCCGTGGATTAATTGTGGATTCCGGCAATGACGCCTGTGTGGCGCTTGCGGATTATATTGCCGGGGGGCAACGGCAGTTCGTCACAATGATGAACAATTACGCTGAAAAGTTGCATTTACAGGATACCCATTTTGAAACAGTTCACGGTCTGGATGCGCCGGGCCAGCATAGCTCAGCTTATGATTTAGCTGTGCTTTCTCGCGCCATCATCCACGGCGAACCTGAGTTTTACCATATGTACAGCGAAAAAAGCCTTACCTGGAACGGCATCACCCAGCAAAACCGAAACGGGCTATTGTGGGATAAAACCATGAACGTTGACGGCCTGAAAACCGGACATACATCCGGGGCCGGGTTTAATCTCATTGCTTCGGCTGTGGATGGGCAACGCCGTCTCATTGCAGTGGTAATGGGGGCCGATAGCGCAAAAGCTCGCGAAGAAGAGGCTAGAAAATTACTGCGTTGGGGGCAGCAAAACTTTACTACGGTGCAAATTTTGCACCGTGGGAAAAAGGTCGGTACGGAACGCATCTGGTATGGTGATAAAGAAAACATCGCACTGGGAACGGAACAAGAGTTCTGGATGGTGCTGCCGAAAGCGGAGATCCCTAATATCAAAGCAAAATATACCCTTGATGGTAAAGAACTAACTGCGCCAGTTGCTGCTCACAAGCGGGTAGGGGAAATTGAGCTGTACGACCGCGATAAATTGGTTGCGCATTGGCCATTGGTTACCCTGGAGTCTGTCGGTGAAGGCGGTATGTTTTCCAGATTGAGCGATTATTTCCACCATAAATCCTGACCTTTATTTAGCGCCGACTGGCAGGAGTGCGAGTCTGCTCGCATAATCAACACTCATTCCTTGTGGTATTTACATTGCAAAATACACTGTACAAAAAAACAGTGTATGTGGAGGCGTCATGAACTACGAGATTAAGCAGGAAGATAAACGTACCGTTGCAGGTTTCCATCTCGTTGGCCCGTGGGAACAAACGGTGAAGAAAGGTTTTGAGCAGTTGATGATGTGGGTAGACAACAAAAAAGTTGTGCCTAAGGAATGGATCGCCGTCTATTACGATAACCCAGATGAAACACCCGCCGAAAAGTTACGTTGTGACACGGTGGTTTCCCTAGAGAACAACTTCACTCTACCGGAAAACAGTGAAGGCGTGATCCTGACGGAAATCTCCGGTGGGCAATATGCGGTTGCCGTTGCTCGCGTAGAAGGCGATGATTTTTCTACGCCATGGTATCAGTTTTTTAATACTCTCTTGCAAGACAGTGCTTATCAGATGTCACCTAAGCCCTGTTTCGAAGTTTATCTTAATAACGGAGCGGAAGACGGCTATTGGGATATTGAAATGTATGTCGCAGTGCAGCCGAAAATGGGTTAATGCTGGTGCAACAACAGGGTGTCAACCTGATTGCTTCGCTGTTTTTCGTCATGTAAAAGGGTAAAATTGACCTTCAGACTTCTGATAATCCCTTCGGGAATGTTCCTGATTACTTTTTGTAAGTCGGCTGGACACCTGGTTTAGTGTCTGGCCGCGGTAATCGTTCTGAGTTAACTTTATCCTTATTTAACGGAGTTCCAGCGTGCGAGCTGATAAGTGCCTTAGTCCGTTTGAAATTCGTGTGTACCGTCATTACCGTATCGTGCATGGTACTCGCGTCGCACTAGCATTCCTGCTGACTTTTCTCATTATTCGCCTGTTTACTATCCCGGAAAGCACCTGGCCACTGGTCACTATGGTGGTGATCATGGGGCCTATCTCGTTTTGGGGTAACGTCGTCCCTCGAGCATTCGAACGTATTGGCGGTACGGTGTTCGGCTCGATTTTAGGTCTTATAGCCCTGCAACTGGAGTTAATTTCGTTACCTCTGATGTTGGTCTGGTGCGCGGCGGCGATGTTCCTTTGCGGCTGGTTGGCGCTGGGCAAGAAACCTTATCAAGGCTTATTGATTGGCGTGACGCTGGCGATTGTTGTTGGTTCCCCGACAGGTGAAATTGATACCGCATTATGGCGAAGCGGCGATGTGATCCTCGGCTCCCTACTGGCAATGGTTTTTACTGGCATCTGGCCGCAGCGAGCCTTCATCCACTGGCGTATTCAACTGGCGAAAAGCCTTACCGAATATAACCGGGTTTACCAATCAGCATTTTCACCGAACCTACTGGAACGCCCACACCTGGAAAGCCATCTGCAAAAACTCCTGGCTGATGCCGTGAAAATGCGTGGGCTGATTGCACCCGCCAGCAAAGAAACCCGTATTCCAAAATCGATATATGAAGGTATCCAGACGATTAACCGTAATCTGGTTTGTATGCTGGAGCTGCAAATCAATGCTTACTGGGCCACGAGGCCCAGTCATTTCGTGCTACTGAATGCGCAAAAACTGCGCGACACACAGCAAATGATGCAGCAAATAGTGCTGACTCTTGTTCATGCCCTGTACGAAGGTAATCCACAGCCGGTTTTTGCTAATACAGAAAAACTGAACGATGCTGTGGAAGAGTTGCGCCAGTTGCTCGCTAATCATCATGATCTGAAAGTCGTTGAGACGCCGATTTATGGCTATGTATGGCTAAACATGGAAACGGCGCATCAACTGGAGTTGCTGTCAAATCTGATTTGTCGGGCTTTGCGCAAATAAATTCCGACCTTCAGAATCAAATTGCTGCTGCTTCGATTCAGCAAGGATAAAGGGTATGATAGTGAATAGGGATAAAAGCATTGTCATCTGCGGCAGCTATGAGTAATGTTGGCCCTAACGAATAGCGGTTGCTTAAACGAATCCGACTCTCACATTATCAGGGGTATAAAAATGGAAACTACCAAGCCTTCATTCCAGGACGTGCTGGAATTTGTTCGTCTGTTCCGCCGTAAGAACAAACTGCAACGTGAAATCCAGGACGTTGAGAAAAAGATCCGTGACAACCAGAAACGTGTCCTGCTGCTTGACAACCTGAGCGACTACATCAAACCTGGTATGAGCGTTGAAGCAATTCAGGGCATCATCGCCAGCATGAAAGGCGACTATGAAGATCGTGTTGATGATTACATCATCAAAAATGCTGAGCTCTCCAAAGAACGCCGCGATATCTCCAAAAAGCTGAAAGCTATGGGCGAAATGAAAAACGGCGAAGCGAAGTAATTTCTACTTTATTCAATGAGGATTGCCGGGCAATCCTCATTGTTCATTGATTCTTTTCTCACTGTTGTAAGTCATCATTCCCATCTCATAACATTTTGAAATTTCTGGCTTAACGACAGCCTTCTTCTGTATGTAATAAGGCAAGAAGTTCTGCAACCCCTATGTTATTTACCGCACTGGTCACTAACACCTTTCGTGCTCCAGCTTCCCGTAGCCAGCATTTCACCAAAGATATCTGTTCTTCACTGGCTAAATCCACTTTGGTGACTATTCCAATAACTGGACGATTCATTGACGTGGTAAAACCAGGTGAAAAAGGTGACCACGGTGCGTCCGCATTAAGCACCAGCGCGATAATGTCTGCTTCACAGGCGCTGACCAGCAGCGCACTGTAAAGACTGCGGTTTTCGAGGTATTCCCCGGGAGTGTCAATGGTGGCCGGTGACCAGACGATGGCCTGCGTTTTCTGATACTGAATATTCTCCCCGCGCAGGCATTGCGTGAGTGACGTTTTTCCGCACTGGCTGGGTCCGATGAGCATCATACGTTGCATCGAGTCAGGTCCGGGTAATGGGGCAGGCGGTAAAGCGCATCATTTCGCCCAGCGTGCGGGTAACCTGGCTAAGTGCATATTCGATAGCAGAAACATCGCCAGTCAGAACTACCGCGCCGGTAAAACGATCAAGAAAACCAATCTCTACAGCGCCTGATTTTGTAGCGATATCACATGCGATGATAGATGCTTCGCTGGGGGTAATCGTCAGAATGCCAATAGCGGAAACGGTGTCCGGTAAGCCTAATTTTTTAAACAGATCCTTTCCAGGATTTGCAATAACATGTGCCAGCGTGACCTGTTTACCGGGGACATATTCCTGAATCATTCGTTCAGTCGTGTGCTGAGTTGACATTATCCCTCCACCATCTGACGCCACATGGCTTCATGCGGACGGGCAATTACTGAGCGATAGACCAACAAACCTTTTTCCCCCGCTCGCTCGCTGGCGACAGATACCGCGTTATTAACATCAGAAATATCGCCTGCCACTACCATGTAGCATTTACCGCCAATACCAAAGGCCATATGTACCCGTACGAGCGTGACGTTTGCCGCTTTCACTGCACAATCGGCAGCGTCAATGCAGGCCGCTACACTCCAGGTTTCGACTACACCGACAGCCCGTCGCTGGTCAACATGGTTCAGACCGCTGATTGCGGGCAGGATAGTGGGATGAATATTAGGAAGGACCAGACTGTCGACCAGCATTTCACCTGCAAGGGAAGCGCCGCTGTTGATGGCCTGCTGTACTGCACCGACATCGCCGCCGAGCATCAGCAGAAATTTACCGGGGCAAAGCGTTTTGCTGACCAGTAATTCAACGTTGGCGCTTTTCAGCATGGTATCGCCGGTTTCCATCCCTTTCGCGATACTACTAAGTTCTAAAATACCTATCGCTTTCGACATGGTTAACCTCTCACAAGCGTAATCGCGTTTTCTGTCACATCGCTGACCATGCCATCAATACTGGCATGAATAGGGGCACCTAATGTGCCGTGTGGAATTTGCCCCACGCATTGCCCACGAACGACGCAATCGCCTTTTTGTACACATGGAATTGCGCTGGCACCGATGTGCTGGCGTAACAATAGTGTCACTTTTTCGGGTTGTGGTACGTGTTCAGACAATGGCGCGTCCTGATACCACGGGGTTAAGCCCAATCTGGTTACCAGCCGTTTTACGGGAATCAGCCGATAATTTGCCATGGCATCCTCAGGATTTAAGGCACCTTCGTAGCGGAGATTTTTGGCGCGTAATTCCTGCTTAAGCAGGCGGTTTATGCGCATGGGTGAAATACCTACCGGGCAGGCAACGCTGGCGCAGACGTTGCACTCCGAACAGGTGAGCGCTGTCATTAACAGTTGCGGTGTAGCGAGCTGTTGGTAGTTAACTGCACGTACTAACAAATGCGGTGACAGTTCGTGACCAATTAAATGGCGTGGACAGAGATCGGTACATAAGCGGCATTGTTCACAAACGGTTTTCGCGACGGCAAGTATGCTGCGGTCATCCTGCATTCGACGCTGGATCAGTGAATGAGAGTTGGGTAAAACCAGCAAGCCGCCAGTGGTTTTGCTGACTGGCGTATCGAGCGATGTGATCAAACTCCCCATCATCGGACCGCCATTGATAAAACCAGGATTATCTACCGTTGCGCCTCCCGCCAGCGCCAGTACCTCGCGTAAAGACATTCCAATGGGGACGGTCACCGTTATTGGTTTCGCAACCGCACCATTAATGGTTAGCGTGCGGCGCGTTACTGGATACTGTTGCTCAACGGCTCTGGCAATATTGAGTACGGTCTGGACGTTATTGACGACTACGCCGACGCTAACGGGTAACGCAGCGGGTGGAACACGGCGACCTGTTGCCATCCAGATGGTCAGCACTTCGTCTCCTGCGGGGTAAACGTCGGGCAAAATATGCAGACGGATATCCGGCGGTAGCAGTGGTGTGAGGGCGTTTATTGCCAGTTGATATTTCTCTTTCAGCGCGATGATTCCGCTACTGGCCCCGGTGGCTTTCATCGCGTAGTGAACGCCGCGAAGCAGGCGACTGGCTTGCTGCGCCATTAACTGCTGGTCCACTTTCAACATTGGTTCGCATTCCGCCGCATTCACCAGGAACGTATCAACACGTGCTTGTAGCTTGATATGTGTCGGAAAGCCAGCCCCACCAGCACCAACAACGCCTGCTGCTTGTACTCGCTCGTGGATCGTCTGACCGTCGCAGGATGTAAACTCGACGTTCATAACAACTCCTCAAGCAGTTCGGCAATAGCATTGGCATCAGCCACACGTGGGTTGGTACGCAATGTCGCATCCGCCAGCGCCGCCTGAACCATATCGGGAATACGTGATGACCATTCTGCTCTTTTTTCTTTCAGAGCATTGGCGAGAGTCGGTATTGAACACGCTTTTTTGAGCTGTTCAATATGTTGAATGAGTGCATTCAGGCTTGCGGTGTCATTGGCATTGTCCGGGCATAAATGACACGTTTTAGCCAGCCGGGCGTAGCGTTTGGCGGCGCGAGGATCGCCAGCATTAAAACGAATAACTGACGTCAGCAGGAGCGCATTCGCCAGACCGTGGGGCAAATGAAACTGCCCACCGAGTTGATGGGCAATCGCATGATTTAATCCCAGTCCGGCCTGGCTAAAGGCAATTCCTGCAAGTGTAGAGGCATTATGCATTTTACCGCGGGTGGCAAGACAATCGCCTTTCTTCACTGCCGTGGGCAGGTAACGAAAAACAATTTGCACGGCTTTTTCGACCAGTGCATCCGTGAAGTCGCTGGCGCGGGGAGAAACATAGCCTTCAAGCGCATGGGTTAAAACATCCATTCCAGTATTGGCTGTTATTGCCGGTGGCACGCTGACGACCAGAGATGGATCAAGGATCGCGATATCCGGATAAAGTTCATTATCGAAAAGGGGATATTTAATCCCCTTCTCAGGATCGCTGATGACACAGGCGCTGGTCACTTCTGAACCAGTGCCGCTGGTAGTGGGGATGGCTACGCAGGTTTCAATTTCGATAGCACACTGGCGACTAAACCAGACAATCGCTTTTGCAGCGTCCAGTGCAGAGCCGCCGCCAAAACCGATAACCACATCCGGGCGTAAAGTTTGCATCTGAGTGATGCCTTTTACCACTGTCTGGATAGTTGGATCGGGCGTTATTTCGCTAAAAATACTGAGGCGATTGCTGTCGGGTAGCGCCAGGCGCAAGGTATCAATCAACGGTGATCGCGCCAGAAAGGCGTCGCAAATAATCCAGATGTGCCTATTCGTGAAACGGCTAAGTACTTTGAGACTTCCCGGTCCGCTGTATAAACGCGTCTGCAGTGAAAAAGTATTCATTTCCGTTTCTCTAGCGAATGGAAAAGCCGCTGGTTAATACACAGCGTCGTGAGCGGGCAAAAGTCCGGGCTGACGTTGTCCCTTCTCCGGTCGGTGTAGCAATGGTGAAGGTCGTAAAGCCTTCGCCGCCGACCCCAATACCCGCCCAGGAAGGACCGTTTTTGACAAAGATTGAAGTTTGCATAACGCGCGCGGCAAGGTTGAGCCGTGAGATGTTCTGCGAGTGCATGATTGCGGTGTGATGCAAACTGTCTTCTACATTCAGCGCAAGTGTGAGGGCGCTATCAAAATCGTTGACCTTCACAATGGGTAGCATTGGCATGAGTTGTTCGCTGGTAACCCAGCTATCATCGGCGTCAACAACGGCAATCAGCAAGCGGGGCGCTTTTGCTGGCAAAGGGAGGCCTGCGGCTTCCAGCAAGGCTGATGGACTTTTGCCGACCAGTTTTTTGTTGGCCACGCCGTCTGGCAGGCAAACAGCACGCAATTTTTCAGTTTGTTCATGGTTAAGAAGAAGGGCGCCAAAACTTTGCATCTGCTGAATTAAATAATCTGCCACTGAGGTCACGACGATCAGGCTTTTTTCAGCGATACACGGCAGGTTGTAATCAAATGAGGCTCCGTTGATGATGTCTTCGGCAGCTTTCACAATATCTGCCGTTTCATCGACGATGCAGGGGGGATTACCCGCACCGGCACCAATCACTTTCTTGCCACTTTTCATTCCCATGGCGACGATACCCGGACCACCGGTAATCGCCAGAACGCTGATTTTAGGGTGCACCATCATCTGTTCGGTTGCGGCAAAGGTCGGTTCAGATACAGTAACGATCAGGTTATGAATGCCACTACAGCGAAACGCGATGTCTTCGATTATGGCGATCAATTTCAGCGAGACGTTTTGGGCTCCCGGGTGTGGACTGAAGTAGACGCTATTACCAGCTGCCAGCATGCTGATGCTGTTGTTAATGATGGTTTCCGTGGGATTGGTACTTGGCGTGACCGAGCCAATAACTCCAAACGGGGAGTATTCAAACAAAACCATGCCACCATCACCGGTCAGTGCGGTGGTGGTTAAATCTTCAATTCCAGGTGTGTTATCGAGCGCCGCTTTGTTTTTTAAGTACTTATCTTCTTTATTTCCCATTCCCGTTTCGTTAGCGCTCTCTTCCGCCAATTCTGTAAGACGTGGCGTTAATTCTTCGCGAATAGCGCTGATAATGGCGCTGCGAGTCTTAAGCGGACACTGTTGAAAGCGCAAAAAGGCCTGGTGTGCAGCGCCGATAGCTTCATCGACAGTCTGGAAAATACCGTTTTTTTGCGTTTGTGATGTCGTGGGGACTAGCTGCTCGCGCAGAATATTGCGGATCAGTGTTTCTAATTCAGAGTTATTCATTGGTTTTCTCCCACGTTAATTGCCGTCATTGCGCTTTGGGCAATATCCATGTCTTGTTCAACGCTACCACCACTAATCCCAAGCCCTCCAAGCAATATTCCGTCACGCCAGAGGGGGAAGCCGCCACCAAAAGTGACGACTTTGCCTTGCATATGGCTTTCTAGCCCGTAAAGTGGCGCCCCCGGTTGCACGGTATCCGTAAGCTTGTGTGTTGCCGTTTTCATCGCCACGGCGGTCCAGGCTTTTTTCGGTGCCAGTTCACTGCTAACCAGCAGTGCATCAGGCATCCGCCAGGTAACACTTTCTGTTCCGTTGGCATCGACAATGCTGATAACAACGGGAATATGCAGTTCATCCGCACGCATTGCCGCGCTACGGATGAGCTGATGAAGATCCTGAAAAGTGAGCGACATCGTGCGTTCCTTCAATGCTGAAGTGTGGTTGGCTTCGTGATAACGTTTTGTGATTTCCTGAATCATCAGGTTCTGATGAGCAACGTTGTCTTCCACGCGGGCGAGGGCATACAGGCAATCGGAAAGTCGGTTGATATAGTGCAATAAAACATGGCGGACGCTGGATTCCGTTGTCAGTTCAACCAGGCGTCTTTCAGCCCGCCGGGCTACCGTGCGCGCGAAATGCATGCGGCTCGCGGCTTCACAACGTCCAGGCAGAATGAAGCAGTGAACTGGAGGAACAGCGCTCATTGCGCTATCGATCGCTTTTTCAAGTGCGGCAATTTCTTCCGTACTGATGTAACGCTGCTGCGCTGATGGCTGTTCGCTTTCACTGGCGAGCTCGGCGCTAAACCAAAATATCTGTTGCTGAATGGCTTCCAGTAATATGCGATGGCTTTCGATGGCGGTGGCGCAATAACACAGACTGAGTGTCGCGTTCAGTTCATCCAGTGTGCCGTAGGCTTCGACGCGTAGATGAGTTTTACTCACGCGTTGTCCGGTAAATAGAGACGTACTTCCTGAATCACCTGTGCGGGTATAAATCGCCATCTTTCAACTCCTTAGCGCGAAATCGTATCTACAATGCCGACCACTGCCAGGTCGATGGCTTCGTTGGGGCCGCTAAAAACATGTCTGGCGCTGGAGCCACTGCTGAGGAGTACCAACTCACCGACGCCAGCGCCAACTGAATCAACAGCAACTTCGTCGCCAGTTAATGGCGTGAGAGGCAATTCGCCGTCAGCACTGACCCGGCGAACCAGCAGCAGTTTTTTCCCGACCAGGGAAGGTGATTTTTGCGTGGATACCACCGCGCCAGTGACTCGAGCCAGATGCATGGGTTACTCCTGCCTGATTAACTGAATGTTTCGGGTCATTGCCGCTTCACGCGCAAGTGCGGTCACACAGCATTTCCGTTGCAACACCACTATCCCTGCGCATAACTGCACTACGTCGGCATAACTTAAAAGTTGACCACGATGAAGGTAGATCGGTTGTCCTTGTTCGTCGCACCAGGTTAGCGGTAGATGGGCGAGATGCTTCAATTTGATGGCGTTCAGGAAATGACTCTGCAACGACAATTGAATGTGTATTCCCCAGGCTAACGCCTCGTGAATGTGGATTACCGCTCGATCTGACGTTTCGTTCTCCGCAAGTTGTCGCAGCAACGGTAAATCGACGAATCGAATTTGTAACGAAGCATACTGATGAACTATCTCGTGAACGCTGGCTGCTCGCAGTTGCGAAACCGTCAGCACGAGTGTTTTCCCCGCACGTTGTTTCAGGCGAAAAATCACTTCTTCAACAATGTGTTGCATCAGTTTGTTATTCATGGCACCGACACCAGCGTGGCAAAAACGTCAGGATTATCAGCGCCTGCGGCGTTGGCCTCGTCGGTATCAATATGCATTTCAAGGCGCATATCTGGTGAGACGCGAACAGCAACGTTATCGAATATCAGTCGTCGTTCATTACCTTCAATGGCGACCGCCACTTTATCGCCATGTGTAACGCCATAAATCAGGGCATCAAGCGAAGACATATGAATGTGCCGTTGTGCGACAATAACGCCAGAAGCGATTTCCAGCTCTGCAAACGGGCTTATCAGACGAATCCCCGGTGTGCCGCTGAGATCGCCAGACATACGTAGCGGGGCGGTGATCCCTAATGTTCTGGCGTCAGTCCGGGAAATCTCCACCTGGCTTGAGTTACGTAGTGGCCCTAACAAGCGAACGTTGTGTAATTTGCCTTTTGGTCCCACTAGCGTAACAACCTGTTCAGCAGCGAATTGACCAGGTTGCAGTAATGACTTTTTCTCGCTGATCGGTTGTTCAGGAAAAAGGCGCACATAATCCGCCGTTGAAAGATGAATATGGCGACTGGAAACGCCCAGTGGGATAGGGCGCTCGCGCATTTCATCCAGAACCTGGCTAACAGTCTCCTGCAAGGTTTGTTTATCCATTGCTACTCCCCTCGCTTATCAGAGTGCAGACAAAGTGAACGTGGCTCACCTTTTTGCCGTTGACACGCGGGATCAAGACACAAATTACAGCTGATAATCTCTGAGGGGGCGACTGTTGCTGGCGTTTCGCTTACTGCCACCGTCATATTCATTGCTTCTGTTGGGCGGGGCAGTATTCCCTCACCCGGGCGGGCAATCACTTTGTGTGCGACGAGGCCATTTCGCTGTTCGGCGAAACTGGCACCCGTCGCGATCGCCGCATTAACCGAGGCGACGTCACCGGTGATTTTAATGAGCGTCCAGCCTGAGCCATTGGTCTTCTCAAGGCCAACCAGCGTGATGGACGCGGCTTTTGCCATAGCATCTGCGCAACTGATGGCGAGTGCCAGACCACTGACTTCAAGTAATCCCAGTGATTGCTTCACGCTGTGCTCCTTAGCGAATGGGGTTATGCAGATTTAGGTAAAATGGCCTCAACATCGCTGTGTGGCCGCGGGATGACATGGCAGGATTTCACTTCGCCAACGGCGCTTGCGGCGGCGCTTCCTGCGTCAACGGCGGCTTTTACTGCGCCAACATCGCCACGGACCATCACTGTAATCAGACCCGAACCAATCTTTTCATAGCCAACCAGTTGCACGTTGGCGGATTTAACCATGGCATCTGCGGCTTCAATTGCGCCAACTAACCCTTTTGTTTCAACCAGTCCTAGTGCGTTGTTCATACAGCGTTTCTCCTGTGGATTATGAGTGGCATTCCCTGAAGGGAATGCCTTTTACCAGGCGGGCAGCGTTATTGCCGATGCTGCGCCGGGCATGGTTATCTTGTTGATACATCAGCGTAAACAGTGGCGCTGATGCCGGTAAGTTTTTGTAATGCACAATCAGCTTTTCCCGGTCGCAGGCTATGCCAACCAACAGGGGGGACTGACGAGCAGCCTGCCAGGCGCTATCGATGACTTCACCTGACGGGATATGTTGAATGCGAAAGGGGATACCTTCTTCTTCAATGCCAAGAAGCACCTCATTCCATGTACTGATACAGTCACCTATTTCCGTAACGACAATAGCGGGCGTATGTTCTTTACTTTCCATGAGCCAACTCCCTGTGCCAGGAAATCAGTAGCCCGGTAGCTACCGCATTGCGCGGGCCTTCACTACCACGGATATTCCCCCGTCCGGCGACCAATCGATAATGCGCCAATGCATCGGTGACTAACTGCGGTACTTCGAAATCCAGGGAAGAACCGCCTACCAGAACGACGAACGGAATATCGCGAATATTTCCGCCTGGACTTACCTGACGTAGCGCGCGCAGGGCATTGGTTACGAAGACGCGCTCTTTCGCACTGCGGCGAACAGCACGTACTTTTTCCAGTGTTAAATCGCCGGGAATAGGCACCAGTTCGTCAGGTTTCACCACACAAACGCGGGCAAATACATGAGGGGACAGCGGAGTAGGGAAGAACTGAACGCTGCCGTCTTCATGGCGTAAATGGAACAGGCTTTCTACTTTTGCCAACGGGTATTTTTTGATTTCTTCTGCCAGATAACGATCATTTAAGCCCAGTTCCCTGGCAATAATCATCGTCACCATGTCGCCCGCTCCCGCAAGGTGAGTAGCTATCATTTCCCCTTTCTGATTGATGATGGAGGCATCGGTAGAACCTGCGCCTAAGTCCAGAATTGCCAGAGGGCGTGTGGTTCCAGGGGTAGTCAAGGCTCCCTGAATTGCAGCTTCTGCTTCAGCGCCTCCGACCTGAACATCAACATGCAGTTTTTGCTTAATTTCACTGGCGATCATCGCCATTTGCAGTCGGTCGGATTTCACCATTGAAGCGATACCCACAGCCTGTTCCAGTGAAAATTCACCAGCCAGCCCACCGGTTACGCTGACGGGAACAGAGGTATCTATCGCCAGTAAATCCTGAATAAAAATTTCGTGGCTGGGTTTATTGGTCAGTTCCGCCATAGTCTGGCGAACATGTTCCAGCATACCGCCGATGTTGGTACCCGGTTCTCCCGTTACGTTTTCCAGTTTTGAGCACTCGCCGACCGCTTTCATAATGGCATTGGCACCAGCAGCAACATCAACTCGTATTGTACGTCCGGCAGAAAGCAGCTCGATGTTTCCGGCGGGTATCGAACGGGCTTTAACGTCGCCAGAAGGTGTTTTCACCACTACTGCAGAACGGTTGCCTATGAGTGCTCGTGCAACAGGAACGATATTTTTAGTCTCTTCAGCATTGAGGGCGAAAACAGTGGCAATCCCATACGGATTAGACAGGGTTTCGATAACCTTCCCGGGAACGGCGACTTCAATCGCGGCCAGCATGCCGAGCGGAATACGATCGATGTAGAGGACTTCATCAACAATGGGTAAAGGGATTTCCAGGCGGTTACTGACCAGCACGCCATCATCACGTTGCAGAATAACGCCAGTCAGTTGATATCCGGCACGCACGGAGGCGTTTATCATGGTCGCGATATCGGCAAAATCAAACGCCGATGACACGACCAGAATGTACGGTGTATCCGCCGGGCGTGTTAACAACTCTTGTGGTGTGATGGTGAGCCCCACGCCCAGTCCCACTCCGCCCGGAGTTTTTGGGTTGTGACCAATCATGGTTGATTCGGTGATGATGGTTTCCGTAATGGTTTCCATCGCCACATCGCCAATGACAGGAGTTGCTTCGTTGATACGAATAAGCGAAATATCGCTGACATTGATGCCGACTTTTTTCGTTGCCTGTGCGAGCGCCTCCTGAATACCATGGACGTTACGCAACGTACCTTTGATTCCGGTGGTTTCCGCAAGGGCGCTGCTCACGAACGACAATTCTCCAGACGTACTGAGCGTCGCCAGTGCAACTTCTGTGGATGAATTGCCGATATCAATGCCTGCTATATATCGCATAGTTCGTCCTTAATCGTCGCCTTTCAGTTTTTTACGCTCGACATAGAGTTCTGCGGCTTCGCGGACAAATGCAGCGCAAATTTTGGCTTGATAACGACGTTCAAGATCGTCAGCAATGGCAATGAGTTCTTGCTTTGTCGAACGATAAGGGCGTAACGCATTGTAGATTTCGAGGATGCGATCGTCCGGCACTGAGGTAAGCTCGGCAGCGCGTTCAAAATTCATCGCCAGGCGATCACGACCCGCATCTCTGGCAATCGCGGCCTGAATACGCAATGTTTCAGGGGTTATACGCATATCCTGGGCGGTGACTTTATCGCTGAGGACATTCTCCAGAGTGAAATCGTCGAGCGTTTTATTGGTCGCCGTTTTAACCCATTCTGGATGTTTATTTGCCAGTGGATAATCCGTCACTTTGGCGCTCTGTATTGACGCGTTGGGTGCCGCAGAAACAGGAGCTGCATCCTGTAGACTGTTCATGCGGTTCAACACGTCCCTGACCATCGACTCAATTGCATCGGTATTCATGAAGGTTTCCTTTGTTAAAACGTCACGCGCAGTTCTTGCGGTTTTTTGCCAGTGACCACGTACTTCGTCTCTTTGATATGTAAAATGGCTGATTTGGCCTGGTATTTAGGTCGCGCCATTTGATCGTTGAGGGTCGGAACTGGTTGTGGAGACTCACGCTTCGCATAACGCGCGGCGTTTTTACCAATCTGGCGATAAGTTTCCAGCGTCAACAAAGGCGCTTGCGGGAAAAGTTCCAGGTTAGACAAAGGGGGAAGCCCCTGCTGGTGGATAACCGTGGTGCCTTTTGACTGAATACCAATAGCAATGCCGGAACCACTAAGGCGATCGCCTTCGACCGCCACGAATGCGACATCAGACGATTTAAAGCAGCGAATCACACGGGCTTTAATACCTTCTTCTTCGATACCGGCAATCACTTCGCGCAAGATGTTTTTATGCGGAATACCGATGATATTGACGGTTTGCGCCAGGCCGAACGCCGGGCCTACAGCAATAATGACTTCATCTTGCTGAGTGCCTTGTTGGGCTTCGCCAATTTCGGTCAGAAAATTTCCGGTATCTGGCACTGAAGAGACAGTTGCAGAGACAGGTGCGCGAAATGAAACGGACTTGTCGCTGGTTTGCATTTCTGCCAGCACGTCTTCGATAATTTGACGCAGTAATTTTTCGTTAATTTCCATTTCTCACCCTTAGTCAATTTCGTTGGGATCAAGTGCACCGGGAATATTTTTGATCTCTTCCCAGCGTTCCCCTTGCAGGCGGTAACCTGTAGCCGGTCCGGCGTAATCATTGACATCATTGACCGCAGACAGCACTTGTCCGTCATCGACGATAATGGCTGAGGTATGGAGATAATCGCCGGTCAGTTTCGCTTTTTGCATGTTGAGCATGTCCTGAGCGACATCGGTAAAACCGCCTTGCGCCAGGGCTTTCACCACTTCCAGGCTGTTACGGTTTTTATTGATAATTTCCTGGGCGAACTTAATGTCTTCTACGATGTTGCGCTCTGGCATATCTTTCGAACCGTGGGCATAGGTCGCCGCTTCGACCTCTTCATCGGTAATAAGGGGTAATCCCATACCGGCAAAGACAGCCTGTAAAGCGCGTGCGGCTTTATTGCGGATGGCGATAACATCTTCTTCGCGCACCGGTCGCAGACCGCCATCAACCTTCAGGTCACGCTGAATGACGTTGTAATCATCGAAGTCTTCGGCGTCTTCGTTTGAACCGGCAAACATGTTGTCGTAGTTCGGCACAGCGGAAAAACCGGAAGAGATAAAGTCAGTACCCGGCAGAAACTGCATCAGGAAACGCGCGGTACGGCGCATATCTGAGTGGGTAAAGGTCTGGTCATTACTGGAGGCACATTCCAGATCCAGCGATGAGCAAATTAAGTTTTCCGCCAGCACTGCGCGGATGCCTGACGGCACAGCTGATGGAACACCGATGCAGCTTACGGAACCATTCTGCAGCCCCTGTACGCCTGCGGCTTTGGTGATGTAAATGCAACGAGCCTCAAGATAAAGCATTGATTTGCCTTCCGCGTAACCCATCTGTACTTCAGAGCCGGAGCCGGAAGTAAAGCGCATTTTTAAGCCGCGAGAAGCATAAGATGACGCGAGAAATCCTTTTGACCACGGGGTATCATCGCCATCGGTGAAAACAGGTTCTGTACCATAGACAGAAATTGTTTCGGCGTAACAGGTGTGGCCTAACATACCGAGTTTCAGTTCGGTGGCTTCTTCCAGTGAACACTGGGTCAAAACGCCCGGGCGCCCTACCTGTGAACCTACCAGCAGAGCGATGGCGTTGAACGGCGCATAGCGAGCAACGGCAACGGTGGTTTCCTGTTCATCAAACCCGCGCCATGCGCCTTCAGCTGCGTCGGCGGCAATTTGTACCGGGTTATCTTTGACGTTGGTGACGTGAGCCTGTTGTGATGGTGTTCGACGGGCGCGCATTTTCTGCATCGCCATCATCATCTCTACCACGTTCATCTGCGAAACCACTTCGACGATTTTGGCGGGCGTCATTGCTGTGGTAAGGGGAACGATATCGCTACGTTTGACATTCGGATCGCACAGCATATTGGCAAGTTTGACCGAATCCATCGCGATGACTTCTTCGGCGCGCGCGAGATTGATGCCGTAACGGGCGATAAAGTGGTCGATCAGGTCAAACTGGCTGGCGGGTTTTCCATCCAGCTCGGTGACAACGCCGTTAACAATTTTGATTGACGGTTTTGGATCGTTCGGGCTTTCCATCGCAATGAAGCCTTCTTCAATCCACTCTTTAACGAAACCGTCCTGGTTGACCGGGCGTTTTGCCAGTGCTTCAAATCTTTTCGATCTCATGAATCTGCCTCAGGGAATTCAGATGTAGGAAGGGCGATCGTTTTTCGGTGTATCGCCGAGAGTCGAAAGTACGGTTTTACCGATTTCGCGTGCGGAGATGACCGCCTGACGGACTGCGCCGGAGTCACCCGAGATAATCAGAATGACTTCATTGCTGTAGCTGGTGCCATGAGCAGGCGAGCTGTATGCCACCACGTCCACATTGGCGGACTTCAGCGCAGTATCGGCCATCAGAACACCAACAGCGGCCGGAGCGCCGACAATAACGCCGCAAGCGCGACCCAGAGGTGCGCCAAACGCTTTTTCCAGTGCATAGCTGGCGCGGGCGGTGTATTGCAGTTCAAGATGTCCGGCTTCGTTGGCATAGACATCACCAAAGGTCCGATCGAGTTCTTTCAGGGCAACTTCAATACCGCGTTTCACGTCGGAAACATCGTTGCCACCTAAGAGGATCAATGAGCCGTGTCCGGCACCGCCTTTGGTATCGCGAGGAAGTTCAATGCTAATAACTTCAGTGTTCGTAGCTTTTACCGCTTCATCAGCGGCCATAATGTGTGGACCTGCGCCAATACGTGCACCCAGAATGCCAATGGAGCGATAGCGTTTTTCAAGTTTCATCGCGTCCAACAGGGCGCTATCAACGTTCGCAATGACCAGACCTACAGTGTCGCCAATAGCGGTGCCAACAAATTCCGTTAACGTGCAGCTTTTTTCTGCCATAGCCGTCTCTCGTGTTTGATGAGTGGTTTCCGGGAGAACCTCATGCTCTGGCGTCGCTACGCGAGCGATGACCTGCGCCATGATCTGTTCGACCAGTTCATTGCTGCTCATGGGTTAATTCCCTTTGGTAAGATTTTTTCGACATCGGTATGTGGGCGGGGAATAACGTGTACGGCTTTTACTTCACCGACGTTACGCGCGGCGGCGGCACCTGCGTCTGTTGCCGCTTTTACAGCCCCGACATCACCACGAACGATGACGGTCACCAGCCCGGAACCTATTTTTTCGTAGCCAACCAGCAATACATTTGCCGACTTCACCATGGCGTCTGCGGCCTCTATGGCGGCAGTTAAGCCTTTGGTTTCTACCATTCCTAACGCTTCTTGTTGCATAAAGACCTCGCCTGGATTTTTTGACGATATGACTATAAAAAAAAGCGAGGAAAAAGAATGGCTGACTTAATCGGCCAATGAGAAAAATAAATAGAGGGCAAATATTATAAAATTGCTTTTATAAACTATATGTTATTAATTTATTGGTTATTTTGTGGATTTTTCAATGTGAATTAATTGCGTTGGCTGAGAGGGTTAATCGCGGATAAAATTTCGTTGGGTTTGGTTCGCGGAAGGGAATTGTGATATTTGTTTAAATTTTATTATATCATGATGACAATTTTTTATTGTGAAAGTTTGGCAGTAATTATTACTTTCAACACTGATTAACGCTGTGTTGGATGCTTCTGCAATGACAATAATTTGCTATGTCAGCACGATTTTTCCACGAGTCTGTCATGAATGTTGGCAATATTTTTTGCAGAGCAATTTTTATAGTTGCCCTCGATATACACAACAATCAGCAATTCTGTTGGCTGATGAAGAAACAAACTCCGCAAAGAAGGTGTCACTATGAATGATTCACTCAAGGCGCAATGCGTTGCCGAGTTTTTGGGCACCGGACTGTTCCTCTTTTTTGGCATTGGTTGTTTGTGTGCCCTCAAACTTGCTGGGGCAAGTCTGGGGCTGTGGGAAATTTGTATTATTTGGGGGTTAGGTATTTCACTTGCTGTTTATCTTACGGCAGGAATTTCCGGCGCTCATCTCAACCCAGCGGTTACGATTGCTCTATGGTTGTTCGCCGCTTTTCCTGGCCGTAAAGTGCTGCCATTTTGTATGGCCCAATTAGCGGGCGCCTTTGGTGGTGCGGTTCTGGCGTATTTTTTATACAGCAATTTGTTTACCGATTTTGAATCTGCCCACAATATGGTTCGTGGTAGTGCAGAAAGTTTACAACTTGCCAGTATCTTCAGTACTTACCCGGCCGCGGCAATAAATGTATGGCAGGCGGCGCTGGTTGAAATAGTCATCACGTCTATGTTGATGGGATTGATTATGGCGTTGACCGATGACGGCAACGGTGTACCGAAAGGGCCTCTTGCACCTTTACTGATTGGTATTCTGGTTGCTGTTATTGGTGCTTCTACTGGACCATTAACCGGTTTTGCCATGAATCCAGCGCGTGATTTTGGGCCAAAAATTTTCACCTGGCTTGCGGGTTGGGGAGAAATAGCGATGACTGGCGGACGCAATATTCCTTATTTCATTGTACCCATTATTGCCCCGGTCATTGGTGCCTGCGTTGGCGCGGCGATTTATCGCTTTCTCATTGCGCAAAATTTACCTGTCAATAGTGTTACGCCTAAAGATATCCGCGAATAGCGAAATAACCTGGCGGTTATAAACGTTTATTTTTTTACTGTTTGTGATCTGCTTTCCGAACTTATTAAAAAGTCTCCCGCTTCATGGAGGCTTTTGTTATTGTCCTTTGTGCTTCTCGTCAGTAAATCATCAGGGATGATGTGAAGATTAAATGTAAAACAATTGTTTTTACAATAACAATAAATTAACTGGGAGGTTTTATCATGATTTCTGCGGCGACACTTAATTCAGAACTCATTAATAAAATCGCGCAGGATTTTGCGCAGGCGACCAGCCTTGCGGTTGTCGTGGTCAATATCCACGGTGATGAAATTTCCGAACTTTTTAACTTCACCCCGTTTTGTCAGATGATGCGGCAACATCCACAGCTTAGCACTCGCTGCCGCATGAGCGATCGTTGTGGAGGCCTGGAAGCTTCTAAATCCGATCAACCTTGTATTTACCGTTGCCATGCAGGATTAACTGATTTCTCTATTCCTTTGGTGATTGCCGGGCATTTAGTCGGCTTTGTGTTGTGTGGACAAGTCCGCCTGCGTAATGGTGATGTCGATTTGATCGATATTCTGAATGTCGATGATCGTTGGCAAGCAGATCCCGAATTACTTAATGAATTTCGCAAAGTCCCGGAGATGGATTACTCGCGAGTTATGGCCTCTGCTGATTTGTTGAAGTTGATTGTGGAAAATTGCCTCAAAAAGCAACTCAATTTTGTCGTGATTAAAGAGAATAAACCTCATTCGGATTCAGTTCGTCAGACCCGTGCGTCTAATCCCCACGATAATAAAATGAAAAAAGCATTGCGCTATATTGATGCGCATTTATCAGACGATTTACGCCTGGAGGATGTTGCCTCGCATGTTTATCTAAGCCCTTATTATTTCAGTAAATTGTTTAAGAAATATCATGGAATTGGTTTTAATGCATGGGTAAACCAACAACGCATGGCCAGCGCCCGTGAGTTGCTGTGCCATAGTGACTGGAGCATCGCCAGCATTGCGCGTAATTTAGGCTTCTCTCAAACCAGTTATTTTTGCAAAGTTTTTCGACAGACCTATCAGGTAACGCCGCAGGTTTACCGTCAGCAAATTAGCGATAATACGGCTGCGGAAACGGCATAAATTCAATGTAAAAAATGAGGGATGATTAAATATACTCTGGCAGTAATAATTCATTTACGTGTTATGGGAAAATTGAAATCGGCTCATAACATACGCTGACATGTTTGGCACATTTGTGCCTGGGAAGAGGGTGGAAATCCCTCGCAGCCCCCGCTGCTGTAATGCTGACAACCTCGAAAATGCCACTGATCGTGAGATCGGGAAGGTCGGGGGAGGATGACGCTAAGCCAGAAGACCAGCCTGTCAGTTAATACCAACAACTTCGGTGGGAAGTGGGTTGTCTGGAAGCGCCCGGTTGAGCACTGGCGCGTCTTTATACCCCTACCACCCTGAAAGGATCAGGGGATGGCGGCAGCATTTATTTCATTCATCGTCGTGTCGACAGGCACCAGGGCTGCACTTATGGTGTGGCAATCTTTTTTTGTGGCATATCAACCTGACCGTTATTACAGGAAACTAAGCGGAGGGTGGTGGTCATGAAAACGATAAAACCTGAATCGATAGCTCTTTTTTGCCTCTCATCTGGCGATATTGAACTCGCTAAACATCTGGCTGAAATGTTGCCTATTACCTGTTTTGTCGGTGAGGATTGGCAGCAAGGTTTCCTGCCTTTTAACGGTGGGCCAGAACAATCATTATCAGATGCGTATAGCGATTATTCAGTGCTGTTATTGATTGCTGAAAGCGGGACACTCATACCAGAAAGGCTCCCTCTGCCTGATGGTGTGACGGTAATCTTAATAGCAGAGCACAATGCTCGTTTGCTGAATGGTACGGCTGGTGGGGCTGTTGCGTTAATCCATTATCTGAATGAAATGTGTCAATTCAGAGAAAACGTTGCTAATGACACATTTTGTCGGTCGTTAACGCAGGGAAATCGGGCTATTTCACAATGCCTCCCTCATTCGTAATGGATTGAGAATGCTGGATTTTTATTTTTAATACGCGCAGTATTAATCGAAGAAATGTTATTACGGTCAGTAACAGTGGAATATCCATTGCTCTGGTCAATGAATACCATCATACAATTGAACCGGGAGTCCGTATGATGATTTTGG
This sequence comes from Escherichia sp. E3659, assembly GCF_005781135.1. Classification (NCBI taxonomy): domain Bacteria; kingdom Pseudomonadati; phylum Pseudomonadota; class Gammaproteobacteria; order Enterobacterales; family Enterobacteriaceae; genus Escherichia; species Escherichia sp. E3659. The sequence goes on along the minus strand of NZ_VATQ01000002.1, from coordinate 449,890 downwards.
TGACGGGGGGCGCACGGAGCGGGAAGAGCCGGCACGCCGAGGCGCTTATTGGGGACACTCCACAGGTCCTGTATATCGCTACTTCGCAAATTTTTGATGATGAGATGGCCGCACGGATTGAACACCATCGGCAAGGTCGCCCGGCGCACTGGCACACGGTGGAACGCTGGCACAATCTTGATGAGTTAATTAACGCAGACATTAATCCGCAGGCTGCCGTGTTGCTGGAATGCATTACAACAATGGTGACTAATCTTTTGTTTGAATATGGCGGCAATAAAGATCCTGAAAAATGGGATTATGACGCGATGGAGCAGGCGATTAATGGTGAGATTCAATCGTTGATTGCCGCCTGTCAACGTTGTACTGCAAAGGTCGTATTAGTGACCAATGAAGTGGGCATGGGGATTGTGCCGGAGAATCGTCTGGCGCGACATTTTCGTGATATTGCCGGGCGGGTAAATCAGCAGTTGGCCGCTGCGGCAGATGAAGTATGGCTGGTGGTTTCGGGTATTGGAGTAAAAATCAAATGAGTAAATTATTTTGGGCGATGCTCTCTTTTATTACGCGTCTGCCTGTACCGCGTCGTTGGTCCCAGGGGCTGGATTTTGAGCATTATTCTCGCGGTATCATTACTTTTCCCTTAATTGGTTTATTGCTTGGCGCCATTAGTGGACTGGTCTTCATGGCGTTGCAGACATGGTGTGGCATACCGCTGGCGGCACTGTTTAGCGTGCTGGTGCTGGCGCTGATGACAGGGGGATTCCACCTGGACGGCCTCGCAGATACCTGTGATGGCGTATTTTCTGCACGTAGCCGCGATCGCATGTTGGAAATCATGCGTGATAGCCGTTTGGGTACTCACGGTGGTCTGGCGCTGATTTTTGTGGTTCTGGCAAAGATTCTGGTGCTAAGCGAGTTGGCACTGCGTGGCGAACCGATCCTTGCATCGCTGGCGGCAGCATGTGCGGTTAGCCGTGGGACTGCCGCATTGTTGATGTATCGTCATTGTTATGCCCGGGATGAAGGGCTTGGTAATGTGTTCATTGGCAAAATTGACGGGCGACAAACCTGTGTCACCCTCGGTTTAGCCGCTATTTTTGCTGCCGTATTATTGCCAGGTATGCATGGTGTGGTTGCTATGGTGGTGACGATGGTGGCGATTTTCGTCCTCGGTCAGCTTCTCAAACGGACTCTGGGCGGGCAAACCGGCGATACGCTGGGAGCAGCCATAGAGCTTGGTGAACTGGTCTTCCTGCTGGCACTGCTATAAGACTGATTACCGAGGAGACGTTACATGCAAACACTCGCCGAATTATTGAATACGATCCCTGCCATCGATCCTGCCGCTATGTCGCGTACCCAACGGTATATTGATGGGTTACTCAAACCTGTCGGTAGTCTGGGAAGACTGGAGGCGCTTGCCGTACAACTGGCAGGAATGCCGGGACTGAATGGTGTGCCTCATGTGGGCCAAAAAGCAGTGCTGGTTATGTGTGCCGATCATGGTGTCTGGGATGAAGGTGTCGCTATTTCTCCGAAAGCAGTGACAGCCATCCAGGCTGAAAATATGACACGTGGAACAACTGGGGTGTGTGTGCTGGCAGCACAAGCGGGCGCTAAAGTTCACGTGATTGATGTTGGGATTGATACCGTTGAGCCTATCCCTGGGCTTATTAACATGCGTGTCGCACGAGGTAGCGGTAATATTGCCTCGGGTCCGGCAATGAGCCCCTGTCAGGCTGAAGCGTTACTTCTGGACGTCATACAATATACGCGCGAGTTAGCGAGAAATGGCGTCACGCTGTTTGGTGTGGGTGAACTGGGGATGGCAAATACCACACCGGCAGCGGCGATAGTCAGTGCGATTACTGGACGCGATCCTGAAGAAGTGGTCGGTATTGGCGCAAACCTGCCGACAGATAAACTGGCTCATAAAGTTGATGTTGTTCGTCGGGTAATAACATTGAATCAACCGAATCCACAGGATGGTATTGATGTGCTGGCCAAAGTCGGTGGGTTTGATTTGGTCGGAATGGCTGGCGTAATGTTAGGTGCCGCTTCCTGCGGTTTACCCGTGTTGCTGGATGGATTTCTTTCTTACGCCGCTGCACTTGCCGCCTGCCAGATGTGTCCTGCAATCAAACCGTATCTCATTCCTTCTCACCTGTCGGCAGAAAAAGGGGCGCGTATAGCGCTGTCACATTTGGGGCTGGAGCCTTATCTCAATATGGAAATGCGTTTAGGTGAGGGGAGTGGCGCAGCGCTGGCGATGCCCATCATCGAAGCCGCCTGCGCGATATACAGCAACATGGGTGAACTTGCCGCCAGTAATATTGTTCTACCGGGAAAGACGACTTCTGAATTGAACAGTTAAAAACGAAAAGTCAGATAAAAGCTATACTTATCGGATAGCTTTCGCGACTTAGGAAAGGGACATGATGCGTCGTGTAAATATTCTTTGTTCATTTGTTCTGCTTTTTGCCAGCCATAATAGTCTGGCGGTAACTTACCCACTCCCTCCGGAGGGTAGCCGTTTAGTAGGGCAACCACTGACAATAACGGTTCCTGATCACAATACCCAGCCGCTGGAAACCTTTGCTGCACAGTACGGGCAAGGCCTGAGTAATATGCTGGAAGCGAATCCGGGTGCTGATGTTTTCTTGCTGAAGTCTGGCTCGCAACTCACCATTCCGCAGCAACTGATTTTGCCCGCCACTGTTCGTAAAGGGATTGTGGTTAACGTCGCTGAGATGCGTCTTTATTACTATCCGCCGGACACAAATACTGTGGAAGTGTTTCCTATCGGCATTGGTCAGGCCGGGCGTGAAACGCCGCGCAATTGGGTGACTGCCGTTGAACGTAAACAAGAAGCACCAACCTGGACACCAACCCCTAATACTCGCCGTGAATATGCAAAACGAGGGGAGAGCCTGCCAGCATTTGTCCCTGCGGGTCCCGATAATCCTATGGGGCTTTATGCCATCTATATTGGTCGGCTTTATGCCATCCACGGAACTAATGCCAATTTTGGCATTGGCTTACGGGTGAGTCAGGGCTGTATTCGTCTGCGCAATGATGACATAAAGTATTTGTTCGATAATGTTCCAGTCGGGACGCGCGTGCAAATTATCGATCAGCCGGTGAAATACACAACGGAACTGGATGGCTCAAAGTGGCTGGAAGTTCATGAACCGTTATCGCGCAATCGGGCGGAATATGAGTCCGACAGAAAAGTGCCATTGCCGGTAACGCCTTCATTGCAGGCATTTATCAATGGACAAGAGGTTGATGTAAATCGGGCAAATGCTGCGTTGCAACGTCGATCGGGAATGCCTGTGCAAGTTAATTCTGGTTCCAGGCAGATGTTTTAAAATAGTTGTTACGTAGAAAGCAAAAAACCTGCTCGAAAGCAGGTTTTTTTTGAATTTGGCTCCTCTGACTGGACTCGAACCAGTGACATACGGATTAACAGTCCGCCGTTCTACCGACTGAACTACAGAGGAATCGTGTGAACGGGGCGCATATTAATGGCAGCGTTCCGCGATGTCAAAGGGGGAAATGCATTTTTTTGTTCGTTTGCTGGCAATTTCGACAAAGCGATGAACATTCAATCTTTTTTGTAATGTTCCATTGTAGTGCATGCCATCCTTTTATGGGGCAATTAACGCTCGTTCTGTAACCCGGATGAAAGGACAAAACAATCATAATCTCTTATTTGACAGGCGATTAGCTTTCGCGTTAGCGCCAAACTTAAACTGGCAAGCATCTTGCAATCTGGTTGTGAGTAATACCGGCACTTGGGCCGATTCTTAAAAACCGGAGGCAACATGAACTTCAGACGCCTGAAATACTTCGTAAAAATTGTAGACATTGGTAGCCTGACCCAGGCTGCTGAAGTGTTGCATATCGCGCAGCCTGCGCTCAGTCAGCAGGTCGCTACACTGGAAGGCGAGCTGGATCAACAACTTTTGATTCGCACTAAACGTGGCGTTACTCCAACAGACGCCGGAAAAATTCTCTATACCCATGCGCGGGCAATTTTACGTCAGTGTGAACAGGCCCAACTGGCAGTTCATAACGTAGGTCAGACATTATCGGGTCAAGTCTCAATTGGCTTTGCGCCAGGAACTGCCGCGTCGTCTATTACCATGCCCTTATTACAGGCGGTACGTGCCGAATTTCCGGAAGTGATTATCTATCTACATGAAAACAGCGGCGCTGTTCTTAACGATAAACTTATAAATAGCCAGCTTGATATGGCGGTAATTTACGAGCATTCCCCTGTGGCAGGCGTATCCAGCCAGGCTTTGTTAAAAGAAGATCTTTTTCTTGTCGGAACTCAGGATTTTCCAGGGCAAAGCGTTGATGTTAATGCTATAGCGCAAATGAATCTCTTTCTTCCCGGCGATTACAGTGCCGTAAGACTCCGCGTTGATGAGGCTTTTTCTTTACGGCGACTCACGGCAAAAGTCATCGGTGAAATTGAGTCTATCGCCACGCTTACCGCAGCGATTGCCAGCGGCATGGGGGTTGCAGTGTTACCCGAATCAGCCGCGCGCTCGTTATGTGACGCAGTTAACGGATGGATGTCACGTATTACCACACCGTCAATGAGTCTCTCCTTGTCATTAAATTTACCTGCCAGAGCAAAACTGTCGCCACAGGCACAAGCAGTGAAAGAGCTTTTATTGTCAGTGATCAGTCCTCCAGTCATGGAAAAAAGACAATGGCAATTGGTTAGCTAAACGTTATATCTGGATGGAATAAGATGCGGGTTTTTATTATTTGTTATGCCGGGCGTTAGACTTTAACAATGGCGGAATGTCTGATCTGCCCGGAGTTTGCCGTGAATTTCCAACAACTAAAGATAATCCGCGAGGCTGCACGTCAGGATTACAACCTGACAGAGGTTGCGAATATGCTTTTTACCTCACAGTCAGGTGTCAGCCGTCATATTCGAGAGCTGGAGGATGAGCTTGGTATAGAAATATTCGTTCGTCGGGGCAAACGACTGCTTGGTATGACTGAACCGGGCAAAGCATTGCTGGTAATTGCAGAACGCATTCTGAATGAAGCCAGTAATGTTCGTCGACTTGCCGATCTCTTTACCAACGATACATCTGGCGTTCTCACTATCGCAACGACGCATACTCAGGCACGCTACAGCTTGCCAAAGGTCATTAAAGCCTTTCGCGAACTTTTCCCGGAAGTGCGGCTTGAGCTTATCCAGGGAACACCACAGGAAATTGCGACGTTGCTGCAAAATGGCGGGGCCGATATTGGCATCGCCAGTGAGCGTCTGAGCAATGATCCGCAACTCGTCGCCTTCCCGTGGTTTCGTTGGCATCATAGTTTGCTCGTTCCAGATAATCATCCCTTAACAAAAATTACGCCATTGACGCTGGAATCAATAGCGAAGTGGCCGTTGATCACTTACCGACAGGGGATTACTGGTCGCTCGCGGATTGATGACGCATTTGCCCGCAAAGGTTTGTTGGCAGATATTGTATTGAGTGCACAGGATTCTGATGTTATCAAAACCTACGTAGCCCTTGGTCTGGGGATTGGATTAGTCGCCGAACAATCCAGTGGCGAACAAGAGGAAGAGAATTTAATTCGTCTGGAAACGCGCCATCTTTTCGATGCTAATACCGTCTGGTTGGGACTAAAACGAGGACAATTACAGCGTAACTATGTCTGGCGTTTTCTGGAACTGTGCAATGCAGGACTGTCGGTTGAGGATATTAAGCGACAGGTGATGGAAAATAGTGAAGAGGAAATTGATTATCAGATATAGCAAAAAGCCCGCTATAAAGCGGGCTTTTCAGAAATTTGGCTCCTCTGACTGGACTCGAACCAGTGACATACGGATTAACAGTCCGCCGTTCTACCGACTGAACTACAGAGGAATCGCTGTTGAGGCACATCTTAACGGCGAAAAATCTTTTGTCAAACCTGATTTTTAAATTTCTCAACCGTTTGCCGTTTCTATCAACAGTTTGTTGCATTTGCAGACAATTTGCTGGCGAAAATCTTTGCAGCTTTGCTCATTCTCCCTCATTATTTGAAATGTGGTTTCACTTTCTGCAATTAAGGTCAGTTTTGAATATCTCCTCAGCTTTACGCCAGATTGTTCATGGCACTCGCTGGCACGCAAAACGTAAGAGCTACAAGGTGTTGTTCTGGCGTGAGATAACCCCGCTTGCTGTTCCTATCTTTATGGAGAATGCCTGTGTCCTGTTGATGGGCGTACTGAGCACGTTTCTGGTCAGTTGGCTGGGAAAAGATGCAATGGCAGGCGTTGGGCTGGCGGACAGTTTCAATATGGTCATTATGGCTTTTTTTGCAGCTATCGACCTTGGTACTACAGTCGTTGTGGCATTTAGTCTCGGTAAGCGTGATCGACGGCGAGCGAGGGTAGCGACACGGCAGTCATTAGTGATCATGACATTGTTTGCCGTACTGTTGGCAGCGCTTATTCATCATTTTGGTGAGCAAATTATCGATTTTGTTGCAGGTGAGGCCACGCCGGAGGTAAAAGCACTGGCGCTGACTTATCTGGAACTGACCGTCATCAGTTACCCTGCGGCGGCAATCACCTTGATTGGCAGCGGAGCACTTCGCGGCGCAGGGAATACGAAAATACCGCTTCTTATAAATGGTAGTTTGAATATCCTTAATATCATCATTAGCGGCATATTGATTTACGGTCTTTTCTCCTGGCAGGGGTTAGGGTTTGTCGGGGCAGGGCTGGGATTAACTATTTCCCGTTATATTGGCGCAGTCGCCATTTTGTGGGTCCTGGCGATTGGTTTTAATCCTGCGTTACGGATCTCGTTAAAGAGCTATTTTAAGCCATTGAATTTCAGCATTATCTGGGAAGTAATGGGGATTGGTATTCCGGCAAGTGTGGAATCCGTATTATTTACCAGTGGCCGGTTATTAACACAAATGTTCGTTGCCGGAATGGGGACGAGTGTAATTGCCGGGAATTTTATCGCTTTTTCGATTGCGGCTCTTATCAATTTACCAGGAAGTGCACTTGGTTCTGCTTCTACAATCATTACGGGTCGAAGGTTGGGGGTAGGGCAGATAGCACAAGCAGAAATTCAATTGAGGCATGTGTTCTGGTTGTCCACTATTGGGTTAACGGCAATAGCCTGGTTAACAGCCCCCTTTGCCGGGATTATGGCGTCGTTTTATACCCAGGATCCGCAGGTTAAACATGTCGTTGTGATTCTGATTTGGTTGAATGCTTTATTTATGCCGATTTGGTCTGCCTCCTGGGTACTACCTGCTGGTTTTAAAGGTGCTCGAGATGCACGCTACGCCATGTGGGTTTCTATGCTGAGCATGTGGGGATGCCGGGTAGTAGTCGGTTATATGTTGGGAATCATGCTTGGCTGGGGTGTGGTTGGCGTCTGGATGGGGATGTTTGCCGACTGGGCCGTGCGGGCTGTGCTGTTTTACTGGCGAATGGTGACAGGGCGATGGCTATGGAAATACCCTCGTCCTGAGCATAAATAGTATGAAAAAAAGCCAGGCGTGTCGGAATAAACGACAAAGCGCAGATTATTTCAGCAAACGAATTCAAAATTAAAAAACAGGCTTTGACATTGTGGATGGGCATCGTTAATATTCGCCCCGTTCTCGCGATTCCTCTGTAGTTCAGTCGGTAGAACGGCGGACTGTTAATCCGTATGTCACTGGTTCGAGTCCAGTCAGAGGAGCCAAATTTCTGAAAAGCCCGCTTTTATAGCGGGCTTTTTGCTTTGTTACTTAATCAAATCCTTCACATCTTTTCCTGACGCAAAGGATCTGAACTCATTATCGGAACGGTGGTTCATTAAAGGTCCGCAGCTTACGCGAATGCAGTCGGTCGCCTTCTGCGCGCAGCAAGTCTATCGCCCGAATGCCAATTTGCAGGTGCTCGGAAATTGCGCCTTCATAAAAACGGTTAGCCTGACCGGGAAGTTTAATCTCACCATGCAACGGTTTATCTGAAACACACAGTAGTGTCCCGTATGGCACGCGGAAACGATATCCTTGCGCGGCAATGGTGGCACTTTCCATATCAATCGCCACGGCCCGACTTAAGTTAAAACGAAGTGCAGAAGCCGAGTAACGTAGCTCCCAGTTCCTGTCATCAGTGGTTACTACAGTTCCAGTGCGTAGCCGCTGTTTAACTTCCTCACCCGGCCTGCCGCTGACGAGTTTGGTGGCGTCATAAAGTGCACGTTGTACTTCAGCAATGCTCGGAATAGGAATATCGGGGGGCAGAACCGCATCAAGAACGTGGTCATCGCGTAAATAAGCATGCGCAAGTACGTAATCTCCAATAGCCTGGCTTTCACGTAATCCTCCGCAGTGACCAATCATCAACCAGACATCCGGGCGCAGCACCGCCAGATGATCGCAGATAGTTTTGGCATTTGACGGCCCCACGCCAATATTAACCAGAGTAATACCCTGACCATCGGTAGTGATTAAATGCCATGCGGGCATCTGGTGTTTTTTCCATGCGAGGTCGGAAATGGCTTCTTCAGGTGCTTCGGTTTCAGCGGTGATCCAGTTCCCGCCAGCACAAGAAAGGGCAATGTAGGGGCTATGAGGATCAAGGATCTGGCTGCACCCCCAACGTACGAATTCATCCACATAACGTGTGTAGTTGGTAAACAAGACGAACGGCTGAAAATGTTCAACTGGCGTACCCGTATAATGGCGTAACCGTGCGAGGGAAAAATCTACCCGGCGTGCATCAAAATGCGATAACGGGGAGAATTCCGTTGGATGATAAATGCCGTCTGCCGTTTCATCGCCAATTTGTGCCAGTTCGGTTGTCGGGAAATAACGAGTTAATCCGGCGCTCATTGAGCGATCAAGCGTCAGCTCTGAGCCGTCGATGACATAGGGATAAGGAATTTCATGCTCTGACGGTTGCACGGAAATATGTGCACCATAATCCTGGTACAGCAGAGTTAATTGTTCATTAAGATATGAACGAAAGAGAGCAGGGCGGGTGATGGTGGTCGTGTAGCTGCCAGCGTGAGTAAAACGACCAAACGCGCGTGTTTTGGGAGGGTTTGTTGCGCTACCGTCCCAGGTCACGGTCAGCGATGGATAGACAAAAAGACCGTGTTTTCGGGCGCTTTCATCAGGCAGTTCGCCACTTTTAATATATTTGCCAATGGCGTTGCGTAAAGCGACTACAGATTTTTCATATAGCGCGTCAAGTTTATCCAGTGCCTGAGCTGGGGTCAGACCGGAGCCCTTATTATTCATGTGTGTCTCCTGTTCCATACAATTACCGCTTTTCCGATAGTATGTCACAGGAATGTGAAACAAAAGTGTAAGGCGAAGATCGGACGATCTTCGCCAGGCTATCAAGCGTGTTGATTGTCTTTCATCAACAAAGCGGTTATTGCGGAAATCAGGCAGCCAGCCAGCAAATAAATGGCGACGCTATGCCAGTCTCCAGCAAAATAAGTAATCAGAGCAGCAGCAATAAAAGGTGTAAATCCACCGCCTACCACGCTGGCAACCTGATATCCGACGCCAGCGCCGCTGTAGCGATAACTGGCACCAAACATCTCGGTGAACATCGGCTGTTGCACGCAAACCACCATGTCATGCGCAATGTTCGCCAGCATAATGGAGAAGAAAACGATCCAGAAAATGGACTGTGCCTCAAGCGCTATAAAAAAAGGAAATGCGCTTAACGTTCCGATTATTGCGCCGGTGATATAAACCCTACGGCGACCAAAACGATCGGCAAGCCAGGCAAAACAGGGAATTGTCAGGCAGCTTAATCCACCCACCAGCAAACCAATATTGAGGAACAATTCGCGCGGCAGCCCCATATTCTGGGTCGAATAGTTAAGTGCAAAGGCGGTAACGATATACATTGTTAGCAACTCGCACAGTCGCAGCGCAATAATCTTAAGGAAAGCACCGGGATGTCGTAACAGAGCTTCGATAACCGGGATGCGTTTTTGCACTACCGCTTGATTATGCTGCTGTTGTTCAAATTCAGCGGACTCCTCCATGCCATTGCGCACCCACAATGCACCCAGCACCAGTACGATGCTAAACAGGAAAGGAATGCGCCAACCCCAGCTCAAAAATTGCTCGTCAGTTGTCATCATACTGATCAGTGACACCAGTCCGGTTGAAAGGAGTAACCCTACACCGTAACCAACTTGTACGCCGCTACTGTAAAAGGCTTTTTTGTTTTTGGGCGCGCTCTCAACGGACAGCAACGCAGCGCCTCCCCATTCGCCGCCAACAGCAAATCCCTGAATAGCTCGCAGCATCACCAGTAAAATTGGTGCCCACCAGCCAATAGTTGAGAATGAAGGGAGAATGCCGATCAATGCTGTGGCGATGCCCATCATCCAGACGGTAAGCATCAACATGCGCTTACGCCCCAGTCGGTCGCCGAAATGGCCGAAAATGACGCCACCGAGCGGACGAAAAAGGAAACCGACACCAAAGGTAGCAAATGCAGCGAGCGTTCCCATTGCCGGGCTTACCTGCGGGAAAAACTCGCGATTAAACACCAATGCGGCGGTAATGCCATAGAGTAAAAAATCATACCAGTCGACGACGGCACCCGCGAAACTGCCTAACGCAGCGCGTCGGGCGCGACTTAACGAAAGCGTTCCTTCATCGGGACGCGTGGAGATGAGCGTGGAGTCCATAGTGATCCTGTTTGTACTGTCTTTTTATAATTAGTATGGAAAAGGTAACTCACATTGCCGTCGATCTATAAACGAACCTTATGAGACTAACGCGACAGAAAGCATCTGCAAATGTTTTTATGCCAGGAACTGAGGATGAAGGGCCGGGAGGGGGTAACGGTAATATGCTGGAAACGAAACATAATTATAGGTTCAGTTGCATATTACAACCGCGTTGAACAGAAAAATGTGAATGCTAAAGCCGCAAAACATGCTTGGCTGATGCTATTTATCTCTGATGGGGTTTTTTGAATTTTCCTAATGGGATTTGTGTCACTGACACCAGGCGAGCTAATTGCTTGAATGATTGGCGGAGAGAGGGGGATTTGAACCCCCGGTAGAGTTGCCCCTACTCCGGTTTTCGAGACCGGTCCGTTCAGCCGCTCCGGCATCTCTCCGTTCAGATGGTTGCCATGATGCCAGGAAATTTGGCATTTTAACAGTCCCTGTCCGTGCAATTTTGTTCAAGTGACGAGTTTGCGAGCAAAACGATGATTAAGTGGCCCTGGAAAGTACAAGAAACAGATCATGAAGATACGCTGCCATGGAAGGAAGCTCTGGCGATACCTCTTTTGACATGTCTGACAGAGCAGGAGCAAAGCAAACTAGTCACTCTTGCCGAACGTTTTTTACAGCAAAAAAGACTGGTCCCGCTACAAGGATTTGAACTTGATGCATTGAAAAGTAGTCGCATCGCCTTACTTTTCTGCTTGCCTGTTCTGGAGCTTGGACTGGAATGGCTGGATGGTTTTCATGAAGTGCTAATTTACCCTGCGCCATTTGTGGTGAACGATGAATGGGAAGACGATATAGGACTGGTACATAATCAACGTATCGTTCAATCAGGACAAAGCTGGCAGCAAGGCCCAATCGTGCTGAACTGGCTCGATATACAAGATTCTTTCGATGCCTCGGGCTTTAATCTGATTATCCACGAAGTTGCACATAAACTGGATACGCGAAATGGCGATCGCGCCAGCGGAGTTCCCTTTATTTCTTTACGTGAGGTCGCAGGATGGGAACACGATCTTCATGCGGCGATGGATAATATTCAGGAAGAAATTGAGTTAGTGGGCGAAAATGCCTCCAGCATCGATGCTTATGCTGCCAGTGACCCTGCAGAATGTTTTGCCGTGCTTTCCGAATACTTTTTTAGTGCACCGGAGCTTTTTGCGCCACGCTTCCCCTCGCTGTGGCAACGTTTCTGCCAATTTTATAAGCAGGATCCATTACAACGGCTACGAAATGCCAATGGGCGAGACACCTATCCAGTACCAAATGTTCATTAAATATAAATTTTGTTGCTTAATTAACCGATTGAAATGGCTTGCGAATTTTAGTGTTGACACTCGCTGCGCTGCTAAGTAATATTCGCCTCGTTCTCACGATTCCTCTGTAGTTCAGTCGGTAGAACGGCGGACTGTTAATCCGTATGTCACTGGTTCGAGTCCAGTCAGAGGAGCCAAATTCAAGTTTTCATGCTTATCTGTACGTATCTATTTGTTTACGATTCAGTAAGTTAGCGTGAGAATCTTTCCCGGTGCGTATCTGGTTTTCTCTCCGCATCGGGATAATTTGGTGGTCAGATCTGGGGTCAGTTTGGTTCGATTCTGGAGTGACCCCCAAATGTCTTTAAACGATTCTAAAATCCGCAAGTTAAAACCTTCTTCCCGTCCGGTAAAACTCTCCGACTCTCACGGTCTGTATCTGCTCGTCAATCCGGGCGGTTCACGCATCTGGTATCTCAAATATCGTTTCAACGGAAAAGAATCCAGAGTCAGTCTTGGCGCATACCCGCTTGTCTCACTGGCAGAAGCCAGGCAACAGCGCGACGGTATCCGCAAGCTACTGGCGCAGAATATCAACCCGGCGCAACAGCGCATGGCAGAGAAATCCGCCTGCTCCCCTGAAAAGTGTTTTAAGGCGGTGGCGCTGGCCTGGCACAAAACCAACAAAAAATGGTCGGCTGATTATGCCGCCCGTATTCTCGCCAGTATGGAAAACCACATCTTCCCGGCGATTGGTCATCTGCCCGTTACTACGCTTAAAACGCTGGATTTCACGGCCCTGCTGCGGGTTATTGAGGATAAGGGCTTTCTGGAAGTCGCGTCCCGAACACGACAGCAACTCAGCAACATCATGCGCTATGCCGTTCAGCAGGGACTTACCGAAAGCAATCCGGCGCAGCATCTGGATGGCGTTGTCGCCTCACCCGTAAAAAATCACTATCCCGCTTTACCGCTGGAGCGGTTGCCTGAACTGCTTGGCCGTATTGGCGACTACCAGCAGGGCCGGGAGTTAACCCGGCTGGCGGTGGTGCTGACGCTGCACCTGTTCATCCGCTCCAGCGAACTGCGTTTCGCCCGCTGGGGTGAGATCGATTTCAGGCACAAAATCTGGACCATCCCCGCCACCCGAGAATCCATCGACAAAGTGCGGTTTTCGGAGCGTGGCGCAAAAATGCGAACTCCGCATATCGTGCCGCTGTCCCGCCAGGCTGTCGCCATTCTGAAGCAGATACAGGAGATTTCCGGCCATCTGGATCTGGTATTCCCCGGCGACCATAACCCGTATAAGCCAATGAGCGAAAACACCACCAACCGGGCACTGCGTCTGATGGGGTATGACACGAAAACCGATGTGTGCGGACATGGACTCAGAGCGATGGCCTGTAGCGCCCTGGTGGAGTCGGATCTCTGGTCGCGCGATACGGTAGAGCAGCAAATGAGCCATCAGGAGCGCAACAGCGTGCGGGCGGCATACGTGCATAAGGCGGAGCATCTGGAGGCCAGAAAAGTCATGATGCAGTGGTGGTCGGATTATCTGGATGTGTGCCGCGAGGAGTATGTTGCGCCGTATATTTATGCGCGGCAGCATAAGGCAGCCTGAATCAGAAATAGAGGGAATCATTAAAAATGTAAAAGCAGATACTGATTGACCGGGATCTGCTTTTTTGTATTGAGCTGTATTGCCGCTGTTTTTCCATTATTAATCGGAGAACGTCAAAAATTATTCCAGTAGAATAATTTTGGGCAGAAATCTATTAATTAATATCTTATTAATAGGCAACAGACCATTTTGATTTGCGTGCAAATCAAAACAGGTGAAAATCTATCAATAATCGATATTTTCACGGAAAAAACAATTAATACGCAAAAATATCTGTGCCACAAACCACTCGGGAAATATATCCTGTAACCCTTAAGAACTGCACCAGATATGCAGAAACTAAATCCTGCCCCATTCCGAATGAACCGGTATCTGCATCAGTATCCTGCTGTTTAAAATATTCAGGGCTGCGCCAGTTTCCGGCCCTTTGGTTTCAGCCCTTTCCGGTCAGGCGCTGTTACCCTTACCAGCCTTTACCATTATGACCTTTTCCCTTTATACCATAATAAATTCATCCTGATACAGGCCACAACGACCTGCGCCAGATAATGATGAAGCAGAAATAATATATCATGAAAAAATGCTTACATAATGTGGTGAGACAATATAAGAGGTCGAGATATTTATTCAGACATAATACTGCGCCAGAATTAATTTATTATAAAAGGTATTGGCGATAGGTGTAATTTCTTTGAAAGGAAATCGTACAAAAAATTTTGGGGCCAAAATTTTTTGTACGGAAATCTATCAATCAGGTATTTATGCAAGGTTACAGCTATTATTTTTTCACCCGGAGACGTCATCAGATATGGCAGGATAGAGTACCAGATTATAACAGGAAAAATAATAAATCATTTGCTATCGTGATTAACAATAATATGACCCCGCGCCAGCAAAACCCGTCTGCCCACTGCGCCAGATCCGATACAGAGGGTGCTGCAAATGGCTGGCGTTACGCAGTAACGTACTGTTTGCGCCATTCATTAATACCGCAATTCCTCCTTCCAGCGGTAGCCGTACACCTGTTTCATCTGGCGACCGCAACCACCGCCATGGCCCAGATCCGTCGCCGTCAGCGCAAGTGATTACTTTTCACTGAATCCCTGTGCCAGATAATGGCAAATCGCCTCCTGCGCTCACGAATAACGCAGCGAGTGCGGGGAAAATTCACCCTTCAGCCCTGTATTATCGATAAAAACGATTGAAACATCTATTATCAATAGGGAGCGTTTCGAGTGATTACAGGGGTAATCACTGCAATGTTTCAGTAAACTCACCCTGATGAAGCGGGAAGGTCTGATCTGCTGAAATTTACTCGTCACGCAGTAACGATATTTGAGTCATTCATGAAATCTGTCATTCCTCCTTCCAGCGGTAGCCGTATACCTGTTTTACCCAACGCCCACGACCGTCGCCATGCCCCAGATCCATCGCCGTCAGCCCCAGGGATTCCTTTTCACTGAATCCCTGTGCCAGATAATGGCGGATCGCATCCTGCGCCCACGCATACCGCAGGGAATGCGGAGAAAATTCACCCGTCAGTCCCACTTTAGCCGCCTGCCTGTGCCAGTGATTCATCGCTGTTTTGAGGTCGGGCTTGCCGATCAGTCTGCCATTACGTTGCTCTGCGACCAGTAACGCCTTTTCCAGGGCTTTCCTGACTGCGCCAGTATCCAGGGTTGTCGTATGGCGGGGACGCCCGCCTTTAGTGCCAAACACCACTTTTAGCCGGGTTTCTCCGCGCTCAATAGTTCTCAGCCACGTTTTCAGCGACTGTGAACTCTGTACCGCCTCCTGCGAACGCAGCCCCATCAGCCGCGCGATCTCCAGCGCCGCAGCCAGCCCCGCATCCTCAGCGCGGGCTTTCTCCATCACCTGCTGGTAATGTTCCGGCGTAATGGCGCGGCGCGTGCCGTTGCGTGAAGCGCCCGACAGCCCCAGAGCCTTATTGGTCAGGCGCGGATGCTCCACCACCTGCCTGCGTCCAGCCTGTCTCAGCACGGCCCGCAACGCTGCCATTTCGTTTTGCAGCGTTCGTAAACCAATATCCTGCTCCAGCCGTTCCTCAATGTAGCATTCGATATGGCGAACCTTGATCTGCGCCACCCGCTGGATCTGGATATTCAGCGCCCGTAAATGTTCACTGAACCGTTTTGTAATATGGATACGATCATTCACCGTTTTGAAGCTGCCGCCCGCTTTCTTCGCCAGCGCCTTCATTTCACTGCTTAATTTACTCATGACTCCCCCTGCAACAAAAACAAACAGTCTCCGGCGTGTGCTTTTTGGCTGCGCCAGAACGATACCTTCGCGCCGGAGTGGCAGTCTGTTGAGGTTTAGGGAGTTTCAGGCTGTACGCGGTACAGACTGCCTGACGAAGCAGGGGTGTCTCCGGGGCGTTGTGCCCCCCTCGGTATCGATCTTTTTCTCCTCTTACTCTGGACTGACAGCGGCCCCAAAGGGCATGCCAGACGGCGGAAATATGGCGCAGGCCAGAACTGGCGCGGCTTGCGGCGGTATGTTGTGCGGCGTCACTTTGCTTTTTCGCTGGCGCAACCAAAGTGACGCCTCGTCTGGTGCAGGGGGTAAACGTTGCGTTTCTGGTGCAGGGTGACGGTCACGCGGCAGCAAAGCCTGACGGCAATTCAGGCTGCAGCCCGTCAATGTAAGGCGCTGGTTGTCAGCAGAATATAAAACCCGGCAAAGCCAGAGTGTCAGCCCGTAAAGCCGGTTGTCTGGTGCAGTGAAGGTGTATATGTACTTCTGTCTCAGATGCCGATATTTTTGCATCCCCGGCATTTTCAGAGATCAACGCCGGTAAAGGATGCCATGCTGGCGAAGCCTGGCGCTTCTTTCAGCCGTGAAGCGACAAAGGGACTGCCCGGAGGCAGTTTGTTGCAGGCGGGAGACTGCGCCATTATTTCTGGTGCAGGAAGGAAAAACTGTTTCCAGGTTTAAAAGATTGTTTGCTTACCTGATGACGGAAAAATTGCCGAGCTTCGCTTGTCTTCTCCCGGCGCACTGCCTGCTTTTGCTGGCAGCGCGCCGGGAGAGTCTGGTTTTACTGTAACAGTGCGCCTGACGGTTCAGCCATCAGGATCGGCGTTTTTGCATGAGTCTTCCGGTACGGTTGCCCTGATCATCGAAATATCCGGAGGGCCAGATACTTTCCGGTGATGTTTCCAGCGCATCCGCAATCAGTTTTTCGCCGCGCGGCCTGGAGCGGGTCAGCGCATTTGCCAGCGTGGAAGACGCCAGCCCGGCCCTGCGTGAAACCTCAGCCAGCGATGTTCCCTGTTTCCTCAGTCCTGCGATAATATTGGTTGGGTGCCAGTCCGGTTGCATCATACTGGCCTCCCGTCAATAACCTGTACGCCGTCAGCGGTACGTATCCAGCGCGGGGCGTTCAGACTGTCAGCAAAATACCAGACCAGTTCGCACACCAGTCCGGTCAGCGTTTTTTTCAGTTTCCGGCAACAGTGACCGTCACGCCAGTACCTGCGCCAGCGCCAGGCGTAATCACAGAGCAGGTCTGCATCAGGGGTAAATTCCGGTAAAACATCAGGAAGAACATCCACAGTAAAGCGGTCGATCAGGTGCCGCGGGATCGGTTCGCCCAGCGTGGGCCGCAGCAGTCAAGACAGGTACTAGCCTGCCGCAGAGCGCCATTTTCAGCGCCAGATCGTGGCACTCAATGATCGTGCAGCGAAACGATCGCAGTAATCAGCCAGATCGGTGAAGTTGGTAGTGGCGCTGAAGGGAACGGTGAGTAAACTGCATTCAGAAGTGAGGATAGTTGCCATAGGGGCAGCCTCCAGTGAGTGATGATGATCTCCACCACCGGAAATGCCAATTTCACGGGTGGTGGAACCGGACGGAGTTGGCATTACCGGCCTCACTGACACGGGCGCGTCTTGCGACGCCCCCGCCCGATCCCACCATTGAGATGTGACCATACGCAACACAACATATTGTGTTGTCAGTGAAGTATTACAGGATGCCAATCCCGACGCCTGATTTTGCAGACGCGGCGCAACAATACAATGATCGGTAATTTGCGGGAAGAGGTTTGCAGAAAGCAGGTAAACTCAATCACACCATAAATATTAAAACTAAATATATTTATATAAAATATGCACTGAATAATATGCAAACGTTTTTCAATAAAAATCCTGTCAGTTAATTCTTCCCGTTGATATCAGTCAAAAAATAAATGTAAAAAGAGCGTATTTCGTTTCATACAGTAACGTTATTTATCATTTTGCCCAGTGCCGCCAGCATCAGGCCAGATGAACCATAAAAAGGATATCAACGATGAGCGGAAAACCAGCAGCACGACAGGGAGACATGACCCAGTACGGCGGCCCGATAGTCCAGGGGTCGGCAGGCGTGAGGATTGGTGCCCCCACCGGCGTGGCCTGTTCGGTGTGCCCCGGCGGGGTGACGTCCGGCCATCCGGTCAATCCGCTGCTGGGTGCAAAGGTCCTTCCCGGTGAAACCGACATCGCCCTGCCCGGCCCGCTGCCGTTCATTCTCTCCCGCACCTACAGCAGTTACCGGACAAAAACGCCCGCGCCGGTGGGGAGCCTCGGTCCCGGCTGGAAAATGCCTGCGGATATCCGCTTACAGCTGCGCGATAACACACTGATACTCAGTGATAACGGCGGCAGAAGCCTGTATTTTGAGCACCTGTTTCCCGGTGAGGACGGTTACAGCCGCAGCGAGTCACTGTGGCTGGTGCGCGGCGGCGTGGCGAAACTGGAGGAAGGTCACCGGCTGGCCGCACTCTGGCAGGCGCTGCCGGAAGAACTCCGCTTAAGTCCGCATCGTTATCTGGCGACAAACAGTCCGCAGGGGCCGTGGTGGCTGCTCGGCTGGTGTGAGCGGGTGCCGGAAGCGGATGAGGTGCTGCCCGCGCCGCTGCCGCCGTACCGGGTACTGACCGGGCTGGTGGACCGCTTCGGGCGCACACAGACGTTCCACCGCGAAGCCGCCGGCGAATTCAGCGGCGAAATCACCGGCGTGACGGATGGCGCCGGGCGTCAGTTCCGCCTGGTGCTGACCACGCAGGCGCAGCGGGCGGAAGAGGCCCGGCAGCAGGCGGTTGCAGCCGGAGCAAAACAGCCGGATATCCCGGATTCACTGCCGGGTTACACAGAATATGGCCGGGATAACGGCATCCGTCTGTCTGCCGTGTGGCTGACGCACGACCCGGAATACCCGGAGAATTTACCTGCCGCGCCGCTGGTGCGCTATGGCTGGACGCCGCGCGGCGAACTGGCGGCGGTGTATGACCGCAGCGATACACAGGTGCGCAGCTTTACTTACGATGATAAATACCGGGGCCGGATGGTGGCGCACCGTCACACGGGCCGACCGGAAATCCGTTACCGTTACGACAGCGACGGGCGGGTGACAGAACAGCTAAACCCGGCAGGCTTAAGCTACACGTATCAGTATGAGAAAGACCGCATCACCATCACCGACAGCCTGGACCGCCGTGAAGTGCTGCACACGCAGGGCGAAGGCGGGCTGAAGCGGGTGGTGAAAAAGGAACACGCGGACGGCAGCGTCACGCAGAGTCAGTTTGACGCGGTGGGCAGGCTTAAGACCCAGACGGATGCCGCAGGCCGGACAACAGAATACAGCCCGGATGTGGTGACGGGCCTCATCACGCGCATCACCACGCCGGATGGCAGGGCATCGGCGTTTTACTATAACCACCACAACCAGTTAACGTCAGCCACCGGGCCTGACGGGCTGGAAATACGCCGGGAATATGATGAATACGGCCGTCTGATTCAGGACACTGCCCCTGACGGCGATATCACCCGCTACCGTTATGATAATCCACACAGTGAATTACCCTCTGCAATTGAAGATGCGACGGGTAGCCGCAAGCAGATGACGTGGAGCCGCTACGGGCAGTTACAGACCTTCACCGACTGCTCAGGCTATGAAACGCATTACGAATACGACCGCTTCGGTCAGATGACGGCAGTACACCGTGAGGAAGGCATCAGTACATACAATACCTATAATCCGCGCGGTCAGTTGGTCAGTTGGAAGGACGCACAGGGCCGTGAAACGCGGTATGAATACAACGCCGCAGGCGACCTGACAGCCGTCATTGCCCCGGACGGCAACCGGAGTGAGGCAAAGTACGATGCGTGGGGAAAGGCCGTCAGCACCGCACAGGGCGGGCTGACGCGCAGCACGGAATACGATGCAGCGGGACGTGTCACCTCGCTGACTAACGAGAACGGCAGCCACAGTGATTTCAGTTACGATGCACTGGACCGCCTGGTACAGCAGCGCGGCTTTGACGGGCGGACACAACGTTACCGTTATGATCTGACCGGGAAACTCACGCAGAGTGAAGATGAGGGGCTTGTCACCCTCTGGCACTACGACGAATCGGACCGCATCACTCACCGCACGGTGAACGGCGAACCGGCAGAGCAGTGGCAGTACGACGAGCACGGCTGGCTGACAGAAATCAGCCACCTGAGCGAAGGCCATCAGGTGGCGGTGCATTACGGTTATGATGATAAGGGCCGCCTGACCGGGGAGCGCCAGACGGTGCATAACCCGGAGACGGGGGAACTGCTGTGGCAGCATGAGACAGAGCACGCATACAACGAACAGGGGCTGGCAAACTGCGTCACGCCGGACAGCCTGCCGCCGGTGGAGTGGCTGACCTACGGCAGCGGTTATCTGGCGGGCATGAAGCTGGGCGGGACGCCTCTGGTCGAGTACACGCGGGACAGGCTGCACCGGGAGACGGTGCGCAGCTTCGGCAGCATGGCAGGCAGTAATGCCGCATACGAACTGACCAGCACATACACCCCCGCAGGCCAGTTACAGAGCCAGCACCTGAGCAGCCTGGTGTATGACCGTGACTACGGGTGGAATGACAATGGTGACCTGGTGCGCATCAGCGGCCCGCGACAGACGCGGGAATATGGCTACAGCACCACGGGCAGGCTGGAGAGTGTGAGCACCCTTGCACCAGACCTGGACATCCGTATCCCGTATGCAACCGACCCGGCGGGTAACCGTCTGCCGGACCCGGAACTGCACCCTGACAGCACGCTCACGGCGTGGCCGGACAACCGTATCACCCGGGATGCGCATTACCTGTACCGTTACGACAGATATGGCAGGCTGACGGAGAAAACGGACCTCATCCCGGCGGGTGTGATACGGACGGACGACGAGCGGACCCACCACTATCACTACGACAGCCAGCACCGTCTGGTGTTCTACACGCGGATACAGCATGAGGAGCCACTGGTCGAGAGCCGCTACCTCTACGACCCGCTGGGCCGCCGGACGGGTAAACGGGTGTGGCGTCGCAGGCGTGACCTGACGGGGTGGATGTCGCTGTCGCGTAAACCGGAGGTGACGTGGTACGGATGGGACGGCGACCGGCTGACGACGGTACAGACCGACACCACGCGTATCCAGACGGTGTACGAACCGGGGAGCTTCACACCGCTCATCCGCATCGAAACAGACAACGGTGAGCTGGAGAAAGCGCAGCGGCGGAGCCTGGCGGAGAAGTTACAGCAGGAAGGGAGTGAGGACGGCCACGGTGCGGTGTTCCCGGCTGAACTGGTGCGGCTGCTGGACAGGCTGGAGGGAGAGATACGGGTAGACCGCGTGAGCAGTGAAAGCCGTCAGTGGCTTGCGCATTGCGGGCTGACGGTGGAGCAACTGGCCAGACAGGTGGAGCCGGAATACACACCGGCGCGAAAAATTCATCTTTACCACTGTGACCACCGGGGCCTGCCGCTGGCGCTCATCAGCGAAGACGGCAATACGATGTGGAGCGCGGAGTATGATGAGTGGGGAAACCTGTTGAATGAGGATAACCCGCATCATCTACACCAGCCGTACCGTCTGCCGGGACAGCAGTACGATGATGAATCGGGGCTGTGCTATAACCGTCACCGGTATTATGATTCGTTACAGGGACGTTATATCACCCAGGATCCGATAGGGCTGGATGGCGGATTAAATCCATACACGTATTCCCTAAATCCTATTGAATATATTGATCCTCTTGGGCTAGAGCAATTACTTTTGCCCTCTCATGGACAAAAAGCAGCAGGGCAATCATGTGTGATTGATCCCTTAACTAAACAGCCAATAGGAAGTTTTGCTGTTGATTCCAAAGGAAATGCGATGGCGGTCCCTATCGGTGGGAAGGTTATTGGATATCCGCCTAATAAGATAAATCCCCCTAGTATACATACAACTTATGCTAACGGTTCAAATATGTATCGTTTAGATCCTTTGGGACATCCTCCTGCCAATACAAAGCCTCACGCACATGCTCATTTGCCAGGAACTGGACCTCATAATACTGGTCAAGGGGCATCCCTTGATATTAACGGAGAAATTGTTCCTGCAAATAGTAAGGCTGCCCATTTTTACAACGTAAAAATGATGGGTATGTTCTCATTTATTAGTTCTATAGTTCATATGTATACATTTGGAAGCTGTAAAAATGGAACTACTGGTCAGTGCTTTTGTGCTATGACTAAAGAGATGGAATACAATGTAAGTCAGGAAGATGCCGATGCCATGTGTGGCTATATTGATCCAATTTAAGATGAGGTAAATATGAACCGTGAAGTATACTTGGGTGATCGGGGAATATTGGGGATTGAAATAAACAGTTGGACATCAGAGGTAAGAGTAAAAATAGATGTTATTTCATTCTTGTTCTCGGAGGGTGATACAAGCGGTGATTGGGATGAATCTGAAAACATTGAAGAGGGTTATCTTGTTTTTGCTGATATCCAATATTTTGAATTATCCCCAATAGGTATGATGCCTGGAGATTATATAATAGAATATGATTTTAAAGAAGAGGGTGAAATGATTATTTTTACTATCCTTTCAATAGGTAGGCCATATTGTGACAAACTAAGTACAATGAAAATAAAGAGCAAAAATAGCTGGGTTGAAGATAAGTTTAAGCAAAAAGTTATCTGACATGAGTGGTAACTTGTGCAAGTGTTTTGTCCTCCGACAGACGCGTATGATCTGCGCAGCAAAAATCGCTCAGTTCAAACGTCGGTTGAATGCACCTTAGAACACAATAAATGGCGTATCTCTTAGGCTGTATACAATAAATCTGGAGCCAGTGTCGTTCAAACAAAAGGTGGTCAGTCTGGTAGTCTTGACAAATTCGATTTTTTGTTTTAGCTTACCAATCAGCCAGTTAATGGCTACGGAGCTCCCAGTCAGAGGAGCCAAATTCAAAAAAGCCTGCTTTCGAGCAGGCTTTTTGCTTTTCTGCAAACGTGCTTTAGTGTTTGAATTTTTGTTAGAGCTTTCATTACGCTGTGACTGAAATTTTCGCGATAATCCTTTTCAGCGTATTGCTGAATTCATCCAAATTTAGATGATCAATAGCCTTTCCTACCACAATCGTCTCTGAAATATCGGCCATGGCAGGCCAGCGAGTCTTATAATCAGCATACACGGCGATGACAGGAACATTATAAGCACTTGCCATGTGTAAAATAGATGTGTCTGGCGTTATTGCAAGGAAGGCATCTCTTATGATTGCTGCAGACCGCATTATTGAAGGTGATAACGACAAATGATAAACGTTATCAAAATGCCGGGTTAGTTCCAGGGCTGTTTCCGAACCTTTCGGACCATGAACAATGACAATTGGCATGTCTGATTGTATTTTAATCATCTCGATTATTTTTTGTGCCATTGTTAGTGAAAATGTTCTCTCTTGCACGCTACCTTCTAAATTAAGAGCAATATATGAACCTAATGAATGCATCTCACAACGTACTTCGTTTAGCACTATTTCGCTGAGGGGCAATTCAAATCTGGGCGGGGGAGCCGGAAATCCTACTTCTCGCATCATGAAGGCCCATGTCAGCGGTACTGGGGCGCGTAGTGACTGATCCATTTTCGACGCTGACTTACATATCGGTGAATAACATTTCATCGTTAAACCCACAACCTGTAAATTTGCATTGGCTCGTAAGTTACTAATAAATAGCATCGTCTTCAGGTTTTTCTTGCGCATTGCTTCAATACAAAGATCAGGAGTTCCATATTGTTCATTGATGTTTTTTGCTAATTTTTTTATTTCTTTAATACTGGCATGATCCTGCATTGTTATACTGACCAATGTTAATTTTGTTTGTTCCAGATGAAGTGCATCAAAAACAGATTTATTAATTGTTGATGTGACAATCAATAAGTGTTTTATTTTATGCATTTCTAGCGATCGGATTATTGGGTAAATAGCCATTGCATCCCCAATTTGATCGGGAATGTGAATAACTACAAATTCACTTTTTGCAATATCAGTATCTTTGCAGCGATAATCATAATACGCAAATGCAACACGTCTGAAAAATGATACAAATGACATTTCCAACCTCGCTTCCATTCTGGTTAAAACGTGGTGAAGTTTAGCAGAAATGATTGATTTCTAAAATCGATAAATAATAACGTGAAATATACTATATATTTATGGTTTATGTGTTAATCATTTTCGGGAATTATTGTTCTATTTAAAAACAGCTTGTGTCGCATTCTTCAGTCTGGGGGCGTAAAGTGAAGGGAAGCGTTAAAAGGTCAGCAATTGGAGGTGGTCGTTTTCATGTTTGTTAAGTGGGGGAGAGCTACCCCCACTTTTACTCCACAGTAAGTGTCAGCCGATTAACCTACGTATGCGGCCAGCATCTCCTGTGCTGCCAGTTTGCCTAACGCATTTGCTGCGAAAGGACTGTCACCGGTTAAAAGTTTGCGATCTTTGTGTACCCGGCCGGTAATATCATCATTGACGATGTTCATGCCCATTTTCTTCAGTTCTTCACCAAAGTACCAGGTCAGATGACCCGGCATGTAGCCAATCTCTGGCGTTTGTTTGTCTGCAGCGTCAGGGAAAGCGCAAATTGAATAACCATTTAATGGGTTATCGCCGTGTCGAAGCGCCAGAAAGGCTGCTGGACCGTGGCAAAGGGAGATAACAAAACGGTCATTTTCGATTGCCCACTGCAGAGCGGCAGCCACGTCTCTGCTTTCTGGTAAACCAATGAGTGCTCCGTGACCGCCAGGAACAAAGATTGCTGCATACTCGCTGTCTGCGTTGAGGCTGGCGACAACATCTGCCAATTTTTTCGGATTGCGGAACAGAGATTTGTGCTGCTCAAAGAATGGCATAATTTTTTCATCTTTCCGCGGCATAGCCCAATATTCAAATTTTGTCATCAGGCCAGAAAGCGTCGCAACCTCGAACTCGAAACCAGCAGCATGCAGATGATATAACGGCAGCAACGTTTCAATCGGATGGTTTCCTGTTGAGAAGAGCTTACCATTATCGGTTGGCAAATAGCGTTCATCGGCGGCGATTACCAGGATTTTTTGCTTTCCGCTATACGGTTTTGGATAGTCTACCCCATCAAGATCAGAAATCGGGCTGGTATATTGGCCTAACGAATATTCTGACGGGAAGAAAGCATTATCTTCAGCCATATCGATTTGCGGATTCTTACTTTGTTGAACAGTCATAGTGTATTCCTTGTTGTTACTTATGTAGGTTAGTCACTATATTCGCGACTGAGCTGGTTGCTATTTTTAACCAGATAGGAAATTGGAGTCAATATATCGAAAGCGGTATGCAAGGGGGAGTGTGCGATGACTATGCTGTACTTGTGTAGGATATTAGTCATGCCAATTTTCTCCTTATTGCGTAAAGTGGTTGGAACTGGTGTTAATTTATTTTAGTCTATTTTTCAGAAATCAGGATATTGACACCCTGGTAGCACAATTTTTAATTGTGGGGATTTTTTGTGCTCACGTGATGCTTAGAGCGGCGCCGGGGGAACTGACAACAGAATGATTTGCCTGAGGCCTGCTTAAGATAGGTAAATGCTGGAGCAAAGAATCTCCCCGGAACATGCGATGAGAGTGTAAGTTAAGAAAATGAGATTATTAGCAAAAAAATAATCGTAAAACTGTCTGGCACGAAAGATTATCGCGAAAGAATGATGATCCAGATTAAGGTTTAACTGATGACAGATATGATTAATTACTTGTCATCAGATGTACTCTTTGCGCAATTTGCCAGAGGGAATGGGCTGGAGACTAAAGTGGGGCAGCAACGATAACTTTTCTAAAGATAATGACATAAATATAGCATTAAAAATATGCACTAATCATTCAAGCGCAGTTGATTAATATTGAATTTTTTCAGGGAATACCTATGTACCGAAATATTGTTATTCCGGTGAATGTTTTTTCTCGGGATGATAGAGAGCAAGCGTTTTTTCATGCGCAATTTTTCGCCAATGTTTCTTCTGGGCATGTTCACTTACTTGGCTTCATACCGGAATATTTAAGAGTTCTCGAGCGTGGGTATATTTCTGATATGCATCGTTTTAAAGAAGCTCTACGTGGGCAGGCTGTGTGCCGTTTAGCTCATATAGCAGAACAACTGGTTTTGCCTGAAGGATTTATTCATACATATGTTCATTTCGGCACTCTTCCGGAAGGGATAAAGGAACTTGCTGAACAACAACTGGCTGATGTTATTGTGCTGGGAGCTACGCAGGAATTAGGGTTTATCGACATGCTACGGCAGTTTAGCGTGCCGCTGTTGGTGATTTGATGTGGGATATAAAAAAGCCTGAATTCGATGAGGGACGAACTCAGGCCGATATTATGTTTTACAGTTACGTGCCGCGGCGCGTTGGCTGATTAGAACTGGTAGACTAAGCCCACAGCAACGATATCGTCGGTCGCGATGCCGTTTTCTTTGTAGAAGTCGTCGCCGTTGTCCAGCAGGTTGATTTTATAATCAACATAGGTGGACATGTTTTTGTTGAAATAGTAGGTCATACCGATATCAACATATTTAACCAGGTCTTTGTTGGTGTAATGATGATTACCCTGGCTGTCAAAGTTATCGCTATTTACACCGCCTAAATCCTTACCTTTTGATTGCAGGTAAGCGATGGACGGACGCAGACCGAAGTCGAACTGATACTGAGCAACAACTTCAAAGTTTTGGGTTTTGTTAGCGATAGCATCAGCATTACCGTAACCAGTCATGTTACGAGTTTCAGCATACATGGCTGCTAAGTAAACGTTATTAGCATCGTATTTAGCACCAACGGTCCATGCTTCAGCTGTTTCACCGCCAGCAGTTGCATCGAAGCGATCTCCGTAACGAGAATCATGCAGACCTTTGTGAACCTGGTTATCAGAACGGTCAGAGTTAGAGTATGCCGCACCCAGACTTAAACCGAAGTCGAAGTCATAAGAAGTTGACATACCGTAACCGTCGCCGTTCTCTTTGGCCAGCTTACGGCCATTACCGTTACCGGAACCTTCTTGACCAAATAATCCGCTTTTCTCGTTATTACCCTGATATTGCAGAGCAAAGTTCAGGCCATCAACCTGACCAAAGAAGCCATTGTTACGGTAGGTTGCAACGCTGTTAGCACGACCGTTCATGAAGTTGTCGGCACCAGCATAGGTATCGCCACCAAATTCTGGCAGCATATCGGTCCATGCTTCTACGTCATATACGACACCGTAGTTACGACCATAGTCGAAAGTACCGTTCTGACCGAAACCTAAACCTGCAAATGCCAGACGAGTTGCGGTATTACCCTTGTCGCTTTCAGGGCCGTTTGCGCCAATGTTAAATTCCCACTGACCATAGCCAGTGAACTGATCAGCGATCTGGGTTTCACCTTTGAAACCGATACGGGCATATGACATGTCGCCATCACTGCCAGAGTCATCAGAGAAGTAGTGCAGACCCGCTACTTTTCCGTATAAATCCAGTTTATTGCCATCTTTATTATAGACTTCAGCCGCATTTGCTGCGCCAGCAACTAATAACGCCGGGACCAGCATTGCCAGAACTTTTCTTTTCATTATGTATTCCCTTGTGATTATAATCTTCATGAATATATCAATAAGTGCCGTTATCCAAAAAAAAGCACATTTGGATACTATTCTATGAAGTTCATTTTATTTTAAAGATTACATGTAACAAATGTATTTAAAAGATTTCAAAATGTTTCTATTATATTTAATATAATTCATGATTATGAATTTCAGACATAAGTATTCATCATATTTATATATGCATATCAATTGGTTATTGTTCTTTTGGAAGGATAGCTTGCGTCAATGGTTGTTGAGCTAAAGACTGAGTGTGATCTACTGCACATAAATAAACGCATAAAAAAAGCCGGCATCATGCCGGCCCAAAAATATAAACAAGACGATAAAAGGC
Organism: Escherichia sp. E3659; assembly: GCF_005781135.1. Taxonomy (NCBI): domain Bacteria; kingdom Pseudomonadati; phylum Pseudomonadota; class Gammaproteobacteria; order Enterobacterales; family Enterobacteriaceae; genus Escherichia; species Escherichia sp. E3659. Next base: position 421,960 of record NZ_VATQ01000002.1, on the reverse strand, counting down.
TAATAACGTAGTCATCATGACACAGAAAACAAAAAAGGTATAATTGTATTCAATGCCTATATATTCAAAATATGAATTAATCAATTATGCCCAAACAAAAAACAAATGCCTTCTGACTTGTTTTTTCTGCACATAATGTCACTGGTTAAGATTCATATATTTGTTCAAAAAATGAGTGAGACTTGACTGGCTCGACCGATGTGGAAAAATGTGACTTTTATCACATAACAGTATAAGTCTGAATTTTCCGGGTTATCTCAAAATGGAGTATGGTTCGACAGCAATGGAAGAAAGACTCTCTCGCAGCCCTGGCGGCAAACTGGCTTTATGGGCTTTCTATACCTGGTGTGGTTATTTTGTCTGGGTAATGGCGCGTTACATCTGGGTAATGAGCCGCATCCCCGATGCCCCCGTGTCTGGATTTGAAAGTGATTTAGGTTCAACTGCGGGTAAGTGGTTAGGTGCGTTAGTGGGATTTTTGTTTATGGCCATGGTCGGTGCGTTGTTAGGCGGCATTGCCTGGTACACGCGACCTCGACCCGTACGTAACAGACGCTATGAGTAAAAACTGCTAAGGTTGCGACTCTTTGGCAGCGGAGCGCATATGGACTTACAACACTGGCAGGCACAATTCGAGAACTGGTTGAAGAGCCATCATCAGTATCAGGACGCGGCCCATGACCTGTGTCATTTTCGCCGCGTCTGGGCGACGGCACAAAAACTGGCGGTAGATGAAGACGTGGACATGCTGGTGATTTTAACCGCCTGTTATTTTCACGATATCGTGAGTCTGGCGAAAAATCATCCGCAACGGCAGCAATCTTCAATGCTGGCAGCAGAAGAGACGCGTCGCCTGCTATGTGAAGAGTTTGCGCAATTTCCAGCGGAGAAAATAGAGCCCGTTTGTCATGCCATTGCCGCACACAGTTTCAGTGCGCAAATTACGCCCTTAACGGCGGAAGCTAAAATCGTGCAGGATGCGGACCGGATGGAAGCCTTAGGCGCGATTGGCCTGGCGCGTGTGTTTGCGGTTTCAGGCGCGTTAGGTGTGGCGCTGTTTGATGGCGAAGATCCGTTCGCGCAGCATCGCCCGCTCGATGATAAACGTTACGCGCTGGACCATTTCCAGACCAAGCTGCTAAAACTACCCCAAACGATGCAAACCGCAAAAGGCAAACAACTGGCGCAACACAACGCCCGTTTTCTGGTGGAGTTTATGGCCAAACTTAGTGCGGAACTGGCGGGGGAGAATGAAGGTATCGATCACAACGTGATTGATGCGTTTTCGTCAGCTGACTGCGCGCGTGGCCCTAAACCGATGTAATTATGTTAACCTGTCGGCCATCTCATATGGCCGGTTAAATCTATGCAGGAAAATATTTCAGTAACCGATTCATACAGCACCGGGAATGCCGCACAGGCAATGCTGGAGAAACTGCTGCAAATTTATGATGTTAAAACGCTGGTGGCGCAACTTAATGGTGTGGGTGAGAACCACTGGAGCGCGGCGATTTTAAAACGTGCGCTGGCGAATGATTCGGTATGGCACCGTTTAAGTGAAAATGAGTTCGCCCACCTGCAAACGTTGCTACCCAAACCGCCAGCACATCATCCGCATTATGCGTTTCGCTTTATCGATCTCTTTGCCGGGATTGGTGGCATCCGTCGCGGTTTTGAGTCAATTGGCGGTCAGTGCGTATTTACCAGTGAATGGAATAAACATGCGGTGCGCACCTATAAAGCCAACCATTATTGCGATCCGGCAACTCATCATTTTAATGAAGATATCCGTGACATCACCCTGAGTCATAAAGAGGGCTCGAGTGATGACGCGGCGGCGGAACATATCCGTCAGCACATTCCTGAACACGATGTTTTACTGGCCGGTTTTCCTTGTCAGCCGTTTTCACTGGCTGGCGTATCGAAAAAGAACTCGCTTGGGCGGGCGCACGGTTTTGCCTGCGATACCCAGGGGACGCTGTTCTTTGATGTGGTGCGCATTATCGACGCTCGTCGTCCGGCGATTTTTGTGCTCGAAAACGTTAAGAACCTGAAAAGCCACGACCAGGGTAAAACGTTCCGCATCATCATGCAGACGCTGGACGAACTGGGCTATGACGTTGCCGACGCAGAAGATAACGGCCCGGACGATCCGAAAATCATCGATGGCAAACATTTTCTACCACAGCACCGTGAGCGCATCGTGCTGGTGGGCTTTCGTCGCGACCTTAATCTGAAAGAAGATTTCACCCTGCGTGACATTAGCGATTGTTTCCCGGTGCAGCGAGTGACGCTGGCGCAGTTGCTGGACCCGATGGTCGAAGCGAAATATATCCTGACGCCGGTGCTATGGAAGTATCTCTATCGCTATGCGAAAAAGCATCAGGCGCGCGGTAACGGCTTCGGTTATGGGATGGTTTATCCGAACAATCCGCAAAGTGTCACGCGCACGCTTTCTGCCCGTTATTATAAAGACGGCGCGGAAATCTTAATCGATCGCGGCTGGGATATGGCGACAGGTGAGAAAGACTTTGACGATCCGCAGAATCAGCAACATCGCCCACGAAGATTAACGCCTCGCGAATGCGCGCGTCTGATGGGCTTTGAAGCGCCGGGAGAAGCGAAATTCCGTATACCGGTTTCTGATACGCAAGCCTATCGTCAGTTCGGTAATTCGGTGGTAGTACCGGTCTTTGCCGCGGTGGCAAAACTGCTCGAGCCAAAAATCAGACAAGCGGTGGCGTTGCGTCAGCGAGAAACACAACATGGCCGATGTTCACGATAAGGCCACGCGTAGCAAAAATATGCGCGCGATTGCCACGCACGATACGGCAATCGAGAAACGTCTCGCCAGCCTGTTAACTGAGCAGGGGCTGGCGTTTCGTGTTCAGGAGGCCAATCTTCCCGGACGTCCGGATTTTGTCCTTGATGAATTTCGCTGTGTGATATTTGCCCACGGTTGCTTCTGGCACCATCACCATTGTTATCTGTTTAAAGTCCCCGCCACGCGAACAGATTTTTGGCTGGAGAAGATTGGTAAAAATGTCGAGCGCGATCGGCGCGATATCAGTCGTTTGCAGGAACTCGGCTGGCGCGTGTTGATTGTCTGGGAATGTGCGTTACGCGGGCGGGAGAAATTAACGGACGCGGCACTTACCGAGCGTCTGGAAGAGTGGATCTGCGGCGAGGGCGCCAGCGCGCAGATCGACACTCTGGGGATTCATTTACTCGCTTGATGCATCCTGAATGACGGGAGCGACAACGGGTTTTGCCGGGAAGAGATATTTCCCCAACGTGACCAGTACCACGGCGAAAACAATCACTCCTAGCGCCAGCCATTCAATCTTCGACAGCGTTTCGCCGCCCAGACCCGTACCCAGCAATACCGCGACCACGGGATTAACATAGGCGTAGCTGGTGGCCAGAGCCGGACTGACATTGCGGATTAAATACATATAAGCGTTGATGGCGATAATCGAGCCAAACAGCGTCAGATAACCGACTGCAAGGAAACCAGAAAGCGAAGGGACTGCTGTCAGTTTTTCACCCGCAATCATCGACGCAATCATTAACACTACGCCAGCCGCCAGCATCTCAATGGCACCGGCCATCATCCCTACCGGTAAGGTAATGCGTGAGCCATAAACCGACCCAAACGCCCAGCTAATTGAGCCGATTAAAATCAGCATTGCACCCCACGGGTTACCGCTTAAATTACCGCCACTATTGAGCATGATGATCCCGGCAAGCCCAATGGAGATACCCACCCATTCCAGTTTGCGCGTTTTAATGCCAAACAGGCGGCTGAAGCAAAGAGTAAAGAGTGGCACCGTTGCCACCACCACGGCGGCAATGCCGGAAGGGACGTTTTGATGTTCGGCAACCGTCACCATACCGTTACCGACAGCCAGCAGTAACAGGCCAATAAGCGCGGCGTTGAGCAGGGGACGTAGCGGCGGCAATTTGTGCCCACGCAGCAGTAAAAACGCCATCAATAAAATACCTGCTGCCAAAAATCGCACCCCCGCCATCATTAACGGTGGCCAGCTTTCAACGCCAATCCGAATGACAAAATAGGTCGAACCCCAAATGATATACAACGCAAACAGCGCGCCAAAAAGCGGTAACAACTGGCGGAAACGCATAATCCCTCACGGTGGAAATAAAAAGGTGGTTCATAGTAAACGTGAAAATCATTCTGCTGGCGAGAGATATAATTGAGCTTGATTGTTAAAAAAATGTTGACCTGTGAAGCAAGTATCAGGCAAGCCGATTTTGCTTCATACTTAGCGCGTCAACGATAAACATGAGAGGGAATGCTTTTGGCCGGGAGTAGTTTATTGACGTTGCTCGATGATATCGCCACTTTGCTGGACGATATCTCCGTGATGGGCAAGCTGGCGGCGAAGAAAACCGCCGGTGTATTAGGGGATGACTTGTCGCTTAATGCGCAACAAGTTTCAGGTGTGCGTGCCAACCGGGAACTTCCTGTGGTCTGGGGCGTGGCGAAGGGATCGCTAATCAACAAAGTGATTCTGGTGCCGCTGGCGCTGATCATCAGTGCATTTATCCCGTGGGCAATTACGCCACTGTTGATGATTGGTGGTGCGTTTCTCTGCTTTGAAGGGGTAGAGAAAGTGCTACATATGCTGGAGGCGCGTAAACACAAAGAGGATCCGGCGCAGAGTCAGCAGCGTCTGGAAAAACTGGCGGAGCAAGACCCGCTCAAGTTTGAAAAGGACAAAATAAAAGGGGCCATTCGCACCGATTTTATTTTGTCTGCGGAAATTGTCGCCATAACGCTGGGCATTGTGGCGGAAGCGCCGCTGATTAATCAGGTGCTGGTGCTCTCAGGGATAGCTCTGGTGGTAACGATTGGCGTGTATGGCCTGGTGGGGATTATCGTTAAGATTGATGACCTGGGTTACTGGCTGGCAGAAAAGTCCAGTACGTTGATGCAGGCGTTGGGTAAGGGGCTGTTGATTATCGCGCCCTGGCTGATGAAAGCATTATCGGTTGTCGGCACGCTGGCGATGTTCCTGGTTGGTGGCGGTATTGTGGTGCATGGCGTTGCGCCGCTGCATCATGCCATTGAACATTTTGCCGGACAGCAGAACGCGCTGGTGGCGATGATATTACCGACTGTTTTAAATCTGATTCTTGGATTTATCATCGGTGGCATCGTGGTGCTGGGAGTGAAAGTGGTAGCGAAAATGCGCGGCCAGGCACATTAAAATTCACATTGGCTGTTATGCAAAATTCGCCATCCTCGACTAAGGTGAACAAGTTTCACTCGAAAAAAGGAGGCGAGTATGAGCTTTATGGTTAGTGAGGAAGTCACAGTAAAAGAGGGCGGCCCGCGGATGATTGTCACCGGGTATTCCAGCGGTATGGTTGAGTGCCGGTGGTATGACGGTTATGGGGTCAAGCGGGAAGCTTTTCATGAAACCGAGCTTGTTCCGGGGGAGAGGAGTTGTTCGTCGGAAGAAGTTTGAAAGTGTGCAATTAACACCAGGCCGGATGTGGCGTTCACGCCGCATCCGGCAGTTGTGCCAGTGTCAGTATCGAATGCCTGATGCCTCGTATCATGCCTACATTATAAAATTATCGTTGTTTGGCGGTACGCTATCGCCAGGTTATGCCAGAATCATTAAAAAGCAGGTTGGGAGTCGTCAGGGTGCAGCACGAGACAAAAATGGAAAACCAGAGCTGGCTAAAAAAACTCGCGCGCCGCCTGGGGCCTGGTCATGTCGTTAATCTGTGCTTTATCGTGGTGTTGATCTTCTCCACTTTGCTCACCTGGCGTGAAGTTGTGGTGCTGGAAGACGCCTATATCTCCAGCCAGCGTAATCACCTGGAAAACGTTGCCAACGCGCTCGACAAGCAATTGCAATATAACGTCGATAAACTGATTTTTTTGCGTAATGGAATGCGTGAAGCTCTTGTTGCGCCGCTGGATTTCACTTCTATGCGAAACGCTGTTATCGAGTTTGAACAACATCGCGACGAGCACGCCTGGCAAATCGAACTCAACAGACGACGCACTCTGTCAGTAAACGGTGTCTCGGATGCGTTAGTGAGCGAGGGAAATCAGCTTTCTCGCGAAAATGAATTACTCGACAATGAAATTACCGCCGCACTGGAAGTCGGCTACTTACTGCGACTGGCGCACAACTCTTCTTCGATGGTTGAACAGGCGATGTATGTCTCGCGCGCCGGATTCTACGTTTCGACGCAGCCGACGTTGTTTACCCGAAATATCCCTACGCGTTACTACGAATTTGTCACACAACCCTGGTTTATCGGCCAATCAGAACGAGAAAATCGTCAACGTGGCGTACGTTGGTTTACCTCTCAGCATGACCATAACAATGTTACTGAACCGCAGGTCACCGTAAGCGTGCCGGTCGACAGTAATAATTACTGGTATGGCGTGTTGGGGATGAGTATCCCTGTGCGCTCAATGCAGCAATTTCTAAAAAACGCTATTGATAAAAACCTGGATGGCGAATATCAACTCTACGACAGTAAACTGAAATTATTAACTTCCTCTAACCCGGAACACTCGGCGGAGGATCTCTTTGATCCTCGAGAGCTGGCATCTCTGGCGCAGGCTATGGAACACGATACGCGCGGTGGCATCAGGATGAGCAGTCGCTATGTTAGCTGGGAGCGACTGGACCATTTTGACGGCGCATTGGTGCGCATTCATTCGCTCAGTGAAGGTGTGCGTGGTGATTTCGGCAGCATCAGCATTGCGTTAACCCTTCTGTGGGCGCTTTTTACGACGATGTTACTTATCTCCTGGTATGTGATTCGCCAGATGGTCAGCAATATGTTTGTCCTGCAAAGCTCGTTGCAGTGGCAGGCGTGGCATGACACCTTAACGCGCTTGTATAACCGTGGCGCATTGTTCGAAAAAGCGCGTCCGCTTGCTGAATTGTGTCAGATACACAAACATCCGTTTTCTGTCATCCAGGTCGACCTTGACCATTTTAAAGCGATTAATGACCGCTTTGGTCATCAGGCAGGCGATCGTGTGCTGTCGCATGCTGCCGGATTAATCAGTCATTCATTGCGTTCACAGGACGTTGCCGGCCGCGTGGGCGGCGAGGAGTTTTGTGTGATTCTGCCTGGCGCTAACCTGGCGCAGGCAACGGAAGTGGCCGAACGTATTCGCCTGAAGCTGAATGAAAAAGAGATGTTGATCGCCAAGAGCACGACCCTACGCATCAGTGCTTCGCTGGGGGTGAGTAGCAGTGAGGAAACTGGCGATTATGATTTTGAACAATTACAGTCTCTGGCCGACCGACGGTTGTATCTTGCAAAACAAGCGGGGCGCAATCAGGTTTGCGCCAGCGATAGCCCTTAACTGGCCGTGAAAAAGTGATCCAGCCCTTCGCGCCAGCCTTCCGGTCCTTCTCGCTGTGTCCGCCAGACACGGGCCGGATCCTCATTTTGCAAATGCACGCCTTCCCGGTTTAGCCCTTTTACGATCACCACATAATCCATCACTTCCAGTAATGGTGCGTCATTTGGGCCATCGCCTAAGCCAAGCGTGGTCGGACGTTTTCCACTCGATTGCTGATATGCCGCAATGATCCAGTTGGCTGCCTGATCTTTCCCGGCTGAGACATCCAGCACATGCCAGAAACGCGCACCTTGCACAAACTGCAAGCCCAGTTCATTCAGGCGAGCGGTAAATTGCGCCATCCGCTCGTCAGTGTCGCGCCAGATAAGCGTGACAGAAGCCTCATGCAACTGCGTCAGTGCTGCCTGGCTGTGGCTTAAGCCAGTCCATTCAGCGATGGTTGTATCATCCACGTCATCAAAGGTGGTGAATTTGAAGTGTTCTTTCTCACGCAGCGTATTTAATACCAGGCTGATTTCACTATGAGCAATCCCCGAGATGATGCGTGGAAAGCCGTCCAAATCCTGCCAGTGTTGATCCAGTTGGATCACCGCGCCGTTCTCTGCAATGAGTGACAATCCTTGCAGACCTAACATCTTTTGCAGGTACAGCATCTCAGCCGAGGTTTTACTACTACACAGGATCACGGGGATATCCGCTTCCCGCAGGCGGATTAACCAGGAGGCGGCAGGTTGCCAGTCATAGCTATGGCTGTCCAACAGGGTGCCATCAAGATCGGTAAAAATCAGCAGCGGTTGATGAATTGAAAGCATGATCGCGCAGTACTCCCCTTGCCTGGATGTTTCTTAAAACAGCACGAATAATAAAAAATCGTTTTTCGGGAGCGATCACGTGAACGCCAGAGCCTTCAAGGGGTGACGTGGATCACACTTCCATTCATAAGTGACGTTAATCATTCATATCAAGAATATTTTCTTGTCAGCATAAAAAATTGCGGATAAGGTGATGAACGCATCAGATTTCCTGGTGTAACGAATTTTTTAAGTGCTTCTTGCTTAAGCAAGTTTGATCCCGACCCCAACAAGGGCCGGGATTTTTTTATGACGCATTTAGCGATTCACTTCAGAGACGCTAAAGTCATGAATATCAAGTTCAAAGGCATCGGCTAATTCACGCCATGTATGATATTCACGGCCATCGACGCTGACGTGTTCTGAATCGTTCTGGCTGCGATGAACTTCGCTTTCGCTAATTTCATTGATCGCCGCCAGCAGGGCATCGACATCGACGCTGACCTCACGTTTTGCAGTATCGCTGTACTCTTTTGCGGTTTTCATCATCTATCCTCGCAACCGTTGCTTATATGTTGCTGCCGACACGTCATGTCAGCCAGGCATTTCTTAAGTATAGACCGTTGAGAAAATCAGCACTCGCACGCGCCTGGCGCTGTCAGAAAAACGAAATTGTTCTAAACTGGCACAAAGCCACAGGAGGAAAACGATGAAGGTGAATGATCGGGTAACAGTCAAAACGGATGGCGGTCCGCGTCGTCCTGGCGTGGTACTGGCAGTTGAGGAGTTTAGTGAAGGCACAATGTACCTGGTTTCGCTGGAAGACTACCCGCTCGGCATCTGGTTCTTTAATGAAGCAGGGCATCAGGATGGTATCTTTGTGGAGAAAGCAGAGTAATTTCTGTCAGCCTGACTGGTGGAATACCACCAGTCAGTATGCCCTAGCGCATGTTGACAAAAATACCATTTGTCACATTATCCGTCAGTCGGACGACATGGTAGATAACCTGTTTATTATGCGTTTTGATCTTACGTTTAATATTGCCTTTATGCGATGAAACGGTCTTGGCTTTAATATTCATTTGGTCGGATATTTGAATCGTTCCCTGGCCAGCCATCCACATTCGCAACATACTCGATTCGGTCCGGCTTAATGATAGCGTTGGCATATTTAAAATGCTGGCCATCGTTGTCTCTTTTTTCAGAATATCGCCAAGGATATCATCAAGAGATTCCGGTTTAATCGATTTGGAACTGATCAATAAATTTTTTCTGACCAATAGATATTCATCAAAATGAACATTGGCAATTGCCATAAAAACGATAAATAACGTATTGGGATGTTGATTAATGATGTACTTGATACGTTGACTGTTAGAAGCATCGTGGATAAAACAGTCCTCATTAATAAACACCACTGAAGGGTGCTGTGAATCACAAGCGATGGCAAGGTCATCAACGGTTTCAATGTCGTTGATTTCTCTTTTTTTCACCCCTCTACTCAACAGATACCCGGTCAAACCCAGCCGGGTGTAACTACATAAATCCATAATAATCGTTGACATGGCATACCCTCACTCAATGCGTAACGATAATTCCCCTTACCTGAATATTTCATCATGACTAAACGGAACGACATGGGTCACCTAATGCGCCACTCTCGCGATTTTTCAGGCGGACTTACTATCCCGTAAAGCGTTGTATAATTTGCCTGGAATTGTCTTAAAGTAAAGTAAATGTTGCGATATGTGAGTGAGGTTAAAACAAATATTTCGCCACAGGAGTATCCTGGAAGATGTTCGCTGGTATTATTTTTCAGATAATCCTTAGGATAACAAGAGAAACATTAGGGAATCATATTACAGGCAATTCGCTGATAATATCCGCCAGCAAATTAAAAATTTCACTAAATAAATGTTCGCAAAAAGGAGCAATTAACGGCATTAATGCCGCCATTAATGAGATGCCGACAGTCAACGTTAATGGAAAACCAATAACAAAAATTGATAATTGCGGGGCCATACGATTCAATAAACCTAATGCCAGATTCAGGGTCAGCAACAGGGTAATCAGCGGTAACGCCAGCATCAGCCCGTTAAGGAAAATCAAACTCCCTGCTTTGGTGAGTGCCAGAAATGCATTGCTGTTCAGCGGTTCGCCACCAATGGGTAGAGTGTGAAACGTATCGACCAGCAGTGAAATCAACCATAAATGACCGTTAAATGTCAGGAACAGCAGTAACGCCAGCATATCCATAATGCGCGCTAAGACGGGCATATTGAGATGACTGCCAGGATCGACAAACGTCGCAAATGACAGCCCCATTTGCAGACCGATAATTTCGCCAGCGGTTCGCACAGCGGCAAAGGCAAATTGCATGGTAAAGCCAAGTGCAATGCCAATCAGGATTTGCTGCACCGCCAGCCATAGGGCATAGAACGAAAAAACGGCAACATCGTTGGCGGGTATTGTCGGAGCAATGGCGAACGTAATCATCATTGCGAGGCCCAGTTTTACCCGTTTTGGTACGCTGCGTTCGCTCAAAATGGGCGCGGTGGAGATCAGCGCCAGCACGCGCAGTAATGGCCAGAAATACAGGCTTAACCAGGAAAGCCATTGATCGCTTGTTACCTGCAACATTACATCGATTACCCGATGATATACGGCAGGTTAGTGAATAAGGTACGAACGTAATCCAGCAACAGGTTGAGCATCCACGGTCCGGCAATAATAATGGCGATAAATACGGCGATGATTTTCGGAATAAACGACAGCGTCATTTCGTTAATCTGCGTGGCGGCCTGCAAAATACTGATGATAAGGCCAGTGACCAGCGCCACCAGCAACAGCGGGGCAGCCAGTGCCAGCGCGACTTTCATCGCTTCTGTCCCCATCATCATGACCGATTCGGGTGTCATTTGGCCTCTCTAGCTGTAAAAGCTTTGTGCCAGTGAACCGACCAGCAATTGCCAGCCATCCACCAGTACAAACAGCATCAGTTTAAACGGCAGAGCAATGGTCGCGGGGGGAACCATCATCATCCCCAATGCCATCAACACGCTTGCAATAACCAGGTCGATAATCAAAAACGGAATGAAAATCGTGAAGCCTATCTGGAAGGCGGTTTTCAACTCGCTGGTCACGTAGGCCGGGAGCAAAATGCGCATCGGTACTGCTTCAGGTCCCTGCAACGGGCCGGTATTCGCCAGCCTGGCAAACAACCCTAAATCCGCCTCGCGGGTCTGGCGCAGCATAAACTCACGCAGTGGCTGCGCCCCTTTTTCCAGCGCCTCCTGCATTGATATTTTCTCTTCGCTGAACGGCTGATACGCATCGACATAAATTTTGTCGATTACCGGAGACATAATAAAAAAGGTCAAAAACAGCGCCAGCCCCAGCAATACCTGGTTGGGCGGCGCGGAGGGCGTTCCCAGTGCGTTACGCAATAAACCAAAAACAATGATGATGCGGGTGAAGCTGGTCATCATCAGTAAAATTGCCGGAATAAAAGTCAGCGAGGTGATGAACACCAGCGTCTGCACCGGGAGTGACCAGCTTTGTCCACCGCCAGGCAGCGGCTGGCTGGTGATGCCAGGCAGTTGAGCAAAGGCGAGGGGAGTAAACAGCCAGAGAAGGGCCGGTGCGGCAGACAAGAGACGACGCATCAGGCTCTCCCGCCACGCTTAAGTAAATTTTTCATGACCGACTGAAAATCGGCTTGAGGTAAATCTTCCGTTGGCGCAGAAGGGGGAAGTTTATGCAGCAGATTGATTTGCCCGGCAGTAACACCGAGCACCAGTCGTGCATCTTCCACATCGACCACCACGACCCGTTCACGCGCCCCCAACGAGGCACTTGCGCTGACTTTCAGCCCGTTCGTGCCATTACGTTTGGGAGCAAATCCCAGCCTTTTTACCAGCCAGGCCGCAGCGAGGATCAGGACAATAATGGCAATTAGCGCGCCGCTCACCTGAAGGAGCGGAGCAGCAGAAACCGGCGCGGAAGGTTGTACAGTAGCGTGGTTATTCATCACTAACGGCTCAGGCGGCGCATTCGCTCGGACGGGGTAATGATATCGGTGATCCGCACGCCATATTTATCAGCGACTACGACAACTTCGCCCTGAGCAATTAAATAACCGTTGATCAGAATATCCAGTGGTTCGCCCGCCAGACCGTCCAGCGCCACGACTGACCCTTGCGTCAGACGCAACAACTCTTTGATGGTCATTCGTGTGCGGCCCAGTTCGACGGTCAGCTTGACCGGAATATCCATAATCAGGTCGATATCCTGCAATGTTCCACTGACGTCGCCGCCGCCAAGCTGCTGGAACACCGCTTCAGCCGCGCTTTTGCCGCTTGTTGATTTTTGTTCGCCTAACGCTTCAGCCCACAGATCGTCCATTGCGCCGTTGTTGTCATCGGCCGGATTATTCAAGTCACTCATTTGGGCTGTTCCTCGTTCAGAGAATTCAAAATCGGGTTAATCAAATGTTCTATCCGTAACGCATACTGACCGTTGATGGTGCCGTACTGGCTGGTCAGTACCGGAACGCCGTCAACATGGGCGATAATGCGATCGGGTTTTTCAATCGGCAGGACATCGCCGGGCTTCAGCTTTAAAATCTGCGACAGGCGCAGCGAAATATCGGCAAAGTTGGCGACCAGCTCCAGTTGTGAATGCTGAACCTGGCGCACCAGGTTATCGCGCCAGTTCTGATCTTCATTACGCGAGTTTTCCAGCGGCGGGTTAACCAACAATTCCCTCAGCGGCTCGATCATGCTGAATGGCAGGCAGATATTAAATTCGCCGGTCAGGTTGCCAATCTCCACATGGAACGGCGTGTTAACTACAATGTCGTTCGGTGAGGTGGTGATATTGGTAAATTTCACCTGCATTTCGGAACGCACGTACTCGACTTCCAGCGGATTAATCGCCTTCCACGCGTCGCTATAGCCTTCAAGTGCCAGCTTCAACATGCGATTGATGACGCGCTGTTCGGTATGAGTAAACTCGCGTCCTTCTACTTTGGTAGGGAAGCGTCCATCGCCGCCAAACAGGTTATCCACGGCGATAAACACCAGACTCGGCGAAAATACCACCAGCCCTGTTCCGCGCAGCGGTTTCAGATGGATAAGGTTCAGGTTGGTCGGCACCGGCAGGTTGCGGGCAAATTCATGGTACGGCTGTATGCGGATGGCCCCGACGGTAATGTCCGGGCTACGGCGCAGCAGGTTGAACAGCCCCATACGAAAATGGCGGGCAAAACGTTCATTGATGATTTCCAGCGCCTGTAACCGTTCGCGAACAACCCGGCGTTGCGTGTTGGGATCGTACGGACGAATGTCACTTTCGCCGCTAACACTGGTTGTCGGTTCGTCTTTGACCTCGCTGTCACCATTCAACAGCGCATCAATTTCAGCTTGAGAAAGAATACTATCGCCCATGTCGTTATCGCAGAATAAAAGCGGTATACAGCACGTCGGTGACATCCTGTTTCGGTTGCCCGGCAACAAGCGGGGGGGAGAGTGTGGCTTTAATTGCGGCAATCAGTTTTTGCTTGCCTTCTTCCGTTGCCAGCACGGCGGCATCCTGGCGCGAAAACAGTAACAGCAAGCGACTGCGGACTTCCGGCAAGTACTCGCTCAACCGCGAACGGGTGGCTTCATCTTTCAGCCGCAGCGTTATACCGATATAAAGCACGCGATCTGCATCGCCAAGATTGACCGTAAAAGTGTCCAGCGCATAGAAGACAGGTGAGAGTACGACGCGTTGCTGTGCTTTGTCGCCAGCGGTCACTTGTTGCGAATGCCAGTAGCTGTAACCCGCGCTGGCACAAGCCGCGAGAGTGATGAATACCAGGATCGGGAGCCAAAGCGATCGCCTGCTTTTCTTGCTTATCGCGTAATCAGTCATGTGTTGCGGTCTTCCTGTGTCGCTACTGCTTATCGGCTAATTATCCTGCGTCTTAAGTGTGGCAAAGCGGGGAAAAGACGCGGATTAAGGTGCTACCTCTGACGTTAGGCGAAAATATCGACGCCGCTATTGCCCGATGAAACTCTCTGGAGAGTTGTGGGAACTGGCAATGCATCGTCATCCTCGGTTGTCAGGCCTTCATGGCCTGATGTGCGTGGACGTTGTTGTTGCTCGGAAGCTGCCTGCTGCTGACCGCTAAAACTCTCTCCGCTGATATTGCTCTGCCCCAACTGAATTCCGCTTTCTGCCAGTTGTGTGCGCAGTACCGGCAAAGCCGCTTCCAGAGCGGCTCGCACGTGCTGATGCGGCGAAACCATCTGAATTTGCGCCTGGTTGTCATCCACCTTAAGGGAGATTTGCACTTCGCCTAAATCTTGCGGATGCAAACGCAGTTCGGCACTTTGTTGCCCCTGGCGGGTAAACAGCGAAATATGCTGGCTTAAGGATTGTTGCCATTCGTGGGAACCCAGAGGTGCGCTCAAAACAGGCGCTGCGACGGTGGGCAGCGCCTGCGTCTGGTGCGGAGTAATTAGCGGACTGGCGACAGTAGTAACAGGTGAAGGCGTGCTGATGACCTCCGCTTTACTCTGGGCTTCAGCGACCAGCGGTGTTAATGGCTGATCTGGCGCGCCAGGGGCGTCGTCAGGTTGTGCTGTTGCGAGTTGCGCGGTAGTCAGTTTTGTTGAGAGTGCTTGCTTCTGCGTCGGTAACGTTGTTACAGGCGCATCAGTCACTTTGGGGGTATTGTCAAAACCGGGCAGCATAGCAAAAAGGGCGCTCAGGCTGGCGACAGCATCTTCATTAAGGTCATCCGTTTTATCGTCGGCGACCGTCTCCTTTTCTGGCATGGCTGCCAGCGTATTAACCAGAGCCGTCGTCAGCGGCGTTGTATCGGGTAGTGCTGCGGTTATTTCAGCCAGCGTTTCGTCAATAGCGATGTGTAAATCAGACGGCAGTACCCCGGCCAGGATTTCGTTGGCGCGTTCTTTACCTTGCGCGTGTGGGGTATCCACTGCAACCTGAAGCAATGGCGAAGCTTTGCCTGGTGCTGCATCTCCTGCTAATGCCCCGCTCAACAACGCAAGAAAATCCTGTGCCGTGTCAGTGGCGCTAGCACCGGGCAATGTGGATGTGTCAACGTCAGCGGTAATCAAGGGCGCTAAACGAATCATTCAGTTTTCCTCATGGCGGCGCGCTGGGCGAACTCGTCCATCTTTTTCTGATCGAGGCGGTTTTCTGCTAACAGGGCCGCCGTGGATTGCCGTTCCTGGAGGGTCTGCCAGGCCTGCAAGCGTTGTTTCTTTTCTCGCCAGCTATTCAGAGCAATGTCAACTTTCTGCGTCCACTGATTAAGCTGCTGGCGGTGCTGGGTAATGGCCTTTTCCAGCGTCTGAATGAACTGCTGGTAGTTGATCCAGCGATTACTGGTCATTCCTGCACTCATGTCGTTGTTCAGGTTGCTGCGATATTCGTTTTGATAATCGATCAGCATTTTGAGTTGTTCTTCCGCTTGCTGACATCCGCGACGCATTTCACCCAGCAGGCGGGCCGCATTATCCACCTCTTTTTCTGCCAGATCTTTCAGGGTCGCCAGGGCGCCATGTTCTGCCATCTGTTGCTATCTCCTGCGTAATCACACCGTCGGAAAAATACGTTCCAGCCCCTGGAGAGAGTCTTCCCAGTCCGCGCGTTCAAAAATGCCTTGTTGCAAATAGCCCTCCAGCTGCGGCCACAAGGCGATAGCTTTATCGAGCATTGGATCGCTGCCTTTGGCATACGCGCCGACGCTGACCAGATCGCGGTTACGTTGAAAACTCGACAACAGCTGTTTGAACGTACGTACCCGCGCGTAATGCTGCTCGCTGATCAACGCCGTCATTGCACGGCTGATTGAGGCTTCAATATCAATCGCCGGATAGTGTCCGGCTTCTGCCAGACGGCGAGACAGCACGATATGACCGTCGAGGATCGCCCGCGCGGAGTCGGCAATCGGATCCTGCTGGTCATCGCCTTCGGTGAGCACGGTATAAAACGCGGTAATCGAGCCGCCGCCACTGATTCCGTTTCCGGCACGTTCGACCAGCGCCGGTAATTTGGCGAATACCGACGGCGGATAACCTTTGGTGGCTGGTGGTTCGCCAATCGCCAGCGCAATCTCACGCTGGGCCATCGCGTAGCGGGTGAGGGAGTCCATAATCAGCAACACATGCTGACCACGATCGCGAAAATCTTCGGCAATGCGCGTGGCATAGGCGGCACCTTGCATTCGCAGGAGCGGAGAAACATCCGCCGGAGCGGCAATCACCACGGAGCGCGCACGCCCTTCGGCACCGAGAATATTTTCAATAAAATCTTTTACTTCTCGCCCACGTTCACCAATCAAACCAACGACGATCACATCGGCACGGGTGTAGCGCGCCATCATTCCCAGCAGCACACTTTTACCGACGCCGGAACCGGCAAACAGCCCCATACGCTGCCCGCGCCCAACGGTAAGCAGGGCATTAATTGGGCGCACGCCCGTATCCAGCACATGCTCAATCGGTGTACGTTGCAACGGGTTAAATGGCGGGGTAATCAGGGCGCCAGTTTCAGTCGTATCGGGGGAGGGCAGACCATCGAGCGGTTTACCGCTGCCGTCCAGAACGCGACCTAATAACGCCGGACCAAGTGGAAGCTGCTTGCCGCTTTGCAGCCCATCGCCGGAGATATTTTTGGCGTAAACACGTGCGCCGGGCAGCACGCCTTCCACTTCCTCCAGCGGCATTAAAAACAGCCGTTGACCGTTAAAGCCAACCACTTCGCTTTCCACTTCGTGCGTTTCAGTGCCGTTCTGACGTTCAATGACACAGGTTGCGCCGAGCGGCAGTTGCAATCCGGTGGCTTCCAGCACCAGCCCGGTGGCGCGGGTTAATCGCCCGTAGCGACGCACCGCAGGCAACTGAGCCATTTTGGCTTCAAAATTATCCAGCGTGGTTAGCCAACGTGTCAGGCGCGTGGTCATTACACCACTCCTGGCGCTGCCAGACGGCAGAGTTCTTGCCAGCGGGTGGCGACACTGGCGTCGAGATCGCCTTCATCAGCGGAGACTTTACAACCGCCAGGATGGAGGGTCGGGTCGCCGCGCAAGCGCCAGCCATGCAAACTTAAGGTTGCGCCGAGCATCTCATCAACACGTTGCAGATCATCCGGGTGCACGCGTAGCTGCGGTTTGCCACTGAATAACGGTTCTTGCTGTAACAACTGTTGGATCTGTTTGATCAGTGCCGAGTTGTCCACCGTTGGCGTCTGGCCGATCACCTGACGCGCTGCCTCCAGCGCCATCTGCATCAGGCGTGAAGCAATCACGCTATCCAGCGCGTCAAGGGTGGTCTGAAACTCGCTGACCAGTTGCTGCATCCGGGCATGAATCGGCGCTTGCTGGGATTTTGCTTGCGCCAGTCCTTGTTCCAGCCCCTGAGCCAGACCTTCCTGATAGCCCTGTTCGTGACCTTGCTGGCGACCTTCGGCAATCCCCGCCTGATAACCTTGCTCGTGGGCCTGCATTTGCAGTTGCGCCAGTTGTTGCTCAAGGCTGGGTTCGGCCTCTTCAGTGACGGTTTCTTCTGGCTCCATCAGTGGCACAAACTCCGCCTGGGGTGGCGCGAGATCGTCCGGTGTCCAGGTTTTCCACGGCAGATTATCAGACATAGGTATCCTCGCCGCTGCCAATCACCATCTCGCCGGTTTCGGCAAGGCGGCGCACAATCAGCAGAATCGCTTTCTGTTCGTTTTCCACCTGCGACAGACGCACCGGACCACGGTTGGCGAGATCGTCGCGCAGAATATCGGCGGCACGTTGCGACATATTGCGCAGGAATTTTTCGCGTAGCGGCTGCTCGGCCCCTTTCAGCGCGATCAGTAACGATTCGGAATCCACTTCCTGCAACAGACGCTGGATGCTGCGATCGTCGACATCCACCAGATTTTCGAACAGGAACATCTCGTCGATGATTTTCTGCGCCAGTTCACCGTCAAATTCACGCACGGCGGTAATAACCGCTTCTTCCTGCTGAGTTTTCATCAGGTTGATAATTTCCGCTGCTGTTCTCACGCCGCCCATTTTGCTGCGTTTGAGATTCTGGCCATCGAGCAGGCCATTCAGCACTTCTGTCAGTTCAGCCAGTGCGGCAGGTTGTACGCCGCCAAAGGTAGCGATACGTAGCATCACGTCGTGGCGCAGGCGTTCATCGAACAACGCCAGAATATCGGCGGCTTGAGCGCGTTTCAGATGCACCAGAATGGTGGCGATAATCTGCGGATGTTCATCGCGAATCAGATCGGCGGCGCTCTGCGGCTCCATAAAGTTGAGCGTTTCTATACCGCTGGCAGTGTCGCGGGTTTCGAGAATATCTTCCAGCAGGCTGGCGGCACGCTCTTCGCCCAGCGCTTTGACCAGCACTGAACGCAGATAATCATTGGCGTTAATATTCAGTGCGGCAAACTGTTCGGCTTCTTGTTCAAACTCTGCCAGTACTTCAGTTAATTGTTTGTTGGAGATCTGCGAGACGTTCGCCATTGCCGCGCTCAGGGTCTGCACTTCTCGTTGGGACAGGTGCTTGAATACCTCTGCCGCCCGGTCTTCGCCAATGGTCATCAGCAGAATGACGCTTTTATCGGTGCCTGTCAGGTTACTCATGATCGTTATTTATCCACTGGCGAATGACCAGCGCCACTACGCGCGGATCGTTATCAGACATGTCGCGGATGCGCTGGCTCATTACCTCAGCCCCCAGACGCTGGTTAGCGCGGCGTTGTTGCAGTTGTTCGTCTTTGCTCAGGCGTACTTCCACTGCATCTTCCGTCTCCTGGCGAGTTTGTGTCTGTTGCTGAACGGCTTTCACCACCTCAGCGCGGCGGATTAATTGCGGACGTACCGCTTTACGCCACAGCAGCCACGCCACCAGCAGTACCAGCAACCAGCGACCGGCAGCCAGCAACTGATCGATAAACGCTTGTTGTTGCCAGAACGGCAACTCACCGCCACTTTCATCACTACTGGTAAACGGCGAGTTGACGACATTGAGCGAATCACCGCGTTTTTCCGAAAAGCCCATTGCCTCGCGGGTCAGATCATCAATTTGTTTCATCTGTTCGGCGCTCAGTGGCAACGGTTTGCCATCCGGCAGCGTTTTGTAATTCACCACTACCGCGACAGACAGACGTTGCACGTCGCCGACGTTCATTTTGGTATGACGAATGGTGCGATCGACTTCGTAGTTGCTGGTTTCATTACGCTGTGTGCTGCGCGGCCCACTATTGCTGGTGGTGCTCGTCTGTTGTTGGCGATTGTTTTGATTTGCCGGAGGCGTACTGATCGGCGCGTTATTTGCAGGCGCGGGCTGATTAGACAATGCACCCGGCACGCCGCCCGGATAACCGGAACCGCTCTGCTCGCTTTCATTCAGTTGACGGGAACGAAGTGCTGCCTGTGACTCATTGCCATTAGGGCGATACTGCTCTTCTGTTTGCTCTTTACTGGCGAAATCCAGCTGCGCTGTGACTTGCGCATGAATATTGCCGTTGCCGACAATAGGCGACAGAATTGCTTCAATACGACGCTGAATGCGGCCTTCGACATCGCTGGTATATTTCAACTGAACATCATTGAGATCGCGCCCGCTGGTATTGGACTGGGTTAACAGATGCCCACCTTGATCCACCAGCGTAACGTTACCCGGTGGCAGCCCAGCTACTGCACTTGAAACCAGATGCACAATGGCGCTAATTTGCCCTTCATCCAGCGCACGTCCTGGCAACAAATTCACAGTCACCGATGCGGAAGGGGATTTTTGTTCACGGACAAATAAAGACGGTTTCGGCATCGCCAGATGCACGCGCGCCCCTTTTACCGGGCCGATAGTTTCGATGGTACGAGAAAGTTCGCCTTCCAGTGCTCGCTGATAATTCACCTGTTCGCTGAACTGGCTGATACCAAACTTTTCCTGATCGAGCAGTTCAAAGCCGACCGCTCCGCCTTTAGGTAAGCCTTGCTGCGCCAGACGCAGACGCAACTCGTGAACCTTATCCGCCGGAACTTCAATTGCACCACTGGCTTCACTAAAGCGGTAGGGGATGTTCATCTGCGTCAGTTGGCTGACGATCGCGCCACCATCCTGATCGGAAAGGTTGCTGAATAACGTGCGGTAATCAGGGGCTTTTGCCCATAGAACTAACGCGACTATCACTGCCACAGCAGCGGAACCAGCAACAATCAAAGGGATTCTCGGATTCGCGCGTAGGCGATTAAGCCACTCAAGAGATTTTGTCTGGGCTGCAGTCGTATTCATCGCGCACCTCGCGGCAGATGAAAGACGGCGTTATTGGCAAAGTGGAACAAGACGCACTCCCGGGTCAGCAAACTCGAAAAATTGACGGCCTCATTATTTGTGGTTTTATTTTTTTCTATGCGCCAATTAACCCGGTTTTTTATCGTTATTTAACGCCTTTATCTTATTGACTTACTGTTAATCTCTGCTACCAGAAATGATCCAGGAGATGAATATGTCAGCCATACAGGGGATTGAAGGGGTTATCAGCCAGTTACAGGCTACGGCGATGAGTGTCCGTGCGCAGGAATCACTACCACAACCGACCATCAGTTTTGCCGGGCAGCTGCACGCCGCGCTCGATCGTATAAGTGATACGCAAACCGCCGCCCGCACCCAGGCAGAAAAATTCACCCTCGGCGAACCCGGCGTGGCGCTAAACGATGTGATGACCGATATGCAAAAAGCGTCGGTTTCGATGCAAATGGGGATTCAGGTGCGTAATAAGCTGGTGGCGGCGTACCAGGAAATGATGTCCATGCAGGTGTAGGTTTTGTAACCTGTTGACTATACTTGTTTAATTACATCCGATCCCACAGCGTGGGGCATGGATGGGGCAAACTCACTCAATTTCTGGTTTAAAATGGATACCTGATCCTGATTGTTTTCTGCCATCCACGATCCGTAAACGCGATAAACCATCTGAGCATCAGAGTGTCCCATTTGCTTCGCGATGAAGTTAGGGTTAGCTCCAGCGGTCAAAGACCAACATGCATAAGTGTGCCTGGACTGGTATGCTTTGCGGTAGCGAATCCCGGCGCGTCGCATTGCAGTTTCCCATGACTGATTAATCGACCCAACTGCATAATGGTACCCGGCAAGGCCATTACGCGTAACGATTTGCGGATTGAAAACAAAAGTGCACGGATGCATTTCAGTTCGACCATACTCACGAAGTTTCACTTCAACCTGATACTGCTTACCAAGCCGTGTCATTTCAGCCTGATTCTTAAGCACGTCTATTGCTGGTTGAATAAGGTTGATAACACGGTTTGTTCCCGCTTCGGTTTTAGGAAGAGTGAACTCTTTCGTTAATGTGTGGTTTCTTCTGATCGTCATTGTCCCTGCCTTCAGGTCTATATCTTCCCATGCCAGAGAAACCAACTCCCCGTGGCGAACTCCCGTATACACAGCCAGCGACCACATATTTTTTAATTGCTGATGCTTAAATGCGTTAATCAACCTGACAAACTCATCACGGGTTAACGGATCTGGTTCCGTTCGTGATCTCTTCAGTTGCGAAATGGCTGCAAACGGATTTTCTTTGATGTATCCGCTGTCGGCTGCGAACTGAAACATCCCCGCCATGGTGTTCATGTAGTTATTAACTGTTGGCACGGAACGTCCCTTAATGGGTGTTTTTTGCCCACGTTTCAGAACATGATATCCGGTCAGCAAATCCTTTCGTATGAACAGCAGTTCTTCCTGGGTCACAGCAGATGCAAGTCTGTTGCCTCCGATTCGGGGAACCATATTTCTTACAATGGAGCTGTAACGCCCCATCGCATTGGTACTGATTTCCAGCTTTTTCAGATCCAGCCATTTCTCAGCCAGGTCTGCGACGGTAATTTCCTTACTTTCCGCACCAAATTTTCTCAGGTTGGGAGAGTCCGGAAACTGAGCGGCATAGTCGAAATTACCCGTCTTAATGGAAAAACAAACAGACGCTCGTAGCTCGCCAGCTATTTTCCTGTTTTTTGGTGTATCCGGCACACCGAGACTTTCCCGCACTCGTGTGCCTTTATACATAAACCATATGCGGAGTGATCCGCCATGGTTCTCAACGCCTGTTGGGTATGCTGTCTTAGCCATTGTTCCCTCCTGACGCCCAAGAGCGTATTAAGCATAAACGGTTCTTCATCGACGCGCACCAGGCTGTTTTTTTGACATACTTTCAACCCACTGGTCGATAGCCTTGCGGTTATACATGCATTCGCTGTTTTCTTTTGGAATACCGTCCGGTGCAACATGGAGATATTCACGACCGACAAGCCAGGATTGTTTACGTGCTCTCTCAATGGTTTCTGGGCGTAAACCTGTAATTTCGATCAGTTTTTGCTCTGTCACCCAGTCATTGGGCACAATTAAGTTAACTTCGCTCATTGTTTTCTCCGGTGCTGGAATGAAAGGGGGGATTAACAGACCTCATTGGGTTTGAGGCTGTGTGATTCCATGGTTAGTCCTTGCGTAGTTCGCTAATTCTTCTGTAAGTCTCTGGTGCTTTGTTTCCGTGTATCTTCATTTCAGACTTCAACAGAGCAACGAGGGAATCCCATTCGTTGAGGATGTCTTTGAATGCCGGAACGCGCTTTGCAACCTTGTCGAATGAATCTCTGATTTCTGGAATCTGCTCAACAAGTGCAACGCATCGTCGGAAATCGGCTGCGTCATGTGGAGCGCCGAAGTGATGACCATAGATATTCTTTTTCAGTCCACATGCGATTGAGGCAAGAGTTGCGCTACTGATGTCGACATCGCCAGTCGTTTGCCATTTCAAAATCTTCATAGCCAAATCTGACATTTCTTGTCTCCAATAAAAAACCGCCATCAGGCGGCTTGGTGTTCTTTCAGTTCTTAAATTCGAATCAGCCTTTGGTCACCCAGCATTGTGAGTCACCATTACACGGGCATGAATTAACAGGAACTCTCTCGCCGCACTTACCGCAACGTTTTCTGCTGATCGATTTTATACGCCAGCGCACAAGTGCATCATCCTGGCGGCTCAGTAACGCGATGTACTCACCAAACTCGTAAGGCGCACGCCTGAAGCGACGCGTGGCACAGTTACGCTCCAGCATTTCAATTTCCTGAGCATCAAGTACAAGCTCCAGCTTACGCATACCGGATGATGCTTGCTTGGCTCTCTGATCGGCTTTGCGCTCTGCTGCTGATTTAGCCATTCTGCTTTTCCTGCATCAGGAGAAAGACAATCATGGCGGCGCGGATGCTTCCGATATCTCTTTATGCGATAAGCACATACAAGCAGCGAACCATCAACTGGAGTGAGTGAGGAATCGACCACAAGCAACGCCCCTTGCAATATGCCTTCGCGGTAATGGCTGTCACCCACGGAACAATTTTATCTGCTGACTTTCCACCGTTAACGCGACACAACCTTAATATGCCACAAAGGTTTTTGTTAACGAACTGCATCTTTTTCTTTTCTGGGTGATGATTGTTTTATAATAAACAAATAACAACATTTATTCTTGTAAAAGTAATAATATCTCTCTGGCGGTTGAATTTACTGGCCGCATTTCAATTAAACAAATAAGGAGTTTTTTATGCCAAAAATTACCGGTGTTCTGGTGAGCCACCATGTTTTCGATATAAAAAAAGACATGGCTAATGGTTCATTCCCGAAAACATTATTTCCAGGGGCGACATTTCAGATGGTGGTTGACAATGATGTTGTCAGTAATAATACGTTGGACTGGAGTGTTGTCACCAATGCGGGAGACAATTTGCTGACTGTAAATCAGGACGGCGTGGTGTCATTTTCAAAAGATATTGATGAAAGTTGCATTGGTAAAACATTTGTTATTTTTGCGAAGGATAAAGCCACAGGGAAATTTGTGTCATCTTATTTAATTAAACCTCATCGCTTCTTTAAACCTTGTACCGTAACGTGGAAAAGATTTGACGATGCATGGTTTTGGATTGAAGATAAAAAAGGGACTGTCCCGGCACGACGCGATATCAATAATGTCCCTTTCGATGAACTGACGGGAGAAATGTTTCATGATGTAAAACGTGAAGTGAATTCCGGGCTTTTTCAGGAATGGGGATTTTTACTGTTTAGTGGGTGGACTAATCCTGTACGTGGTGATATTGGTAGTCTCGAATCGGAAATTTTTACTTTAGAAAATGACAGGATATTTATATCGACAGTCAACTCCCTCCCATACTCCAGAGATATCCGGGATGATATGGACTCCCAGCCTGTGCAGGCTGTAGCGTTTTACGGGGAATCTGTTGTTTCCTGATGTTTTAATGAGTTTTTAATAGTCTCCGTCTTTTTAATTTAAAGAGACGGAGATTACCGGCTCTGCAACGCGAAGCTCAGGAACAAAGGTTGTGTCGCGTTAACGGTGGAAAGTCAGCAGATAAAATTGTTCCGTGGGTGACAATCCATCACCCTGAGGATGCTGATATTGCCCCTTGCGCATCTGTAGTGGCATAGTGAATTTTTGCACGAGAGGATTTGAGCCTCCGTCCCAGCCCCATAACGGCTTTTTATCTAACGTAGGCGTTACAAGTATTACATTTGTATTTTCCAGCAATAGTTGCATGCCCCGTTACTTGACTCATTGAAGATAGCTTCTTCTCTGAACTTTCATAACATCTTGGGCAAAAAGGACCGTTTGGTTTGCCATTGATAGGTGAGGCCCTCCAGTATACGTTTTCCCTATATTCAAGCTCGTCCGATGCATCAAGCTTAGCTTGCAACTCTTCGATCTTCAGCTTTAGTTCATACATTTCTAGCTGTGTATCAGCCAGTTCTATTTTGGCTTCAGATAGCGCGCTATAAAGCTCACTAAACTTAAGCCTCATTTCTGCATCATTGTATGCGCCAGTGGCATTTTTTATATCTTTTGCTAAATCAAAGGCGGTTTTGAGTGCGGTCAAACCAGTGACAATGTCAGCCATAAATTCCTCTTGAGAAAATACAATGTATAGATATTAGCTTATCATCTTGTCAATAAAATTTATGTGAGCAAAATCAATAATTTGTTATCATTTTTTAAATATTGCACCTTTTTTATATGTATAACAGGATGAAGATTTTTATCTGGAAATTAAATAATAATGGAGGGGGGTATGGATGAATCTGATAGAGACAGATAACAAATGTGGATTAAAATTCCGTTGTTGTGAAGTATTTGATAAGCATGAGGGGGGTGAATAAATGATAATTAAATATTAAAAATATGTATTAACAATCAATAAATTGTCTGAAAGCTAAATGCTAGTTTAGAAATAATAAGGTTTGTGGCATTGTTTTATTAGTCATTGCTTGTGTTTAAACTATTTAACAACCAATTGATTATACCTTAGCGCGAACATCTGCTTTTCGCTCATGAAGAACAACCATACTCAAATCTTCCATGTCGCAGGATATTTGAGTATGAATATGTTACCGTGGGATAAATGCAACGCTTAGGAGAAAATATCTGTTCGATTATAATGCCATCAGCTAAAAACTTCATCACGAATAGATAATAAATATTCTCCTTGTGTTATTGTAGCTCTCTTCAACTTAATGTGTTTAGAATGTTTTTTTATTGCTGAAACTATAAGTTTTTTATCATGCTCACTTGTCTTCTCACCTAGGATAACACTTTTAATGCATCCTTCAGGGAGTGATATGTTTATGCCAGTTTTATAATTTTTTGCCAATTTGTCTTCTTGTGAGAAGGATAAAATATATATTAGCCGTTTTTCTTGTTCATAAGACCATTCTTGAGATTTAGTTGCCAATATTCCATTGTAAATTTCCAAAAGCAAATTTCTTCCCTCGTCAAATGCTTGTTCATAAAGATGTTTGAACTTTTCTTGATAATCATCATAAATTGCATCATGATTATAGTTCACCTGATCAGCTATTAATGTTAGTACTGCAGTATCAATAGTCGGAGGGCGATCTTTATATTTGACGTCAAAGATATAGAAATCCTCTAGTTCTCTTATTTTGTCTTGATCGAATTCTATACATATACCTGTTCTGTTGTTAGCATAATGAGCCCACATTGTAGGGTTTAACGCCGTATTCGTAAAGCATGATATCCTTGCAGAGTCCAGCAATTGCGGGACATTTGGTTCCAGTTCTCTCATTGAATCGATATATTCGTTATATTCATATTCAGAAGGTAGCCAGCCAGACTCTCCACACCATGTTTTTATTATCAAATCATATCTCTCAGTTTTTTCATTATAATCTGGGAAACCACTTATTATCTTACAAAAACCTTCAGCACTGTCATTCATCATGTTGAGATGATTAAGATATAGTTTGTTTTCCACTAGAGATTTAATTGAATACTCATTAATAGGACAATATTTAAACAGCATTTATTTCTTCATTCTTAGTGTGATTAGGATGTTTAAGTAAATTAAGTCTAATTTTTTAATGTATCATATATTATACTGTCTGGGCAATATGGTAGAGCTAAAATACTTAGTTCAGTACTCTCTTGCATTATCAATTTATGGGGTTGTTATGTTTAACTTTATGCAAAATAGTTAAAGTGTCAATAGCTTAAACTATTAACTGCTATAATAGTGTGTAAATCAAATCTTTCTCCAGTTACTTGTTTTCCTATTACTTAACACAGATAGTACCAGCAAATCGCCATGGATGATGACAATTACGAATTTCCTCTCCTTGCTCATAATAGACATTCATTTCAGCTGTGGCAGAAAGGTATGTATGCTGGGTGGGGGAAAGTGTGAAAGAAAAGAAGACTGCTGCGTCGTTTGACATCACTGCTATCTTCTTACTGGTTATGCGGGCCGTAGTGGGGACACACAAAGCTTTGCACTGGATTGCAAGGCTTTGTGTTCTTCGATGCTGAGTGGTGGGGCATATATGGGGCAAATCACACCGTTAGATCTACGGAGAACTACGATGTTTGATGTTTCAGTCAACTCTAACCGCCTGTTATCTGGTGTGCTCTTGGGCGATCTTTGTCATTTATGAAAAATACATGGTCATATGATGTCCATGCAGGTGTAGGTTTTGTAACTGAGGCGATAAAACAAAAAATGGCCTACGAAACCTGGGGCGGCGGTTAGTGAATGCAAACGCATAATCAGCATTCCCTGCTGCAGTTGGTGGGTTTACCAGTCATGACAATTGATGATTTTCACATAAGTTCAAGGTCATAAAACGGCTATTTGGATCCGGTTTATAATCAGCGAAGGGCTCGCAGGCAGTGAAGCCATGTTTGAGATAAAGTTGATGGCAGGCCGTAAACCCAGCATGTGTTCCTGTTTCTAAACTCAGGCGATGAAGGCGTCTGTCATGTGCAACCCGCAAAATATGCCGTAGAATCAGATTTGCAACGCCACGACGTAAAAAGTCTGGCGCAGTACGCATTGATTTCAACTCGCCATGTTCATCATCCAGTAACTTCAGCGCGCCAATTCCGGCGAGTCGATCTCCTTCCCATGCTGACCAGAATGTCACTGCCGGATCACGTAGTTTTTGTACGTCCAAAGCATGGATGCTTTCTGGTGGAGATTGTTCCTGCATACCGGAAATATGGTAATTCACTAATTCTTGTACTGCAGGATGGGAGAGATCATCTGTTTTGACAGTGAACATGATTGTTTCTTGTTGGTTGTCTAATTACAACATACCAACAGACGAAAACATCGTTGTCTAATAGATGTTTCTTATGACACGGTTCTGTTTGTAAAAAATGACCGCTCACCATTGTATGGAGCCATCGCTGGAAGAAAGCTTCGCAGTAACTTGCTTTCAGAATGCCCATCGAGTGATGGGCGGGTACGGGGTATGACACACCGGGAGATCTACGGTGAACGATGATGCTTGATGATGCACCCTGCCTGCTGTCTGGCGCGCGCCAGGGCTTTCTTTGTCATCAACGAAAAATACATGGTCACAGGCATGAACATGAAGCCGTTAGTTAATCGCTATTTCAGAACCGTTCATTGAAAATTTTATTAATAACCAGCCACTGTCAGACCTGAGCTGGCGAGAACAGCTAAATAAGTGGTTTGTTGTTCTCGATATCTTCAATATATAAAAGTGTATTATCGATAGAATAGTAACGCCGCTTATTATCACCGACGTCAGTAACCCACCGAAAAACACCAGCCTTTGCAAGCGTTATACAATATTCCCGAAATGTAGACCGTCTTGAAATGTGAGTTCGGGCTGCTTTTTTGACTTGCTCAGGATCCTTGATGGCACTGACTTTTAAAAGACTTCTGCTTCCTCTTATTAACAAAACATTGTCATCGTGCGTGACGATCCTGATGTTATCTGTGGCAAGATAGTAAATATAATGCGCAATATGATGACGTTTTAACTCAGCATAAAACCAGGAAAAATTTAGCTCCGTTCTCACTTGCTCAAACATCTTTTGAAAATTAGCAACCTGATCCATCAGGGAAATAATCTCTCGTCAGTTGTGAGGGAGAGTAGTTTGCATGATCGGTGTTATTCCTTCAATCTGGTCCGATCACTTAATGCTGTGTCTGTGTGAATGAATAATAATTCAACTGTGGTACGGAAAATAGACAACGGAGTATTCGTAGCAAGTGACTCCCGCTGCCTGAAACAGCGGGAGAAAAGATTACTTCTGAATTAAATAACGAATGGTCGGCCCGTCTTGCTGAATATCCAGTACCGTATAGCCGTGATTACGCGCATCCAGCGGAATATTGTTAATCGACTGTGGACAATCGCTGACCACTTCGAGGATCTCGCCTTTTTTTAACTGCGGCATAGCCTCAAGGGTTGCAACCGCCGGGTAAGGGCAGGGCTCACCCACCATATCAAGACGGTAATCAGGAACGATATTTTTCATGCGATCTCCTTAGCTGTCTGCGGCGCCGCACGGCGGAAGAAGCGTTTTTCCCAGCCGATAATCAGCATCAGCGCAGCGAACAATAGTAAATATGTCACCAGCAGGCCGCCCATTGGACCAAAGGTTTTTAGCAGGTTGATTTTGTCCCAGTCGGTTGCCAGTGCCGGGGCGAAATCATCCCAGTAATACGCCAGAATCGTGGAGCCAATAACGTTGCCCAGACCGACCCACCAGTAATGCACCTGGCCTTCCACCGCGCGGTACATCCATCCCGTTTCGCAGCCGCCCGCCAGCACAATACCAAAACCAAACAGTAATCCACCAATTACCGCGTTCGGACCCGCCCACATGATTTTAGGTTCTACGCCTAACTGTACATAACTGAAAATCCCGATGGCACTTACCGCCATACCGAAAATGATCGCTTTCGCCATGTGGGTTCGTCCGGTGATCCACATGTCGCGGAACGCCGAAGTAAAGCAGATTTGTGCACGTTCTATCAGTAAGCCAAAGCCGACGCCAAACAGCATCGCCAGCCCCAGCTTTGGTTGGTTCATCGCCGTCAGCAGCGCCCAGCCAAGCATGCCGAAAAAGACCAGCATCCCGAGACGAAAACGGCGCCGCGCCTGATCTGGTTTCTGCGTCAGCGGTGAGGCGGCAGAGACTTTCTGCATTTTCACGGGGATACGAAAAACAGGCAGCAGGGTAAAGCGCGCGCCAAACCATGAGCCGATGGCGGTGGCGATGGCAAAGAACCAGGCGTGCAGCGAGAACTGAGGAATGCCGGTAAAGAATGCCGCCAGGTTACAGCCCATCGCCAGACGCGCACCAAAACCAGCAATAATCCCGCCAATAATGGCCTGCATAATGCGGATACGGCTACGCGGCATGCGCAGTTTGACGTTGTTGGCCCATAATGCCGCGGCAAAACAGCCGCCGAACATACCGAGAATCATCATCCCGTCAATGCGGGTTAATGGCGATCCTTCCAGATGGATAATTTTAAAATAGCCCCACTCTTCAGCATGGACGCCAAACAGTTGCAGGAGCTGACCGCCCCAGCGGGTAAATTCACCCGTAACTGCCCAAAAAGTGCCGGTAATGCCAAAATAGTAAGTGGAGAGAATACCCGCCGCGATGACCGCAGGGATTGGCGCCCAGAATTTAATCAACCAGGCTTGTTTGAATTGCTGCCATGACATGTATGTAGCCTCTGAACTCAGAAGGTTTAAACAAGAGTCGCGAATCATACATCAGGAGAATTTATTTGCGTGGCAATAATTCACAAAAATAATAGTTAGATCAAATTTCTCTTTGGGCCTGGAAAGGCTGGCAGCGTCAGGGCTTTAATGCCACAATCCACTTTTCTTCTCATGCAGGACGAATGATGAAAAAACTCGCAATTGCAGGCGCACTCATGTTGTTGGCGGGCTGTGCCGAAGTCGAAAACTATAATAATGTTGTAAAAACCCCCGCGCCAGACTGGCTGGCAGGGTACTGGCAGACCAAAGGGCCGCAACGTGCGCTGGTCAGCCCGGAAGCGATTGGTAGCCTGATTGTCACTAAAGAGGGTGATACCCTGGATTGCCGTCAATGGCAGCGAGTGATTGCGTTACCGGGTAAGCTGACGCTGATGTCTGATTCTCTCACTAACGTTACTGTGAAACGTGAGCTGTACGAGATTGAGCGTGACGGTAACACTATTGAGTATGATGGCATGACGATGGAACGCGTGGCTCGTCCGACGGCAGAGTGTGCCGCCGCGCTGGAAAAAGCGCCGTTACCGACGCCGCTGCCGTAATGAAATTCCCCTGGCCCAGGGGGATTTTCATGTCAAAAAAAGTGCCCGATACGCAAGCTTATCGGGCCTGGAACTGTAACGGCGCCGCAATAACGATGCGTGTATTGTCAGCGATCGGTTTTAAATCACCTCTTCGATAACCCAAACGCTGACGCTGCCGCCGTTGCAAAAAAAAAGTCGCTTCGCCATTTTCATCGGTAACTATGCTCTCTTGTCGATTACCGAGGAAATCGCGCCAGGTTTTATTGCCATAGTTCTCCCCCAGATTAATCGTCTTTTCGCCATCGTCACCGTTCGACATAACCACAACGCAGCCAGGATATTCATCGGTGCCACTGCGACTAAACGCAATGCAGTTCGGATGATCGAAAAATAGCGTCTGTACACCGTGGGCAAAACGCTGGCGGGCGAGGATTAGCTCATCAAGTTGTTCGATTATTGGCATATCGATTGGATAGGTTTGACCGTCACCGCCGACATCTTCGTAATGAGCCCCGTACAGATCAGGGTAAAACACCGAAGGCACGCCATTTTCCCGTAGCAAAATAAGGGCATAAGCCAGCGGCTTAAACCACGGCTCCACCGGAGCTTCAAGGGCTTGTAACGGCTGGGTGTCGTGGTTGGCGACCAGCGTCACAGCGTGGAAAGGATCGACTTCAACCAATGTGCCGCTAAAAATCTCAGTCATATCATAATCACGCCCCATACGAGACGCTTCGTGGAATTTCATCTGCAGCGGTGCATCAAACAGCATGGTTTTACCTTCCACCTGGTCAATATACGTTTGCAGTTTCTCGACCTCGCGCGACCAGTATTCCGCCACAATAAATAGTGGTTTCGGCGCAACTTCTTGCACATGCTCTATCCACTCTTTATAGAACCACGCCGGAATATGTTTTACCGCGTCGAGACGAAAACCATCGCACTGAGTTTGTTCCATTACCCAGCGCGCCCAGTATTTGAGCTCTTCGGTGACGGCATGGTTACGAAAATCGATATTTTCGCCCATCAGATAATCGAAATTGCCTAATTCATCATCGACCTGATCATTCCAGCCTTCGCCAGTGTAATCGTTGACGATTTTAAAGATGCCATCTTCATGCGGGTTTTCGATATGGTCGATACCGCTAAAACATTTGAAGTCCCATATAAATTGTGAATATTTTCCGGCTCGTGCAGGGAAGGTGTAACGGGTCCAGCCTTCGCATTCGATAATTTCATCATCAATTTGCGTGCGACACTCTTCGTTAACTCGTTGAACGCGAATCGCTTCTTTTTCGTCGGCACCCATTTTGTGGTTCACCACCACATCCAGCAGTACGGCGATGTCGTTGCGTTTAAGCGCGTCGATGGCCGCCAGCAATTGCGCTTTATCACCATATTTCGTCGCGACAGTGCCTTTTTGATCAAACTCGCCTAAATCAAATAAATCATAGGAATCGTAGCCGACAGAATATCCGCCCGATGCGCCTTTATAGGCAGGCGGCAGCCAGACCATATTGATACCAATATCATTTAAACCGTCGGCGCGCTCGGCAAGCTCGGGCCAGAGCTTGCCGCCTTCAGGGTAATACCAGTGAAAGCATTGCAACAGCGTGGGATTACGCATTCTTCGACTCCACATGAGGGGAACATTAGAAGCGTAGCCGTAATCAGGTTATTCGCGAGTAATCCCACTTTTATGCTTTGCCAAAATTCAGATGGGGAGAAAAATTGACGATATTCTCCTGCGGCGCCAGTACGTAGCCGCCCTGGTCGCCGTAAGCACTTAATACGGATTTTTGCATCGATGACTGACCAACCAGCTTCGCCAGCTCATCCATTCGCACCTGCAATAACTGCTTAACGTTGCTTTCGTTGTCCAGGACGAGGCGTAGCATCGGTTTGAGTTGTTCCTGCATCATGGCAGAGGGTTCCATTTCTTCCGTCAGGTGCGCGATTTGTTGCACCGCATTCACATAATCCATTTCGCTGGCGATGAGTTCATCCCATCGTCCTTCTGTCGCCAGGCGTAACATGAGCTGGCTTTTTTCGACAAGTTGTTGCCAGGCAAAATACAAGTGCGGTGCATGGTTCATCAGACAGGGTCCTGAATCAAAGAAGGGGAGAGTAAAGTCTCTTTCCAGGCATCGGCAATATTGCGCATCAACGTTTCCACTTCTTCTACTGCGGAGACATCGTTACGCAAATTCGCTTGCAGCAAACGCCTGACCATATAGCTATAGAGCGCAATTAAATTCTGGGTTAATTCATCCTGGCTTTCTTCTTCGAGGCTCACCTTCAGCCCATTCTCAATGATGTTGATAGCTTTCGATAAAGAAACGCCTTTACCTTCCAGGTTGTTGTCCTGCATAAACAGGCGTGCTCTTACCAGCGCACTCAACACGCCGTCAAATAGCATGGTAACCAGTTGCTGTGGACTGGCGCTCATCACGGCGCTCTCAACGCCAATTTGTGCATAGGCCTGCGTGCCTTTTGCGCTGTACATAGTCTCTCCTGAAGATTATTTCGAGCTGCTATTTGAGGTGTCGAATTGCTGTGTCAGATAGCTACTGGTGGAGTTAAGCGAGTTCATTAGCACATCCAGTTGGGTGAACTGGGCTTTGTAGCGCGCCATTAATGTATCGATACGTTCACTGGCAGCGTTGTACTGATCCGTCAAATTGTTCAGTGTTTTGCTTACGCCATCTTTTGCAGCCTGGATTATCCCGGTGGAGGAGAGCCAACTGGTCAGGTTGCTGCTAATGCTGGTGGTTACGCCAGTGCTTTTACCGTCACCAATAAACATTTCACCTACGCCAGCGGCATCTTTCTTCAGGGCTGTTTGCAGCTTGTCGGTCGCTATTTCCAGTTTTCCGCTACTGGCGTCGGTGGTAATACCGATCTGTGCCAATGTTTTATAGGCCGAACTGCTATGCGTATTGGCAAGCAGCGTTTTTAACTGGGTCTGGATGGTGCGCAGCGTGGAGTCACCGAGTAACGCGCCGTTGCTGGAGTCCTGACTTTCTGCCCCGGCATCGACTGCGGTGTATTTTGTTAAGCTGCTGAACGTATCCTGTAACGTGTTATAGGCATCCACCCACGCTTTAACCGCATTTTCAGCTTTAGATGTGTCTTTGCTGATGGTGAGGGTCTGATTACCGGTGGTGACGTCATTCAGGTTGAGAGTGATATCTTCCAGCGCGTCACTGATAGTGTTGCTGCTGTTTTCAATCTCAACGTTATTAACCGTAAGTTTGGCGTTCTGCGCGGTGACGCTTTCAATCATGCCATTACTGCTATCACCCGACGTTCCGTTGTAACCCATAAAACTTTGCAGGGCGCTGTCGCCGCTGACGCTCAGTTTCATGGCGTTATCGCTACCGGTATCATTGGCGGTGATAGACAAACGATACTCGCCGTTACCCACATTGATGATACTGGCGCTGACACCGGCTTTGGCGTTGTTAATTGCATCGCGGATACCAGAGAGTGACGAGTTAGCCGCGCTGATATCAATCGTGACGGGATCTTTTCCACCGCCTTGCTGGATGGTCAGGACGCTATCGCTGGTGGCGATGGCGGCTTTGTTGTCTTTTTGGCTGTTTTGGGTCGTGAGCGTCTGTGCCTGTGCCAGTTGGCTGACACTAATGGTGTATTTTCCGGCAATTGCGCTGCCCGTGGTGGTGGCGCTAAAAGCCGAGGAACTGCTGGTGGTTGAGGTAGCGGTAAATAAGTCGGCTTTATTCAGTGCCGTGTTGGCGGTCTGAAAACTCTCCAGCGCGCTTTTCAGCGTCCCGTAGGCGCTCAGTTTCGCGGTGTACGAGCTTTGCTGTTTTGATATCGGCGTCAGGGTAGATTTTTCTGCCGCCTCAAGACTGTCGAGGATGCTGCTGAGATCCAGCCCCGACCCAACCCCGAGCGTTGAAATACTAGCCATATATATTCCTTAATCATGCGACATGTAGAACGAATACCGGGGTTATCGGCGGAAGCGGGGCAAAGTTTACGATTTATTTTTTGGCTTAATGACACGAACAGCAACGAGGAAGGGGAGTATTTCGACGGCTAGAAAAAAATTCTAAAGGTTGTGAGTGACCAGACGATAACAGGGTTGACGGCGACGAAGCCGAAGGGTGGAAGCCCAATACTTAAACCGTAGAGCTAAAAAACAGGAATAAAAATTATGGCACAAGTCATTAACACCAACAGCCTCTCGCTGATCACTCAGAACAACATCAACAAAAACCAGTCTGCGCTGTCGACTTCTATCGAACGCCTGTCTTCTGGCCTGCGTATCAACAGCGCGAAAGATGACGCCGCTGGTCAGGCGATTGCTAACCGCTTCACTTCTAACATTAAAGGGCTGACTCAGGCCGCGCGTAACGCCAATGACGGTATTTCTCTGGCGCAGACCGCAGAAGGCGCACTGTCTGAAATCAACAACAACTTGCAGCGTGTGCGTGAGTTGACCGTTCAGGCGACGACCGGCACTAACTCTGATTCTGACCTGTCTTCTATTCAGGACGAAATCAAATCCCGTCTGGATGAAATTGACCGTGTTTCCGGTCAGACCCAGTTCAACGGCGTGAATGTGCTGGCTAAAAACGGTTCTATGGCGATTCAGGTTGGCGCGAATGATGGGCAGACCATCTCTATCGATTTGCAGAAAATTGATTCTTCAACGCTGGGATTGAATGGTTTCTCCGTTTCGGGTCAGTCGCTGAATGTTAGCAGTTCCATTACTCAAATTACGGGTGATAAAGGAACGGAACCCTTTGGTGTTGATTTCACTGCTGTTGCGAAAGATCTGACTACTGCGACAGGTAAAACAGTCGATGTTTCTAGCCTGACGTTACACAATACACTGGATGCGAAAGGGGCTGCCACTGCACAGTTCGTCGTTCAATCCGGCAGTGATTTCTACTCCGCATCGATTGATCATACAAACGGTAAAGTCACGTTGAATAAAGCCGATGTCGAATATAAAGACACCGATAATGGACTAACGACTGCTGCTACTCAGAAAGATCAACTGATTAAAGTTGCCGCTGACTCTAAAGGCGCGGCTGCGGGATATGTAACATTCCAGGGTAAAAACTACGCTACAACGGTTACAACAGCGCTTGATGACGACACTGCAGCAACAGCCACAGGGAACAAAGTTGTTGTTGAATTATCTACTGCAACTCCGACTGCACAGTTCTCAGGGGCTTCTTCTGCTGATCCACTGGCACTTTTAGACAAAGCTATCTCGCAAGTTGATACTTTCCGCTCCTCCCTCGGTGCCGTTCAAAACCGTCTGGATTCTGCGGTCACTAACCTGAACAACACCACCACCAACTTGTCTGAAGCGCAGTCCCGTATTCAGGACGCCGACTATGCGACCGAAGTGTCCAACATGTCGAAAGCGCAGATCATCCAGCAGGCGGGTAACTCTGTACTGTCTAAAGCTAACCAGGTGCCGCAGCAAGTTCTGTCTCTGCTGCAGGGTTAATCGCCAAAACCGGACTAACCGATAATGACAGCAAACGCCAAATTGTCTGATGCGCGGCGCTTATCATGCCTACAAGGTGAATCGCAATTAATTAAATTTGCATATTCGTCCAGGCTGGATAAGGCATTTACACAGCATCCAGCAAGATAAAGCGTACCTTGTCAGATCTCTTAACCCCGCTTCCGGCGGGGTTATTCTGCTCGTTATTTACCGATCACCCTAAATAACCGCTTATTTCACCCATTAATCGTCCGATTAAAAAACCTGCAGAAACGGATAATTATGCCGATTACTTATATAACGCAGGGTTGTTTATCGTGAAATCACTCTATACCGCTGAAGGTGTAATGGATAAATACTCGCTGTGGCAGCGTTATATCCCGCTGGTGCGTCACGAAGCATTGCGCCTGCAGGTCCGACTGCCCGCGAGTGTAGAACTTGATGATCTCCTACAGGCGGGCGGCATTGGATTACTT
This sequence comes from Escherichia sp. E3659, assembly GCF_005781135.1. Taxonomy (NCBI): domain Bacteria; kingdom Pseudomonadati; phylum Pseudomonadota; class Gammaproteobacteria; order Enterobacterales; family Enterobacteriaceae; genus Escherichia; species Escherichia sp. E3659. The sequence goes on along the minus strand of NZ_VATQ01000002.1, from coordinate 385,142 downwards.
AATGCCGTTGAACGTTATGACGCCCTGCAAGGAACGGCATTTACAACTTACGCAGTGCAGCGAATCCGTGGTGCTATGCTGGATGAACTTCGCAGCCGTGACTGGGTGCCACGAAGCGTGCGACGCAATGCGCGTGAAGTGGCACAGGCAATGGGGCAACTGGAGCAGGAACTTGGCCGTAACGCCACAGAAACTGAAGTGGCAGAACGTTTAGGGATCGAAATCGCCGATTATCGACAAATGTTGCTTGATACTAATAACAGCCAACTCTTTTCCTACGATGAGTGGCGTGAAGAGCACGGCGATAGTATTGAACTGGTAAGTGACGATCATCAGCGCGAAAACCCGTTACAAAAATTACTGGAAAGTAATCTGCGTCAACGGGTGATGGAAGCCATCGAAATGTTGCCGGAGCGTGAACAGTTAGTATTAACGCTCTATTACCAGGAAGAGCTTAATCTCAAAGAGATTGGCGCGGTGCTGGAAGTCGGTGAATCGCGGGTCAGTCAGTTACACAGTCAGGCCATTAAACGGTTACGCACCAAACTGGGTAAGTTATAACTTAAGTAAATGCCGCACATTAATTTTGAATACCAGGAGTTCTTAATAATGATGCAGCACCAGAAAAGGCGGCCATTGAGTCGCTATCTTAAAGACTTTAAACACAGTCAAACCCATTGCGCATTTTGCCGTAAACTACTTGATCGCATTACGCTGGTTCGCGACGGCAAAATAGTGAATAAAATCGAGATTTCCCGTCTCGATACACTGCTTGATGAAAATGGCTGGCAGGAAGAACAAAAATCATGGTCCGCGTTGTGTCGTTTTTGCGGCGATTTACACTGCAAAACGCAGAGTGATTTTTTTGATATTATCGGCTTCAAGCAGTTTCTCTTTGACCACACTGAAATGAGCCCCGGTACTGTGCGCGAGTATGTGGTGCGTCTGCGTCGTTTGGGTAATTATTTAAGCGAGCAAGATATTTCCACCGACCTGCTGCAGGATGGTTTTCTTGATGAAAACCTGGCGCCATGGCTACCCACCACAAGCACCAATAATTACCGCATCGCATTACGTAAGTATCAGTGTTACCAGACGCAAACCCGCGGTGATCTTGCGCAGAATTCCCCCTGCATGTCAGCTTCTGATATATATTAAATAAGAATAAGATGTAGCAGACTTGTTTTTGTGTTTACAAACAATAGCTCTACACTGCAAACCAACAAAACAACATTCGGGGTGAATATGAAACTAGCACATCTGGGACATCAGGCGTTGATGGGCGTTATGGCCGTGGCGCTGGTTGCGGGTATGAGCGTGAAAAGTTTTGCCAACGAAGGCCTGCTCAATAAAGTAAAAGAGCGTGGCACGTTGCTGGTGGGACTGGAAGGGACTTACCCGCCGTTCAGCTTTCAGGGCGATGACGGCAAGTTGACTGGTTTTGAAGTGGAATTTGCCCAACAACTGGCAAAACATCTGGGCGTTGATGCCGCATTAAAACCGACCAAATGGGACGGGATGCTGGCGTCACTGGATTCTAAACGCATCGATGTGGTGATTAACCAGGTCACCATTTCTGATGAACGTAAGAAAAAATACGACTTTTCTACCCCTTACACCATTTCCGGTATTCAGGCGCTGGTGAAAAAAGGTAATGAAGGCACAATAAAAACCGCAGACGACCTGAAAGGTAAAAAAGTTGGTGTTGGTTTAGGCACCAACTATGAAGAGTGGCTGCGTCAGAATGTTCAGGGTGTTGATGTGCGCACCTATGATGACGACCCGACCAAGTACCAGGATCTGCGCGTAGGCCGTATTGATGCTATCCTGGTTGACCGTCTGGCGGCGCTGGATTTGGTGAAGAAAACCAATGATACGCTGGCAGTAACTGGCGAAGCCTTCTCCCGCCAGGAGTCAGGTGTCGCGCTGCGTAAAGGCAACGAAGACTTGCTGAAAGCAGTCAACGATGCCATTGCAGAAATGCAAAAAGATGGAACCTTGCAAGCCCTTTCTGAAAAATGGTTTGGTGCTGATGTGACCAAGTAATCAACGTATTGACTGGCCCCGCTATAAGTTGACAGTTTTTTGTCTGTAAAACGCCTGATGAACGTCATCGGGCGTTTTGTATTTTAGTGCCAGGTGCGGCCGCTCATGGTTATAAATAGCCACGGATTTTTTACTATTTCCCGGGCCTGCAGGACGCGAGTTTTTCAGGAGCCGAGCCCGTTTATTCGTTCAGCCAGCGCATTCTGGTCGCAGTCATAACCAACGGTCATTGAGCAGGTTATCCCGTTTCTCTCATGCACTGACTGATAAAGAGCTACCCGGTTCAGAATGTATACTTCATACCCAGCATGGCAGAGGCGTCGCTGTATCCCTCGTCACCGAGTTGTACACCCACATTGCCCCACAGGTTCAGATGGTCATTTATCTGTCCCTCAACACCGGTTATTACTTCTCCGATATTGCTGGCGCCGTCCTGATGTACCGTCACACCGTTCATGCGAGTGCCAAAATCACGGGTGTTGTGCAGCCAGTTCAACTCAACGAACGGACGGAACTCATGGGATTTGCCGCCGTTCATTGTGTTGTGTCCCTTAATCCAGGTCTTCACGCCCAGACGGGTACCGACGTTACCGTCACCGGTGCTTTCAACACGGGTACCATTGCGTTCGCGGTGCTCATCAGCTTTTACGCCCATCCAGATAACCTGAGCCTGAGGCTGGACATACCATTCGTTCAGACTGCCATGGCTGCCGGTAAACTCACCGGCTTTCCAGGCATAACCGGTTTCCAGTGAGGCTGTCAGACCTTTTGATTTCCAGGATTCCCCCGGCAGTCCGTCACCTTTCACATCGTTATCGAACCAACTGTACTGTGCCCAGCTATCCAGATAAGCCCCGCTATGTGTCTCATCATTAGCATACCAGGTGGCATACAGACCTGTGTTGTATCCTTTCACACTGCCTTTTGAACTGTATCCGGTACGTACAGAATCTGTATTGTTATGGTCATTACCGTAACCAGCCATAACTCCCAGATGCCAGCGGTCAGAGCTGTTCCGGCTCCACTGAGCCAGGTCACCACCCAACTGCAGGACGTAACGGTTACCCTGTGTTTTCAGTTGGCCTGTACCGTCACGCCAGCGGTTGTGTTCCCCTTCATGGTGCATCCACATGCTGGTTTTTTTCTGCTCGCCGGTAATCACATCGGTGTAATGCATCGGCCCCAGGCGTTCATGAAGACGGGATACGAACATGGTGTTTGCGGCAGCCATGTTCGCCGTGTAGGAGCCAGCTTCCGGGCGTAGGTCGTTGTCATGACCATCCGGAGCAGGTTCAGGGGCAGGGGGTTGCATTGCTTTCAGAGCGCGCAGCAGGAACGGCGTGTTTTTACCACTGGTCAGATACCAGTTATCACGGTTGCTTCCCTGACCACGTCCCAGCGTGTAGTCATAAGCCCCGGCGGCAATACGCCCGGCCTGAATAAATTCAGCACTGTCAGCATTTCCGTCGACATGAATCAACTCAATACCGTTTAGTGTCTGTGCTCCGGTACCACCTGCATTTATAACAACCACACGGGTCTGACTGGAAGCATCGCCTCGGATTACCAGTTTGTCTGTTGCGGAGCTGTCATTTCCCAGAGCGGTGTTCATGAGCAGTAAGCCATTATTACCGGTATAGTTACCTCCAATCGTCAGTACATTACCCGGAGCATCGGCTCTCAGGTCAAGAGTACCGCTGTTGGTTACGTTTCCGGCGACACCACCAGAGCCGGAGAGTGTCCCCTGCTGAGCGATGGTGACCTGGCTGTTAGCAAGCATGACAGGTGCATCAGCCTTGCCCAGAATCAGTGTGCCGACAGTGTTAACCGAGCCTGCTCCCAGTCCGTCAGTATTAAGCACCTTCACCATTGCCTTATCTGCGATAGCAATGGTGGCATTCAGGGCGCGGCTGGCACCAGTAATATCGAACACGCCACCGCTGATGTTCAGGGAGCCAGAGCCGATGAGGGTACCTGCAGACAGGCCTCCACCTGTGAGGGTCAGATTACCGCCATTAATGTTCAGTATGGAACCTGCTGCGCTGTTCAGTTTACCTGCGGTCTGGCTGTGACCGTTCATGTCCAGCATGGTGTCAGCTGCCAGGCGAATCTCGCTGGTCTGCCCCAGAGCACTGTTGCTGTTCATGCGGACATTGCCGCCGCGGATGTCTGTTACACCCGTGTAAGTGTTTTGGGAGGACAGAATCAGTGTTCCTTCGCCGGCTTTGGTCAGCGTTTTTCCATCCCAGCCATGAGATAACTGAGCCGCATTGTTATCTGCAAGTCGTACCTTCAGCTCTAACACCGCGCCATATCTCAGGTCAAACGTGCCATATCCATTTCCTGAAGGGTCATTCCACTTCAGGGAAGAACTAACCTCGTTTGCTGTCTGCCCGTTACCACTAAGTGATGTTAAAACATAGTCTTCAGCACCATCACTCAGTAGATTATTATGCTGATAAATATTATTTTCAGAGAGCCCTGTTATGCCCTTGGAGGTCGTCAACAAGCCGTACTCATTTTTCTTCCATATTGTCATGGCAGTATCAACATTAAGCACTGCACCGTTATTGAACTGAATACTTTTGGCAGTTAAATGACTGGAACCTGTACCTATATTTAGCGATGAATCTGTGTCAAATACCGAACTTCCGCTAAAGGTGACATCAGCTCCCGAAACGGAAATATGTGTACCTGTACCCGCACTCAGATTGCCTTTTATCTCAGAGCTGGCGGAGTCTTTATTTGTAATGGACAGAGAATTACCATCAGCATTATTTTCAACATTATTCAAAACAATATCACCTTGAATGGTAGAACCGGCGTAGAGATTCAACGAGTTAGTTCCACCATTCAGAGATATTGCGGTATCACAATCTTGCCCTCTGTTACCCGGTATCCCTCCGTAGAAGGCCATGTTGCCTCTACCGTCCTCTCCTCCACTACCAGGCAAAATCCTACCATGATTATTTATCGTAATATCACTCCCGGATATAGCAGTACCACCATTACCTCCGTTGCCACCATTACCTCCGGCACCAGTTTTATTATTATCAAGGGAACGCCCTCCATCGCCACCATTACCACCAGTACCGCCATTTCCACCAATAATATTTCCATAATTATTTATTTCCATATTATTTCCAGATATGGCAATTCCCCCGGTGCCACCAATACCACCAGTACCACCAGAACCAAGGGGCGCTGAGTCAGTGTGATCATATTCATCTGTACCACCTTCACCACCTTCACCACCAGTGCCCCCCTGTCCGCCAGTTATATCTCCCGTATTATTTATCTTAATATTATTACCATATATAGCAGACCCTCCAATACCACCACTACCACCGGTACTCCCATTAATATTCGGAACGGTAGAAAATTCGACACTACCTTCACCACCGCGAGCACCATCCCCCCCTTGGCCACCTGTAATGTGATTATTATTTGTTATCTCCATATTATTTCCGGATATGGCCGTGCCTCCATTCCCTCCTGTGCCGGCAGAAGACCCCCATACCGCCCACCAGGCACCACTACTACCTTGCCCGGCAGTGATGTTTCCGTTATTGCTTATTTGAAGATTATTGCCAGATATGGCCGTCCCACCAACAGCAGGAGTCCCAGTTAAACCACCGCTCTCATCGCCATAACCACTGGCTCCAGGCATACCGCCATCGCCACCTGTAATGCTTCCGTTGTTCGTAATGGTAAGATCATCTCCGGAAATAGCGGTACCTGCTTCACCTCCATCGCCCCCGCCATTACCATAACCTCCCCACCCCCCCTTACCACCGGAAATATCACCATAATTAACAAGAGTAAAATTATTTCCAGTAATAGCTGTACCGCCCTGGCCTCCTGCAGCGCCCTTCATAGTATGATCATCATCATGACCAGCCCATCCGCCTTCACCGCCACTAATGCGAGTTCCGCTGTTAATTGTCAGGATATTTTCATCCTGTAACGAACCGGGTACAACATTAACAATGAGAGCATCTTCACCGGCTTCTCCATCATCACTACCCAACCTATCCTGCGGGCCATCAGCACCAATGATATGTTCAGATATTTCAGCAGGGTTTCCTTCAGAAAGAGTAACTTCCTTTTTAGCTCCCAAAGCAGGCTGAATGGCCAGAGTGGCAGATATAAGGCTGAATAGTAATGTTGTCTTCATTCCCTCTTGTGTTACGCCGAATGTTTTTCTGTTTTTTATATAGACATAAAACTTTTCTTTTTTATTAATTTTGATTTTCACAAAAGCTCCAATTTCTTGTTTAAGAATGGTGGGTTAAATGTTTTGGCTGTGTAAATGCCATTGAGAAATAATATGTATTATCTAATCATCATACAAATGATCGATGCGAGCATTATTGCAAATAAACAGAAAAAATCCATCTCAAGCAATCAGGTTGATTTTTTTTTGACGAGTAATTTGAAATTGTAATGTTTTCTGGATGTTAGTTTGTTTATTGATTGGTGTAATTTTAGATAGTGAGTGTTTCTCTGCTTTTTTATAAGAAAAGTGCCTGAAAATATCGTCATGGAATATAATATTTTTATCCTAAAAACAGACCTGGATATAAATAATAATTAATGCAGAGATAATGATTGCCATATTAATGAACGGGTATGGATAACCAGGCTTGATCAACCTAAAATACCAGGAGAAGTTATCCCCGTAACCAGGGGACATCAGATTTTCTGCTTTATGGACATAAGCAGCCTTTACACCGTTACGTTCCTGATGACCCATCGGACATTCAACAGTATCACGGGACCACAAATCTGATTCTATTAACACACTATCTGCTATCGCCCGGTATCCATGGGTACTACAGTTGCCATATGCTCAACGAAAGACTGAGAAAAACGCTAAACTATGAATCATCCGCAGATCGGTTCAACCAGTGTGTTGCATCCCTCGGTTGAGCTCACAGCCAGGAACGTGTCAACGCTACTCTGGGCGGGGCATAATGACAAAAAAGGGCGCTTTAATCGGCGCATTTTTTATTTATACGTTTCCTGCGTGCATAATAACAAGATCACAACAACACACATCGGAGGCTTTTATGCCACTGCATAATTTAACTCGTTTTCCACGGCTGGAGTTTATCGGCGCACCGACACCGCTCGAATATCTGCCACGTTTTTCTGATTATCTCGGGCGGGACATTTTCATCAAACGGGATGACGTCACCCCGTTGGCAATGGGCGGAAATAAGTTACGCAAACTGGAATTTCTCGCAGCAGACGCCTTGCGCGAAGGTGCTGATACACTGATTACAGCCGGAGCGATTCAGTCTAACCATGTGCGCCAGACTGCCGCAGTGGCCGCAAAACTTGGTCTGCATTGCGTGGCGCTGCTGGAAAATCCCATTGGTACTACCGCAGAAAACTATTTAACTAACGGCAACCGCTTGTTGCTGGATCTGTTCAATACTCAGATTGAAATGTGCGATGCGCTGACCAATCCTGATGCCCAACTGGAAGAGTTAGCGACTCGCGTCGAAGCGCAAGGCTTTCGCCCATACGTCATTCCGGTTGGCGGCTCCAATGCTTTAGGTGCGTTGGGCTATGTGGAGAGTGCGCTGGAAATCGCCCAGCAGTGTGAAGGGGCGGTTAACATATCGTCGGTGGTGGTGGCATCAGGCAGTGCCGGAACTCACGCCGGGCTTGCAGTAGGGCTGGAACAACTGATGCCTGAAACAGAACTGATTGGCGTGACCGTTTCACGTTCTGTTGCTGACCAGTTGCCGAAAGTGGTTAGCCTACAACAGGCGATCGCGAAAGAACTGGAGCTGACTGCATCAGCGGAAATTTTACTCTGGGATGACTATTTTGCGCCTGGCTACGGTGTGCCGAATGACGAAGGCATGGAGGCGGTGAAACTGCTGGCGCGTCTGGAAGGCATTCTGCTTGATCCCGTGTATACCGGAAAAGCGATGGCGGGGCTGATTGATGGTATAAGTCAGAAACGCTTCAAAGATGAAGGACCGATTCTGTTTATTCATACCGGGGGCGCGCCTGCACTGTTCGCCTATCATCCCCACGTTTAGCGCCGGAAATGCTCATGCAAGAAAGTATACAACTGGTTATTGATTCTCTGCCGTTTCTGTTGAAAGGGGCAGGGTATACGCTGCAACTCAGCATCGGCGGCATGTTTTTTGGCTTACTGCTGGGATTTATTCTCGCGCTGATGCGCTTGTCGCCCGTCTGGCCTGTGCGCTGGCTGGCGCGTTTTTATATCTCCATCTTCCGTGGTACGCCACTCATCGCACAGCTGTTTATGATCTACTACGGTTTACCGCAGTTTGGTATTGAATTAGACCCGATTCCGTCAGCGATGATTGGCCTGTCATTGAACACCGCCGCCTATGCAGCCGAAACGCTGCGGGCAGCGATTTCGTCCATTGATAAAGGTCAGTGGGAGGCGGCTGCCAGTATCGGCATGACGCCGTGGCAAACTATGCGTCGTGCTATTTTGCCACAGGCCGCGCGGGTAGCACTGCCGCCGCTGTCGAACAGTTTTATCAGCCTGGTAAAAGATACTTCTCTGGCTGCGACGATTCAGGTGCCAGAGTTGTTCCGTCAGGCGCAGTTGATTACTTCGCGCACACTGGAAGTTTTCACCATGTATCTGGCGGCTTCGCTCATCTACTGGATTATGGCGACGGTGTTATCGACGTTGCAGAACCATTTTGAGAATCAACTTAATCGCCAGGAGAGGGATCCAAAATGAGTGCCATTGACGTTAAAAACCTGGTGAAAAAATTCCACGGTCAGACGGTGCTGCATGGCATAGATCTGGAGGTTAAAACCGGCGAAGTGGTGGCGATTATAGGTCCAAGCGGCTCCGGGAAAACCACGTTGCTACGCAGCATAAATTTGCTGGAACAACCCGAAGCGGGGACGATTACCGTCGGGGATATCACCATTGATACCGCGCGTTCGTTAAGTCAGCAAAAATCCCTGATTCGTCAGTTGCGCCAGCACGTTGGTTTTGTTTTCCAGAACTTTAATTTGTTTCCGCATCGTACGGTGCTGGAAAACATTATTGAAGGGCCGGTGATTGTTAAAGGCGAACCTAAAGAGGAAGCCACAGCGCGCGCACGTGAATTGTTGGCGAAAGTTGGCCTTGCAGGCAAAGAAACCAGCTATCCACGTCGTTTATCTGGCGGTCAACAGCAGCGAGTTGCGATTGCCCGGGCGCTGGCGATGCGCCCCGAGGTGATTTTGTTTGATGAGCCAACCTCGGCTCTGGACCCAGAGTTGGTGGGCGAAGTCCTGAATACTATCCGTCAGCTGGCACAGGAAAAGCGCACAATGGTGATTGTGACACACGAAATGAGCTTTGCCCGAGATGTTGCTGACCGCGCGATCTTTATGGACCAGGGGCGGATAGTAGAGCAGGGATCGGCGAAAGCGTTATTTGCCAATCCACAGCAGCCCCGTACCCGCCAGTTTCTCGAGAAGTTTCTACTGCAATAATAAGAAAAAATCAGCCCCGGTGAGTTAGTGACCGGGGCGAACCACTCTTCTGAAGACTCAATAAACGGTCAATAAATCAGCATAACTCATTAATAACATAAGAGAATGCGATGTCTTGCAAAAGTAATTCATTATCTGAATAATATAAATTATATATAAATCTTATTTATGTGATAGCTTGAGTTTTCAGTATAAATGATACTCACTCTCAGGGGCATTGCGGTTTACTATGCAGGATACGGATTTTTTTAGCTGGCGTCGCACAATGCTGTCGCGCTTTCAGAGGATGGAGGCCGCAGAAGAGGTCTACCATGAAATAGAGCTTCAGGCTCAGCAGCTCGAGTACGATTACTATTCGTTATGTGTTCGCCACCCGGTGCCATTCACGCGACCCAAAGTGGCTTTCTACACCAATTACCCTGAGTCGTGGGTTAGTTATTATCAGGCAAAAAACTTTCTCGCTATTGATCCCGTGCTCAACCCTGAAAACTTCAGTCAGGGCCATTTATTGTGGAATGATGACTTATTCAGTGAAGCCCAGCCATTATGGGAGGCTGCGCGTGCACATGGTTTACGCAGGGGAGTGACTCAGTATTTAATGCTACCGAACCGGGCGTTGGGATTTTTGTCATTTTCTCGTAGCAGTACGCGCGAAATACCTGTTCTTAGTGATGAGCTGCAATTAAAAATGCAGCTACTGGTGCGCGAAAGTCTGATGGCGCTGATGCGTTTAAATGATCAAATAGTGATGACGCCGGAGATGAATTTCAGTAAGCGGGAAAAGGAAATTTTGAAATGGACCGCGGAAGGTAAGACATCGGCAGAGATTGCGATGATCTTGTCAATCTCCGAGAACACGGTTAATTTTCATCAGAAAAACATGCAGAAAAAAATCAACGCGCCGAATAAGACCCAGGTTGCCTGTTACGCCGCCGCAACTGGCTTAATATGACCTCTATTACATTCTGCGTGCCAGGTGTAAAACCGGCTGAAAGGTGTTCTTTCAGCCGGTTTTATATTACTGACGGTAGGCCTGTTTAATTTGCTTAACCGTTTTGGAAAATACCGCAGCCTGGGTTTCGTCTTCGATCAGCGCAAGCTGTTTTTCCATCTTTAACATCACGCGGCCCGCGTCAGCTTGTCCCATCGCCTGCAGCATCAGCGTCAGCATCGCTTTCAGGCAGGAGACTTCATTTGCCAGTTCTTGATTATTCTCGGCAGTAGAAAAATCAGGCGTACTCATTTATTTTCCTCGTCATGTTGCAATGAAAATTTGCAGTAAAAAATGTTAAGGCGGCGGAGTATACCATAAGCTTTGCTAAAAATAGCAGTGGTTGTTTTTTGGTCACTGGATCATCATTGATATTAAATTAGTTAATATAGTGGTTAATAAATATTTATATCATGAATGTTTTTTGTGCGTATTTATTGAGTTAATTAATGTTACATATTCATGCTGATGATTTTTCATTTGTGCTGAATGAAGTCAATTTTTGTCACATTTCAGTCTAACCGGCAGGTTACAACGCTGCGGAAGCTTTTTGGTGACGGACGTGACCATAACTGCGGACAATCGAATTATCAAAAATGAGAGAAAAATCGAATACCCACCATTTTTAACGTTTCAAAGTTGCAATAAAACCCGCTAATATACGGATGACTAACTATCAGTAGCGTTATCCCTATTTCTGGAGATATTCCTTTGATCAACGTTCTACTTGTTGATGACCACGAACTGGTGCGCGCAGGGATACGACGCATTCTGGAAGATATAAAGGGTATTAAAGTCGTTGGTGAGGCTTCCTGTGGTGAAGATGCCGTTAAGTGGTGCCGGGCAAATTCCGTCGACGTGGTGCTAATGGACATGAGTATGCCTGGCATTGGCGGCCTTGAGGCGACGCGTAAAATCGCCCGTTCAACCGCAGATGTCAAAATCATCATGCTTACGGTTCACACCGAAAACCCTTTACCAGCAAAAGTCATGCAGGCTGGCGCTGCGGGCTATCTAAGCAAAGGTGCGGCCCCGCAGGAGGTGGTGAGCGCGATTCGTTCTGTCTATTCTGGGCAGCGTTATATTGCTTCTGACATTGCGCAACAAATGGCGTTAAGCCAGATCGAACCAGAAAAAACAGAAAGCCCATTTGCCAGTTTGTCTGAACGCGAATTGCAGATTATGCTGATGATTACCAAAGGCCAGAAGGTCAATGAGATTTCAGAACAGCTTAATCTCAGCCCGAAAACGGTGAACAGCTATCGCTACCGTATGTTCAGTAAATTAAACATTCATGGCGATGTTGAGCTGACTCACCTGGCTATTCGCCATGGTTTGTGTAATGCGGAGACGTTAACAAGTCAGTGAGTGTTCAGTTTGACGCAAAAGCGTTTTTAAAAACCGTCACCAGCCAGCCGGGCGTATATCGCATGTATGATGCTGGTGGTACGGTTATTTATGTCGGTAAAGCGAAAGACCTGAAAAAACGGCTTTCAAGCTATTTCCGTAGCAATCTCGCTTCGCGCAAAACGGAAGCGTTGGTCGCCCAGATCCAGCAAATCGATGTCACGGTGACTCATACTGAAACCGAAGCATTATTGCTGGAACACAACTACATCAAACTCTATCAGCCGCGTTACAACGTTTTGTTACGCGACGACAAATCTTACCCCTTTATTTTCCTCAGTGGCGATACACATCCACGTCTGGCGATGCATCGCGGTGCGAAGCACGCCAAGGGAGAGTATTTCGGCCCGTTCCCGAATGGTTATGCGGTGCGTGAAACTCTGGCGTTGCTGCAAAAGATTTTTCCCATTCGCCAGTGCGAAAATAGCGTTTATCGCAATCGCTCGCGTCCATGTCTGCAATACCAGATAGGGCGCTGTCTTGGGCCGTGCGTAGCCGGGTTGGTTAGCGAAGAAGAGTATGCCCAGCAGGTTGAATATGTGCGCCTGTTTTTATCGGGTAAAGACGATCAGGTGCTTAAGCAACTGATTAGCCGCATGGAAACAGCCAGCCAGAATCTGGAGTTTGAAGAGGCGGCACGTATTCGCGACCAAATTCAGGCGGTGCGACGCGTCACCGAAAAACAATTTGTCTCTAATACGGGCGACGACCTTGATGTTATTGGCGTGGCGTTCGATGCTGGCATGGCATGTGTCCATGTTTTGTTTATTCGTCAGGGCAAAGTGCTCGGTAGCCGTAGCTATTTCCCGAAGGTGCCGGGCGGTACGGAACTGGGCGAAGTAGTGGAAACCTTTGTTGGTCAGTTCTATTTACAGGGCAGCCAGATGCGCACTCTCCCGGGAGAGATCCTGCTCGATTTTAATCTTAGCGATAAAACGCTGCTCGCCGATTCATTATCAGAACTGGCGGGGCGCAAGATTAACATTCAGACCAAACCGCGTGGCGACAGGGCGCGTTACCTGAAACTGGCGCGGACGAATGCAGCAACAGCGTTAACCACCAAACTTTCGCAGCAATCAACAGTTCATCAGCGACTGACAGCGCTTGCCAGCGTGTTGAAATTGCCGGAAGTGAAACGGATGGAATGTTTCGATATCAGCCATACGATGGGCGAACAAACCGTTGCCTCGTGCGTGGTGTTTGATGCTAATGGCCCACTGCGTGCGGAGTATCGGCGCTATAACATCAATGGCATTACGCCGGGCGATGATTATGCGGCGATGAATCAGGTGCTGCGTCGGCGTTATGGTAAAGCCATCGATGACAGTAAGATTCCGGACGTGATCCTGATTGATGGTGGCAAGGGACAACTTGCGCAGGCGAAAAATGTCTTCGCCGAGCTGGACGTCCCCTGGGATAAAAACCATCCGTTGTTACTTGGCGTTGCCAAAGGGGCCGACCGTAAGGCTGGGCTGGAAACATTGTTCTTCGAGCCTGAAGGAGAGGGCTTTAGCTTACCGCCAGATTCGCCTGCGTTGCACGTCATCCAGCATATTCGCGATGAATCACACGATCATGCGATTGGCGGACATCGCAAAAAACGGGCGAAGGTCAAAAATACCAGCACCCTGGAAACCATTGAAGGCGTCGGGCCAAAACGTCGGCAAATGTTGTTGAAATATATGGGCGGTTTGCAAGGTTTACGTAACGCCAGCGTCGAAGAAATTGCAAAAGTGCCGGGTATTTCGCAAGGTCTGGCAGAAAAGATCTTCTGGTCGTTGAAACATTGATGTCTCTGTAGCAACATAGGGGTAATCTTACTGACAACAGATAGTTACCCGTCATTATGCAATTTAATATCCCTACGTTGCTCACACTGTTCCGTGTCATCCTTATCCCATTCTTTGTATTGGTTTTTTATCTACCTGTTACCTGGTCGCCGTTTGCTGCCGCGCTCATTTTCTGCGTCGCGGCGGTGACTGACTGGTTCGATGGTTTTCTGGCGCGTCGCTGGAACCAGAGTACCCGTTTTGGTGCCTTCCTTGATCCAGTAGCAGACAAAGTGCTTGTCGCCATCGCCATGGTGCTGGTAACCGAGCATTATCATAGCTGGTGGGTGACCTTACCGGCGGCAACGATGATCGCCCGTGAAATTATCATTTCTGCTCTGCGTGAATGGATGGCTGAACTCGGTAAACGTAGCAGTGTGGCCGTATCCTGGATTGGTAAAGTCAAAACGACTGCCCAGATGGTCGCGCTGGCCTGGTTGCTGTGGCGCCCGAATATTTGGGTTGAGTACGCCGGTATTGCCCTTTTCTTTGTGGCTGCGGTGCTGACACTCTGGTCAATGTTGCAATATTTGAGCGCTGCTCGCGCAGATTTGCTTGATCAGTGATCGTTTCGACGCAAATTTCAGCAAACGATCAAAAGTGGTGAAAAATATCGTTGACTCAACGCGTCAGGTAAGTAGAATGCAACGCATCGAACGGCGGCACTGATTGCCAGACGATAATAAAATCAAGTGATTAGCTGATTGCTTGATGATTGCGGGAATAGCTCAGTTGGTAGAGCACGACCTTGCCAAGGTCGGGGTCGCGAGTTCGAGTCTCGTTTCCCGCTCCAGTTTAAAAGGCATCGGCTTAAGCGGGTGTCTGGCTGAAAAGCCTGAAGAATTTGGCGCGTTAACAAAGCGGTTATGTAGCGGATTGCAAATCCGTCTAGTCCGGTTCGACTCCGGAACGCGCCTCCAATTTTTCCCGAGCCCGGATGGTGGAATCGGTAGACACAAGGGATTTAAAATCCCTCGGCGTTCGCGCTGTGCGGGTTCAAGTCCCGCTCCGGGTACCATGGGAAAATAAGAATAAAATCAAAGCAATAAGCAGTGTCGTGAAACCACCTTCGGGTGGTTTTTTTGTATGTGCAACTTGTCGTTACACCCTCTCTGATTTTTAATCTCCGGGTAATCCACTCGAAAAGTATCTCTATGCCAGACCGACATGTAAGATAGGCGCTGGCGAGTCGAGATCCACAAGGAAAAGCGTATGAAAACTGGACCGTTAAACGAAAGTGAGCTGGAATGGCTGGATGATATCTTGACCAAATACAACACAGACCACGCCATCCTTGATGTGGCAGAGCTGGACGGTTTGTTGACGGCGGTGTTGAGTTCTCCGCAAGAAATTGAACCAGAACAGTGGCTGGTTGCTGTGTGGGGTGGGGCGGATTATGTGCCGCGCTGGGCATCAGAGAAAGAGATGACGCGCTTTATGAACCTGGCGTTTCAACATATGGCCGATACTGCAGAGCGACTCAACGAGTTTCCTGAACAGTTTGAACCGTTATTTGGTCTACGAGAAGTTGACGGTAGGGAGCTGACGATTGTCGAAGAGTGGTGCTTTGGCTATATGCGAGGCGTTGCGCTTTCTGACTGGTCAGCATTGCCTGACTCATTAAAACCGGCGCTTGAAGCGATTGCGCTGCACGGAACTGAGGAAAACTTCGAGCGGGTAGAGAAGATGTCGCCAGAAGCGTTTGAAGAAAGCGTGGATGCCATTCGACTGGCGGCGCTTGATTTGCATGCTTACTGGATGACGCATCCTCAGGAAAAAGCTGTTCAGCAACCGATTAAAGCTGAAGAAAAACCAGGTCGTAACGACCCTTGCCCATGTGGTAGTGGCAAGAAATATAAGCAGTGCTGCCTGCATTAAGAGGCTATATTGGGTGTCAGAATTAACTCTGGCACCCATGTTTTATGGGCCTGATAAGGATGCGGACAAAAATCTGGAGTATGTCCATATACACGGCAAAGCATTTATCCCACTTCTGGCAACAATCCTGCCGCAATCAAAAATTGCACGCCAATCACGCCAATGCCACAGATAAACACCAACACCAGAGCCGGACGTCCACCTTTCACCCGATAGCTTGCTTGTGGATTATGCTTCCTGCTCTGCCAGGTCAGCAGTGAAGGAATTATCAACGCCAATACTGCCAGCGCTACGCCAGCATACCCGAGCGCCATTACAAAACCACGTGGATAAAACAGCGCAAACGCCAGTGGCGGCAGAAAGGTAATTACACCGGTTTGCAGTCTTCCACCAACGGTGTTGGAACGCTGAAACAAATCCGCCAGGTAATCAAATAAGCCTAACGCTACGCCCAGGAAAGATGTAGCGAGGGCTAAATCAGCGAATAAATGCACTGCCAACTCGACATGTGGCGAGGCCACCACTTCGCGTAATGCCTGTAACAGCCCATTTAATCCAGCATGATTCGC
The DNA here is from genome assembly GCF_005781135.1 of Escherichia sp. E3659. Taxonomy (NCBI): domain Bacteria; kingdom Pseudomonadati; phylum Pseudomonadota; class Gammaproteobacteria; order Enterobacterales; family Enterobacteriaceae; genus Escherichia; species Escherichia sp. E3659. The sequence goes on along the minus strand of NZ_VATQ01000002.1, from coordinate 368,931 downwards.
CAGCAGTCCCATAAAGGTTGTTGAATCAATGCTGCCCAGTGTCGCCAGTTGCCAGAAAATATATGCCACCAGAGGGATCGCGCTACCGGTAATAAACACCCAGCGCAATTTACGAATGTTGCCATCCATATAGCTGACGATGCTCGGTACGCTACCGTGAAAACCAAACGAGGTAAAAATCACCGGAATTGCAGACAATGCCAGACCCTGTTGCAGTGGCAGCGTTAGCAGATTGATTTTATGAATATGTGGTAGCAGCAATACCAGCATTAGCACCAGGAAAATAATCTTGGCGCTGAACAAAAAACGGTTAAACAAATCGACCAGCGACGTCCCAACACAAACCACACCACCGGCAACAAAAGTAAACAACAGCACGCCAGCGGTTGTGGTCATTGAAATGCCTGTCCAGTCGCTGATGCTGGAGGCCAGCAATTCACCAGCACCGCTGATATATGCTGCGGTCAGGGCGTACATTAAAAACATCATACTGAAGCCGGTCAGCCACTGACCGTAGCGGCCCAGATAGCGTTTTGCCAGCGTGCCTAAGCCGGTATCTGCAGGGACATGCTGATACACCTCCAGCAGTAACAGCGCGGTGTAACACATCAAGGCCCACAGGCCAATTAACAATGTCAGAGTGACGGTAAAACCGACGCCAGCCGCTGCCAGCGGCATTGCCAGCATACCTGCGCCAATTGTGGTTCCCGCCACGATAAAAACACTTCCCAGAGTTCTGTTTTTCACGCTTTCTTCTGTCCTGACGATCTTTATGAGTGATATCTGCGGCGCAGGTTAAGGCATTATCCAAACTTCGTCAAATCGACGTTACATCTAGTGTAAATAAAAATGTACGATAAATGCATTCAGAACTGAGCTGGCGCAAAGCCATAAGGCGCGGGGATCGTTACGCTATGCTTTTTTTTGAGGAGGAACGATGGAATCGATTCACGGTCATGAAGTGTTAAATATGATGATTGAATCAGGTGAGCAATATACGCACGCCAGCCTGGAAGCGGCGATCAAAGCGCGTTTTGGTGATCAGACACGTTTTCATACTTGCTCGGCTGAAGGGATGACTGCGGGAGAGTTGGTGGCTTTTCTGGCGGAAAAAGGCAAATTTATTCCCTGCGAAGAGGGGTTCTCAACCGATAAAAGTAAGATTTGTCGTCACTGATCTGAAACGGCGGCAGAAAATCTGCCGCCAGAGAAGATTAGTTTTGTGCGTCGAGGGTAGAGAGTTCTTTATCGATGAAATAAAGTCCTTCGCCGCTTTTCCCCGCCAGGCTCAATTTATCAATAATAGATTTGAACAATTTCTCTTCTTCGTGTTGTTCAGATACATACCATTGCAGGAAATTGAACGTTGGGTAGTCCTGATTAGTCATGGCAGCGTGAGCGAGCTCGTTAATTTTTTGCGTAATTAATTGTTCGTGTTTATAGGTTTCCTGGAATAATTCATCAAGTGAAGAATATTCAGCAAACGGTGATTCAACGGTATTAATTCGCGGTAAATTTCCGGTATCGGTCAGGTAATCAAACAGACGCTGCATATGCGTCATCTCTTCCTGGGCGTGGCGACGCAGAAACGCGGCAGCACCTTCGAAGGTGTGATAGCTGCACCATGCGCTCATTTGCTGATAAAGCAGTGAAGAGTAGAGTTCCAGGTTCATCTGCTCATTAAGTTTTTCAATCATTTCTGGTTTCAGCATGATAGTGCTCCACAAAGGTTATATTTGTTGCTGTGGCGCCACTATAATTTGTTATTTTATTATTTGCAAAAGGTAAAATATTAAATTCAATTATTAAAAATGCGAATGTGAATAAAACGCATTAACGCTATTTGTGATGTTAATTAACCAGCGAAGCCTCCCTCGCTGATATCAATCTTTATTGATAAGCCGAGGATGTTAAGTATCGGCACTGATACGACAGTGTAAATTGCGTATTCAGACATAATGATCCCGCAAACAAACTACAGTTACTTACAGGTTGCCCAAACGCAAAAGCGCGGGTAAATCCAACCTGCTGACATGCGCGGTTCGCGATTCCCTGATCGAGATAGTTGTCAGTGCGGGCGTGTTGTAAAAAAGCCTGATTGTAAACGAGGCGGACAATGCCACTCGTGGCGTCAACATCGCTCAGGTGAGCCTGACGAGTTACGGTACAGCCCGCTACTGTTAAAAGTGAAAAAACAATTATCAGATGTTTCATGTCACAGCCTGAAGAGGGAGAAGAAACAGGTATTGTACTTGTGGACACAGCCAGGCTATGGACAGAAAAGACGACGGATTAGCGCTATTCCTTGCTTTCTGCAGAACGCAGAGGTTTTGTGGTTATCATTTTTATAACATTAAAGAGGTATTTATGTGATGCATATCACATAAAGATTGATTTTTATGATGAATGTCATATTATAAACGCAAAGACGATAACACCTGCATAACAAATAATCGGAGTGGCGCGATGAAACTGCGTAAGATCCTGAAAAGCATGTTTAATAATTATTGCAAGACGTTCAAAGACGTACCGCCTGGCAATATGTTCAGATAACAAAAAAACCTGCTTCGGCAGGTTTTTTTGTACCCTGATGCGGGCTGATGTGACTATCGTTGAGGAAGGGAAGCCGCTACTATAACGGCTTTCAAAATGCTATCAGGAGTTTAGGATGTCCCAGCCGCTGAATGCCGATCAGGAACTGGTTTCTGATGTTGTTGCTTGCCAGTTGGTGATCAAACAAATTCTCGACGTGCTCGATGTGATCGCGCCTGTTGAGGTACGTGAAAAAATGTCCAGCCAGCTGAAGAATATTGATTTTACTCACCATCCGGCTGCTGCTGACCCAGTCACTATGCGCGCTATTCAAAAAGCCATCGCGTTGATTGAGCTAAAGTTCACCCCACAAAACGAATCCCATTAAAAAAACCGCTGCCTCAGTAATGTGAGGCAGCGGTTTTCACCACTTTTTTGTATTCGGCGCATCTTTTTATGCGCCGATTTTATTAATGTATCTGATGCGACACGACATTCAGAACATGCTGGTCGGTCTGGACAGGGCACATACCGGCCAGTTTCGCACTGCGTACTTCATCAAGAATGGTTTGCAGTAAGAGGCCATCGTGCTGCTGTTCTTTTTCCAGATCGCGCAGAAAATCGACAGTAGAATCATCATTCAATTCTTTAGCTTCATTTGCTAATTGCGCCAGCGTGCTTGAACGCTGCTCATATTCTTCCAACGTTTTTTGGAAGAGTTCTTCCAGAGAGTTCAGTTTTTCTCCAGGTACATCAATGGCTTTAACGATGGGCGTCGCTCCGACACTTTTCATGAAGTTAAACATGCGCATCATTTGAGTCACGTTACTTTGTGCCTGGGAGCGAAGAAAAGTCGCGGTGCCATTCAGACTTTGTTCAGAACACCAGTTGCTCAGGTGAAGGTAGAGATTGGATGCATAAAACTCGCGGTTCATTTGGGTGTTGAGTTTGAGAAGCATTCCAGTGGTTGCCATACCTAATATCCTTATATCCAGAAGACGAGAGGTGCAAGATAAATCAAAACACCGTAATTACTGTTTGCAGAATAATTCCTTTCTGCGGGTCCGAAATGTGATCCTGGAGTCAATTCTGACGATGATCTGAAATAAGCATAACGTCTGAAGGATTATAAGAAAATCCTTAAATCACCAAGTTTATATTTTTTTACATTTCATTGATTAGGGTTATTGATTTGCAATAACTCTCAATGTTGTGATTTCTCGTATCTCATTGATATTAAATTATTTTATCAATATCATGATGCCGTTCTTATATTTTCAGGTATTTTTTCAGTTTTGGGATGATGCTCGCATTATGGATTTATCCATTAATTAATGAAGCTGGTGATAATTTACAGCGAAAGGAATTTTGTCTGGAGTTTTGATACTTCTTCCCTGATTTACCATTCACCTGTAATGCGCAGTATCTTGCCCGAGCAAATTAGATTAAAAAGAAGACACGCCTGAGCTATCAAATGATGCTACAAGGATTTCCAGGCTGATCTTATGGATTAATCTGCTAAGACACTTCTCATTTGTCATACAATTAACGTCTTCTGTATGTCTTTTATTGCTAAATTTATGCACGTTCTCACTGTAATTCTGCGGTGTGATATTGCTCTCCTATGGAGAATTAATTTCTCGCTAAAACTATGCCAACACAGTCACTTACCTTTTCGCCAAAGGTAATGCTTTGTTTTCCGATTGAATTAACAAAAGTTCTTAGGTTTTGCCCTACACAAAATGATGCTAAAGCTGGAGATAACCATGCACAAATTTACTAAAGCTCTTGCAGCCATCGGTCTGGCTGCCGTTATGTCACAATCCGCTATGGCGGAAAATTTGAAACTCGGTTTCCTGGTGAAGCAACCAGAAGAACCGTGGTTTCAGACTGAATGGAAGTTTGCCGATAAAGCCGGGAAAGATTTAGGCTTTGAAGTTATTAAGATAGCCGTACCTGATGGCGAAAAAACACTGAACGCTATTGATAGCCTGGCAGCCAGTGGTGCGAAAGGTTTTGTTATCTGTACCCCGGACCCGAAACTGGGTGCAGCCATCGTGGCGAAAGCGCGTGGCTACGATATGAAAGTTATTGCCGTGGATGATCAGTTTGTTAATGCTAAAGGTAAGCCGGTTGATACCGTTCCGTTGGTGATGATGGCTGCGACGAAAATTGGCGAACGTCAGGGCCAGGAACTGTATAAAGAGATGCAGAAACGTGGCTGGGATGTGAAAGAAAGCGCCGTAATGGCGATTACTGCCAACGAATTGGATACCGCCCGCCGTCGTACTACCGGTTCTATGGACGCGCTGAAAGCCGCCGGATTCCCGGAAAAACAAATTTATCAGGTTCCTACCAAATCTAACGATATTCCGGGGGCGTTTGACGCCGCCAACTCAATGTTGGTTCAGCATCCTGAAGTTAAACACTGGTTGATCGTCGGTATGAACGACAGCACCGTGCTGGGTGGCGTACGCGCGACGGAAGGTCAGGGCTTTAAAGCAGCTGATATTATCGGTATCGGTATTAACGGTGTGGATGCGGTGAGCGAACTGTCAAAGGCACAGGCTACGGGTTTCTATGGTTCACTGCTGCCAAGTCCGGACGTTCATGGCTATAAATCCAGCGAAATGCTTTACAACTGGGTAGCAAAAGACGTTGAACCGCCAAAATTCACTGAAGTTACCGACGTGGTGCTGATCACGCGTGACAACTTTAAAGAAGAACTGGAGAAAAAAGGTTTAGGCGGTAAGTAATCTGCCGGAAAAATTCCCCTCTGCGTTATGCAGAGGGGGTGTAAAACGACCAGTGATTCACGGAGACGTTATGCAACAGTCTACCCCGTATCTCTCATTTCGCGGCATTGGTAAAACCTTTCCAGGCGTCAAGGCGCTTACGGATATCAGTTTTGACTGTTATGCCGGTCAGGTTCATGCATTGATGGGTGAAAATGGCGCCGGAAAATCAACACTTTTAAAAATCCTTAGTGGAAACTATGCGCCAACCACGGGTTCTGTAGTGATTAATGGGCAGGAAATGTCCTTTTCCGATACCACCGCAGCACTGAATGCGGGTGTCGCGATTATTTACCAGGAACTGCATCTCGTGCCGGAAATGACCGTCGCGGAGAACATCTATCTCGGCCAGCTTCCTCATAAAGGCGGCATCGTGAACCGTTCACTGCTGAATTATGAAGCTGGGATACAGCTCAAACATCTGGGTATGGATATTGACCCGGATACGCCGCTGAAATATCTCTCCATTGGGCAATGGCAGATGGTTGAAATTGCCAAAGCTCTGGCACGTAACGCCAAAATTATCGCTTTTGATGAACCAACCAGCTCCTTATCCGCGCGTGAAATAGACAATCTGTTTCGCGTCATTCGTGAACTGCGAAAAGAGGGACGGGTGATCTTATACGTTTCTCACCGTATGGAAGAAATTTTTGCGCTCAGCGATGCCATCACTGTCTTTAAAGATGGTCGTTACGTCAAAACCTTTACCGACATGCAGCAGGTAGATCATGACTCGCTGGTACAGGCAATGGTTGGTCGCGACATCGGCGATATCTACGGCTGGCAACCGCGCAGCTACGGCGAGGAGCGCTTGCGTCTGGATGCGGTAAAGGCACCTGGCGTGCGTACGCCAATAAGCCTGGCTGTTCGCAGTGGCGAAATCGTTGGTCTGTTTGGTCTGGTGGGGGCAGGGCGCAGCGAATTAATGAAAGGCATGTTTGGCGGTACGCAAATTACCGCTGGTCAGGTTTATATCGACCAACAGCCGATCGATATCCGTAAACCGGGCCACGCCATTGCCGCTGGCATGATGCTCTGCCCGGAAGATCGCAAAGCGGAGGGCATTATTCCAGTGCATTCGGTGCGCGACAATATCAACATCAGCGCTCGTCGCAAACATGTGCACGGCGGGTGCGTGATCAACAACGGCTGGGAAGCCAATAATGCCGATCACCACATTCGTTCTCTCAACATCAAAACGCCAGGTGCAGAGCAATTGATCATGAATCTTTCCGGCGGTAATCAGCAAAAAGCCATTTTGGGGCGCTGGTTATCCGAAGAGATGAAAGTCATTTTGCTTGATGAACCTACGCGCGGCATCGATGTGGGGGCTAAACATGAAATTTATAACGTGATTTATGCGCTGGCCGCGCAGGGCGTGGCGGTACTGTTTGCCTCCAGTGACCTGCCCGAAGTCCTTGGTGTCGCCGACCGCATCGTAGTTATGCGGGAAGGTGAAATCGCCGGTGAATTGCTACACGAGCAGGCAGATGAGCGTCAGGCACTAAGCCTTGCTATGCCTAAAGTCAGCCAGGCAGTTGCCTGAGTAAGGAGAATAAGATGTCTTCTGTTTCTACATCGGGTTCTGGCGCACCTAAGTCGTCATTCAGCCTCGGGCGTATCTGGGATCAGTACGGTATGCTGGTGGTGTTCGCAGTGCTTTTTATCGCCTGTGCCATCTTCGTGCCGAACTTTGCCACCTTTATTAATATGAAAGGGCTGGGACTGGCAATCTCCATGTCGGGGATGGTGGCTTGCGGTATGTTGTTTTGCCTGGCCTCAGGTGACTTTGACCTTTCTGTCGCCTCGGTGATTGCCTGCGCAGGCGTAACCACTGCAGTGGTTATTAACCTGACCGAAAGTTTGTGGATTGGCGTGGCGGCAGGTTTACTGCTGGGCGTTCTGTGCGGTCTGGTGAATGGCTTTGTTATCGCTAAATTGAAAATCAACGCCCTGATTACCACGCTGGCGACGATGCAGATTGTCCGTGGTCTGGCGTATATTATCTCTGACGGTAAAGCGGTGGGCATCGAAGATGAAAGCTTCTTTGCACTCGGTTATGCCAACTGGTTCGGCCTGCCTGCGCCAATCTGGCTCACTGTGGCTTGCCTGGTCGTCTTTGGTTTGCTGCTGAACAAAACCACTTTTGGTCGTAATACATTGGCAATTGGCGGTAACGAAGAGGCGGCACGTCTCGCGGGTGTACCGGTGGTCCGTACCAAAATTATTATCTTCGTTCTCTCTGGTCTGGTATCGGCGATTGCCGGGATCATTCTGGCTTCTCGTATGACCAGCGGCCAGCCAATGACGTCTATTGGTTATGAGCTGATTGTTATCTCTGCCTGCGTTTTAGGTGGCGTTTCTCTGAAAGGCGGCATCGGAAAAATCTCATATGTAGTGGCGGGTATCTTAATTTTAGGCACCGTGGAAAACGCCATGAACCTGCTTAATATTTCTCCGTTTGCACAGTATGTTGTCCGTGGCTTAATCCTGCTGGCTGCGGTGATCTTCGACCGTTATAAGCAAAAAGCGAAACGCACTGTTTAATGCTTTATCCGACCATTATTTAGTTCAAAAATCCTCCACAGCCAACCGCCACAACGGTTGGCTGTTCTTTTTGCCAATGGCGAGCCTCGTCACACTGTCTATACTTACATGTCTGTAAAGCGCGTTCTGCGCGAACAATAAAAAGATAAGGAGGAGTACCGGGTGACAGAACCGTTAACCGAACCCCCTGAACTATCCGCGAATTATGCCTGGTTTTTTGATCTCGATGGAACGCTGGCGGAAATCAAACCGCATCCCGATCAGGTCGTCGTACCTGAAAATATTCTGCAAGGACTCCAGCTGCTGGCAACCGCAAGTGATGGTGCATTGGCATTGATATCAGGGCGCTCAATGGTAGAGCTTGACGCACTGGCGAAACCTTATCGCTTCCCGTTAGCGGGTGTGCATGGGGCGGAGCGCCGTGACATCAATGGTAAAACGCATATTGTTCATTTGCCGGAAGCGATTGCCCGGGATATTAGCGTTCAACTGCATACGGCCATCGCCAGGCTTCCCGGTGTAGAGGTTGAGGCTAAAGGGATGGCGTTTGCGCTGCATTATCGTCAGGCACCGCAGCATGAGGACGCCTTGTTGACATTAGCGCAACGCATTACCCAGATTTGGCCGCAAATGGCGTTACAACAGGGAAAGTGTGTCGTTGAGATAAAACCGAGAGGTACCAGCAAAGGGGACGCGATTGCCGCATTTATGCAGGAAGTTCCCTTTATTGGCCGCAAGCCTATTTTTTTAGGCGATGACTTAACCGATGAGTCTGGTTTCTCGGTCGTTAACAGGCTGGGCGGAATGTCAGTGAAAATTGGCACAGGCGCAACTCAGGCATCATGGCGGCTGGCGGGCGTGCCGGATGTCTGGCGCTGGCTTGAAATGATAACCAACGCATTACAACAACTAAAAAGAGACAATAACAGGAGTGATGACTATGAGCCGTTTAGTCGTAGTATCTAACCGGATTGCACCACCAGACGAGCACGCCGCCAGTGCCGGTGGCCTTGCTGTCGGTATACTGGGGGCGCTGAAAGCCGCAGGTGGACTGTGGTTTGGCTGGAGTGGCGAAACAGGGAATGAGGATCAGCCGCTAAAAAAGGTGAAAAAAGGAAATATCACCTGGGCCTCTTTTAACCTCAGTGAAAAGGATCTCGACGAATACTACAATCAATTCTCCAATGCTGTTCTCTGGCCCGCATTTCATTATCGACTCGATCTGGTGCAATTTCAGCGTTCCGCCTGGGAAGGTTATTTACGCGTGAATGCATTGCTGGCAGATAAATTACTGCCGTTGCTGGAAGACGATGACATTATTTGGATCCACGATTATCACCTGTTGCCATTTGCGCATGAACTCCGTAAACGTGGCGTGAATAATCGTATTGGTTTCTTCCTGCATATTCCTTTCCCGACGCCGGAAATTTTCAACGCGCTGCCGACTTATAACACGTTGCTTGAACAGCTTTGTGATTATGATTTGCTGGGGTTTCAGACAGAAAACGATCGCCTGGCGTTTCTGGATTGCCTTTCCAACCTGACGCGCGTCACGACGCGTAGTTCGCGCAATCATACGGCCTGGGGCAAGGCATTTCGCACCGAAGTTTACCCTATTGGTATTGAACCGGATGAAATAGCCAAACAGGCTGCCGGACCGCTGCCGGCCAAACTGGCGCAATTAAAAGCGGAGCTGAAAAGCGTACAAAATATCTTTTCTGTCGAACGACTGGATTATTCCAAAGGTCTGCCTGAGCGTTTTCTTGCCTATGAAGCCTTGCTGGAAAAATATCCGCAGCATCATGGCAAAATACGTTATACCCAGATAGCGCCAACCTCGCGTGGTGATGTGCAGGCGTATCAGGATATTCGTCATCAGCTGGAAAATGAAGCCGGGAGAATTAACGGAAAATATGGGCAATTAGGCTGGACACCGCTTTATTATCTGAACCAGCATTTCGACCGTAAATTACTGATGAAAATCTTCCGCTATTCCGATGTCGGATTAGTGACGCCGCTGCGTGACGGGATGAATCTGGTGGCGAAAGAATATGTCGCCGCCCAGGATCCTGCCAATCCCGGTGTACTGGTACTTTCACAATTTGCGGGGGCGGCGAATGAACTGACGTCAGCGTTAATCGTTAACCCATACGATCGTGATGAAGTCGCGGCGGCGTTGAATCGGGCATTGACTATGTCGCTGGCAGAACGTATTTCCCGTCATGCAGAAATGTTGGAAATTATCGTGAAAAACGATATTAACCACTGGCAGGAGTGCTTTATTAGCGACCTAAAGCTGATAGTTCCGCGCAGCGCGGAAAGCCAGCAGCGCGATAAAGTTGCGACCTTTCCAAAGCTGGCGTAATTGCGCTTAATCTCCCTTAAGCGGAACCAACAGCACATCAACCTCACTTGAGGCAATCACACTTTTCGCAGAGCAGGATGCTCGCGAAAAGAAACTGTGATTATGATTACCGCAAATCACCAAATCGAATTTATGTTTACGGCATACCGCCAGAATATGTTCGCTCAACTCTCCGTAAGCTATAAACTTTTCTTCAACGGGATATCCAGCATCCTGAATTAATTTGTCCAGAAAGTTTTGTGTTTCTTCATGCATCACACTGCGTAAATCCTCAAGCATCGGCGCGGATAATTGATTGTACATTTCTGGATCGGACGCGAGGGTGATTAAACTGATACGCCCATTAACGGGACGGGCGATAGATACCGCTTTTGCTAACAGTTGCTGGCTTTCCGGTGAGACAGCAACGGCAACAAGAATATTGGCGTAACTCATAACCTGCTCCTTATTCTATGAACTTCAGGTGAGATCACAGCTTTACCCTGAATGAGCTATAGATGCAATAACAACTTGGTCAAAAACGCAAATATTAGCATGGTCATTAATAAATATATTTAATCAATTGCGTGGTGTTACTGTGTAGTCATGCGGGGGATGATGAGGAAGTGGATAAATTGATTTCTCTCATTAAACAAATGGTTAATTTTAATAAAACATCTTGTTAACATTAGTGTTGTTGGCAGCCTTAATTTTTCTTAAATGGAAGCGTATTATTTAATTGACTGTTTTTTAATGATTTACAGAGATCAACGATATTTATCCCATATCCGGGATATGGTTATTCACGGTGATTTATATTAACAGTGCGCAACATCTCAATTTTATCCCTTCTCATCATTTTTGCTGACAGATAAGCTGAAAAACTTTTTAACAGAATGAAATATACGCAAAACAAAAGTATGACTTATACATTAATGTTAAGTAATTGAGTGTTTTGTGTGATCCGTGTCACACATTGTCGAAAATCGCAGCTCCGCTCCGTTGTATGTATGAGTGGTGACGAGTACAGTTGCGTCGAATTAGGAAAAATCTTAGATAAGTGTAAAAAGCATCACTCTGTGTAAGACGTGTTTCACCTCTTATGATGTCTGTGTGTTTTTTCGTTGATCGCTACTATTCCATTTTTATTTACTTTTTACCGGGATTTCCCGGCGACATCACGGGGTGCGGTGATACCGCATAAAAAATAAAGTTAGTTCTTCTGGGTGGGAATAATGCATACCTCCGAGTTGCTGAAACATATTTATGACATCAATTTGTCATATTTACTTCTTGCACAGCGTCTGATCGTTCAGGACAAAGCGTCCGCCATGTTTCGTCTCGGTATTAATGAAGAAATGGCAACAACGCTGGCGACGCTGACTCTTCCACAAATGGTTAAACTGGCCGAAACCAATCAACTGATTTGTCAATTCCGCTTTGACAGCCACCAGACTGTTAACCAACTGACGCAGGATTCCCGTGTTGACGATCTCCAGCAAATTCATACCGGTATTATGCTCTCCACGCGTTTGTTGAATGATGTTAATCAGCCCGAAGAAGTACAACGTAAGAAAAGGGCCTGATCATGAGTGAAAAAAGCATTGTTCAGGAAGCCCGTGATATTCAACTCGCCATGGAGTTGATAACCCTCGGTGCTCGTTTGCAAATGCTGGAAAGCGAAACACAATTAAGTCGCGGACGCCTGATCAAACTCTATAAAGAGCTGCGCGGAAGTCCGCCGCCGAAAGGTATGTTGCCGTTTTCCACCGACTGGTTTATGACATGGGAACAAAATGTCCATGCGTCGATGTTCTGTAATGCATGGCAGTTTTTACTGAAAACCGGGCTATGTAATGGCGTTGATGCGGTAATCAAAGCCTATCGTTTATACCTTGAACAGTGCCCACAAGCCGAAAACGGACCACTGCTGGCGCTAACCCGCGCCTGGACTCTGGTGCGATTTGTCGAAAGTGATTTACTACAACTTTCCAGTTGCAACTGCTGCGGCGGTAATTTTATCACCCATGCTCATCAACCTGTCGGCAGTTTTGCCTGCAGCTTATGTCAACCGCCATCGCGCGCCGTAAAAAGACGTAAACTTTCTCAGAACCCTGCCGATATTATCCCTCAACTGCTGGATGAACAGAGAATACAGGCTGTTTAACTCATACGGTGTGGCGAAACACTCCAGCAGCGGTAAGCAATTGCCGCTGCTTTTTTTTCTCCTGCCGTAAGGTAACGTCTGCCGACTGAACATCCTGTCATGGTCAACAGTGGAAGGATGATGTCGTGCTTATCTTATTAGGTTACCTGGTTGTTCTCGGTACAGTTTTCGGCGGTTATTTGATGACCGGTGGAAGCCTTGGAGCACTCTATCAACCCGCTGAACTGGTGATTATTGCCGGTGCAGGCATTGGGTCGTTTATCGTCGGCAATAATGGCAAAGCAATCAAAGGTACGCTGAAGGCGCTGCCATTATTGTTTCGTCGCTCTAAATATACCAAAGCAATGTATATGGATTTGCTGGCGCTGCTTTACCGCCTGATGGCGAAATCGCGACAAATGGGCATGTTCTCACTGGAACGCGATATTGAAAATCCACGAGAGAGCGAGATCTTCGCCAGTTATCCGCGCATCCTCGCGGATGCCGTTATGCTGGATTTTATCGTCGATTATCTGCGCCTGATTATCAGCGGCCACATGAATACCTTCGAAATTGAAGCCCTGATGGACGAAGAGATAGAAACGCACGAAAACGAAGCGGAAGTCCCGGCGAACAGCCTGGCGTTGGTCGGAGACTCTCTTCCTGCGTTTGGTATTGTTGCGGCTGTAATGGGGGTGGTGCACGCACTAGGATCAGCCGATCGTCCTGCCGCCGAGTTGGGGGCGCTCATCGCACATGCGATGGTGGGGACTTTCCTCGGTATCTTATTGGCTTACGGATTTATTTCCCCGTTGGCGAGTGTTTTGCGCCAGAAAAGCGCCGAAACCAGCAAAATGATGCAGTGCGTCAAAGTCACACTGCTTTCTAATCTGAACGGTTACGCACCGCCTATCGCCGTTGAATTTGGTCGCAAAACGCTCTATTCCAGTGAACGTCCGTCGTTTGTTGAACTGGAAGAGCATGTGCGCGCGGTGAAAAATCCGCAGCAGCAGACGACAACCGAGGAAGCATGAAGAATCAAGCGCACCCGATTATTGTCGTCAAACGACGCAAAGCGAAATCCCACGGCGCAGCACATGGTTCGTGGAAGATTGCTTATGCTGACTTTATGACCGCGATGATGGCTTTTTTTCTGGTGATGTGGCTTATCTCCATCTCCAGCCCAAAAGAGCTGATTCAGATTGCGGAATACTTCCGTACGCCGCTGGCGACAGCGGTAACGGGCGGCGATCGCATTTCTAATAGTGAAAGCCCAATTCCCGGCGGCGGTGATGATTTCACCCAAAGCCAGGGGGAAGTGAATAAGCAGCCGAACATTGAAGAACTTAAAAAACGCATGGAGCAAAGTCGGCTGCGGAAATTGCGTGGCGATCTCGACGAGCTTATTGAATCAGACCCGAAACTACGGGCGATGCGTCCACATCTCAAAATCGATCTGGTACAGGAAGGTTTACGTATCCAGATAATTGATAGCCAGAATCGCCCGATGTTTAAAACCGGCAGTGCTGATGTCGAGCCCTATATGCGCGACATTCTGCGCGCCATTGCGCCGGTGCTGAACGGTATTCCTAACCGTATCAGCCTTTCAGGCCATACCGATGATTTCCCTTACGCCAATGGTGAGAAAGGTTACAGCAACTGGGAGCTTTCCACTGAACGCGCCAATGCGTCGCGCCGTGAGCTAATGGTGGGAAGTCTGGCTGATGGCAAAATTTTACGTGTTGTCGGCATGGCGGCGACCATGCGCTTAAGCGATCGCGGCCCGGATGATGCCGTTAATCGTCGAATCAGTCTGTTGGTACTGAATAAACAAGCCGAACAGGCCATTTTGCATGAAAACGCCGAAAGCCAGAATGAGCCAGTAAGCGTCCTGGAAAAACCTGGGGTAACACCGCAGGTCAGTGTTTCCACAATGCCATCAGCCGAACCGAGGTGACAGCGTGAGCATGGATATAAGCGATTTTTATCAGACATTTTTTGATGAAGCGGACGAACTGTTGGCCGATATGGAACAGCATCTGCTGAATTTACAGCCAGAAGCGCCAGATGCCGAACAATTGAATGCCATCTTTCGTGCGGCCCACTCCATCAAAGGAGGGGCGGGAACCTTTGGCTTTAGCGTATTGCAGGAAACCACGCATCTGATGGAAAACCTGCTCGACGAAGCCAGACGCGGTGAAATGCTGCTTAACACCGACATTATCAATCTGTTTTTGGAAACGAAGGACATCATGCAGGAACAGCTCGACGCTTATAAACAGTCGCAAGAGCCGGATGCCGCCAGCTTTGACTATATCTGCCAGGCCTTACGTCAACTGGCAATAGAAGCGAAAGGCGAATCGACCCCCGCCATGGCCCGGTTAAGTGTGGTTGCCAAAAGTGAACCGCAAGATGAACAGGGTAACAGTGAGTCGCCGCGACGAATTCTACTTTCGCGTCTGAAAGCGGGAGAAGTCGATCTCCTGGAAGAAGAGCTGTGTCATTTGACAACGTTGACTGATGTGGTGAAAGCCGCTGATTCTCTTTCGGCAATATTACCGGGCGACATCGCGGAAGATGATATCAAAGCGGTGCTCTGTTTTGTGATTGAGGCCGATCAGATTGCCTTTGAAACAGTAGAATCCGCGCCAAAAATATCCCCGCCACCGGTACTTAAACTGGCAGCCGAACAAGCGCCAGCAGGACGTGTGGAACGGGAAAAACCGACGCGCGGTAGCGAATCTACCAGTATCCGCGTGGCGGTTGAGAAGGTTGATCAGCTGATTAACCTCGTTGGCGAACTGGTGATTACTCAGTCAATGCTGGCCCAGCGCTCCAGTGAACTGGACCCGGTGAATCATGGGGATTTGATTACCAGCATGGGGCAGTTACAACGTAACGCCCGTGATTTGCAGGAATCAGTGATGTCGATTCGCATGATGCCGATGGAATATGTCTTTAGCCGCTATCCCCGGCTGGTGCGCGACCTGGCGGGTAAACTTGGCAAACAGGTGGAGCTGACGCTGGTGGGCAGTTCCACCGAACTCGACAAGAGTCTGATAGAACGCATTATCGATCCTCTGACCCACCTGGTACGCAATAGCCTCGACCATGGTATTGAATTGCCGGAAAAACGACTTGCTACGGGCAAAGATAGCGTTGGAAATTTAATCCTGTCTGCTGAACACCAGGGCGGCAACATCTGCATCGAAGTGACCGACGATGGCGCGGGGCTTAATCGAGAGCGGATTCTGGCAAAAGCCGTCTCACAAGGTCTGAGCGTTAGCGACAATATGACTGACGACGAAGTGGCGATGTTGATATTCGCCCCTGGTTTTTCCACGGCGGAGCAGGTCACCGATGTTTCCGGGCGCGGCGTCGGCATGGATGTCGTTAAACGTAATATCCAGGAGATGGGGGGCCACGTTGAAATCCAGTCGAAGCAGGGCGTTGGCACCACAATCCGCATTTTACTGCCGCTTACGCTGGCGATCCTCGATGGCATGTCGGTACGCGTTGCTGACGAAGTTTTCATTCTGCCGCTGAACGC
Organism: Escherichia sp. E3659; assembly: GCF_005781135.1. NCBI lineage: Bacteria > Pseudomonadati > Pseudomonadota > Gammaproteobacteria > Enterobacterales > Enterobacteriaceae > Escherichia > Escherichia sp. E3659. The sequence continues at coordinate 353,017 of NZ_VATQ01000002.1, read as the reverse complement.
CGTCATGGAATCACTACAACCTCGTGAAGCCGATCTCCATCCACTGGCAGGCGGCGAGCGAGTACTGGAAGTGCGTGGTGAATATCTGCCCATCGTCGAACTGTGGAAAGTGTTCAACGTCGCAGGCGCGAAAACCGAAGCTACACAGGGGATTGTTGTCATCCTGCAAAGTGGCGGTCGCCGCTACGCCTTGCTGGTGGATCAGTTAATTGGTCAACATCAGGTGGTGGTTAAAAACCTTGAAAGTAACTATCGCAAAGTCCCTGGCATTTCTGCTGCAACCATTCTTGGCGACGGCAGCGTGGCACTGATTGTTGATGTCTCCGCCTTGCAGGCGATAAACCGCGAACAACGTATGGCGAATACTGCCGCCTGATTGAGTAAAAAGGGAATAAATATGACCGGTATGACAAATGTAACAAAGCTGGCCAGCGAACCGTCAGGCCAGGAGTTTCTGGTATTTACCCTCGGTGACGAAGAGTACGGCATCGATATTCTGAAAGTGCAGGAGATCCGTGGCTACGATCAGGTTACGCGGATTGCCAATACACCCGCGTTTATCAAAGGCGTCACTAATCTGCGCGGCGTGATTGTGCCAATTATCGATTTGCGTATTAAGTTCAGCCAGGTGGATGTGGAGTACAACGATAACACGGTGGTTATCGTTCTGAATCTTGGGCAGCGGGTGGTCGGCATTGTGGTAGATGGCGTTTCAGATGTTCTTTCGTTGACGACGGAACAAATTCGCCCGGCACCGGAATTTGCTGTGACGCTTTCCACAGAATACCTCACCGGCCTGGGCGCGCTGGGCGATCGCATGCTAATTCTGGTTAATATCGAAAAACTGCTGAATAGCGAAGAGATGGCGCTGTTGGATAGCACGGCATCAGAAGTCGCATAATTTATCCCACTGTACTCAAATGAAATGAGCCCGATACCCTGCGGATCGGGTTTTTCATTTTAATTTCGCCATGACTGGCATCAGAAATAAAGTTTCCCTCCTTCCTGCCGATAACGGAATCAACTTGTTTTCAGGAAGGTGCCTTATGATTAACCGTATCCGCGTAGTCACGCTGTTGGTAATGGTGCTGGGGGTATTCGCACTGTTACAGCTTATTTCCGGAAGTCTGTTTTTTTCTTCTCTTCACCATAGCCAGAAAAGTTTTGTGGTTTCCAATCAATTACGCGAACAACAGAGCGAGTTGACCTCAACCTGGGATTTAATGCTGCAAACGCGCATTAATCTGAGTCGTTCAGCCGTGCGGATGATGATGGATTCATCCAATCAGCAAAGTAACGCCAAAGTTGAATTGCTTGATAGCGCCAGGAAAACATTGGCCCAGGCTGCAATCCATTATAAAAAATTCAAAAGCATGGCACCGTTACCGGAAATGGTCGCTACCAGTCGTAATATCGACGAAAAATATAAAAACTATCACACAGCATTAACAGAACTGATTGATTATCTTGATTATGGCAATACTGGAGCCTATTTCGCTCAGCCAACCCAGGGAATGCAAAATGCGATGGGCGAAGCCTTTGCCCAGTACGCCCTCAGTAGTGAAAAACGGTATCAAGATATCGTCACTGACAACGCGGATGATTACCGATTTGCCCAGTGGCAACTGGCGGTTATCGTGCTGGTGGTGGTATTGATTCTGCTGGTGGCGTGGTACGGCATCCGTCGCATGCTACTTAACCCGTTAGCGAAGATCATTTCTCACATCCGAGAAATTGCTGGTGGCAATCTGGCGAATACCCTCAGCATTGCCGGGCGTAGTGAAATGGGCGACCTGGCACAGAGCATTTCACATATGCAAGGTTCTCTTACTGACACGGTCAACCATGTGCGAGAAGGTTCAGATGCCATCTATGCCGGTACACGTGAAATTGCTGCGGGTAATACCGATCTTTCCTCCCGTACTGAACAGCAAGCATCGGCGCTGGAAGAAACGGCCGCCAGCATGGAACAGCTCACTGCAACGGTGAAACAGAACGCCGATAACGCCCGTCAAGCCTCGCAACTGGCGCAAAGTGCCTCCGACACTGCTCAGCATGGTGGCAAAGTCGTGGACGGTGTGGTGAAAACCATGCACGAAATTGCCGACAGTTCGCAGAAAATTGCCGACATTATTAGCGTTATTGATGGCATTGCTTTCCAGACCAATATCCTGGCACTGAACGCGGCTGTTGAAGCCGCCCGAGCCGGGGAACAGGGGCGTGGTTTTGCCGTGGTGGCGGGCGAAGTGCGTAATCTCGCCAGTCGCAGCGCCCAGGCGGCAAAAGAGATCAAAGCGCTGATTGAAGATTCCGCCTCCCGCGTTGATACCGGTTCGGTGCTGGTAGAAAGTGCCGGGGAAACCATGACTAATATTGTCAATGCCGTCACCCGTGTTACCGACATTATGGGCGAGATTGCCTCGGCATCGGACGAACAGAGTCGCGGTATCGATCAAGTGGCGTTGGCAGTGTCCGAAATGGATCGCGTTACGCAACAGAACGCATCGCTGGTGCAGGAATCAGCTTCCGCCGCAGCTGCGCTGGAAGAACAGGCCAGTCGTTTAACGCAAGCGGTTTCCGCGTTCCGTCTGACTGCCCGCTCGCAAACGAATAAACCACAATCACAATCCCGCCATGGTACTGAACAACCACCCGCACAGCCGCGATTGCGTATTACTGAACAAGATCCAAACTGGGAAACATTTTGATGTTTTTTTACTCAAGCACCATCGCCGCCAGATGAGGCTGATGATGCAACAGAACCTCGCGCTTATCATCTCTGGTGGCGTTATTTATAGGTCGTTATACAACACAATTGGCGCAGTTACAGGCTGCGCCAGGGGTATCCTGAAGTGACTGAGAAGGCGCTATGACATCATCTCTGCCCTGCGGGCAAACGTCTTTATTGTTACAGATGACCGAGCGCCTGGCGCTTTCCGACGCGCATTTTCGGCGGATAAGTCAATTGATCTATCAACGTGCGGGGATAGTCCTGGCGGACCACAAACGCGACATGGTTTACAACCGCCTGGTGCGCCGTTTGCGCTCGCTGGGGCTTGCAGACTTCGGCCATTATCTGAATTTACTGGAATCTAATCAGCACAGCGGCGAGTGGCAGGCGTTTATTAATTCGTTGACCACAAACCTGACGGCATTTTTCCGCGAGGGGCATCATTTCCCATTGCTCTCGGAGCACGCTCGCCACGCCTCTGGTGAATATCGCGTATGGAGTGCGGCGGCATCGACAGGTGAAGAACCGTACAGCATTGCGATGACGCTGGCGGACACGCTGGGCACCGCGCCCGGACGCTGGAAAGTGTTCGCCAGCGATATCGACACCGAAGTGCTGGAGAAAGCCAGAAGCGGCATTTATCGCCATGAAGAGCTGAAAAACCTGACGCCGCAACAACTCCAGCGCTACTTCATGCGCGGCACAGGGCCGCATCAAGGGCTGGTGCGTGTGCGTCAGGCACTGGCGAACGCTATCGATTTTTCCCCGCTGAATTTGCTGGCGAAACAGTACGCTGCGCCGGGGCCGTTCGATGCGATCTTCTGTCGTAACGTCATGATCTACTTCGATCAAACGACCCAGCAGGAGATTTTGCGCCGCTTTGTACCGCTGCTTAAACCCGACGGATTATTGTTTGCGGGTCACTCTGAAAACTTTAGCCACCTTGAGCGCAGCTTCACATTGCGTGGACAGACGGTGTATGCGCTAAGTAAGGATTAACGATGAGCAAAATCAGGGTGTTGTCGGTCGATGATTCGGCACTGATGCGCCAGATAATGACAGAAATCATCAATAGTCATAGTGACATGGAAATGGTAGCGACGGCTCCCGATCCGCTGGTCGCGCGTGATTTGATTAAGAAATTCAACCCTGATGTGCTGACGCTGGATGTCGAAATGCCGCGTATGGATGGACTGGATTTCCTCGAAAAATTAATGCGTTTGCGACCGATGCCAGTAGTGATGGTTTCTTCTCTGACTGGCAAAGGTTCCGAAGTCACGCTGCGTGCTCTGGAGTTGGGGGCGATAGATTTTGTCACCAAACCGCAACTGGGGATCCGCGAAGGAATGCTGGCGTATAGCGAAATGATTGCCGAAAAGGTGCGTACAGCAGCAAGGGCAAGCCTTACTGCGCATAAACCGTTATCGGCACCGACAACGCTGAAGGCCGGACCGCTCTTGAGTTCAGAAAAACTGATTGCGATTGGCGCCTCAACGGGGGGAACTGAGGCGATTCGTCACGTATTGCAACCGTTGCCGCTTTCCAGCCCGGCACTGTTAATTACCCAGCATATGCCGCCCGGTTTTACCCGCTCTTTTGCCGACAGACTTAATAAGCTGTGCCAAATCGGCGTGAAAGAAGCCGAGGACGGAGAACGCGTCTTGCCGGGGCATGCCTATATCGCCCCGGGCGATCGGCATATGGAACTGGCGCGTAGCGGCGCGAATTATCAAATCAAAATTCACGATGGTCCGGCGGTTAATCGCCATCGGCCATCGGTAGATGTGTTGTTCCATTCGGTGGCCAAACAGGCGGGGCGTAATGCGGTTGGGGTGATCCTGACGGGCATGGGCAACGACGGCGCGGCGGGAATGTTAGCAATGCGTCAGGCGGGGGCATGGACTCTTGCGCAAAATGAAGCAAGCAGCGTGGTGTTCGGCATGCCGCGCGAGGCCATCAATATGGGTGGCGTTTGCGAAGTGGTCGATCTTAGCCAGGTAAGCCAGCAAATGCTGGCAAAAATCAGTGCCGGACAGGCGATACGTATTTAAATCAGGAGTGTGAGATGGCGGATAAAGAGCTTAAATTTTTGGTTGTGGATGACTTTTCCACCATGCGACGCATCGTGCGTAACCTGCTGAAAGAGCTTGGATTTAATAATGTTGAGGAAGCGGAGGATGGCGCCGATGCTCTCAATAAGTTGCAGGCGGGAGGATATGGTTTTGTTATCTCCGACTGGAACATGCCAAACATGGACGGCCTGGAATTGCTGAAAACGATTCGTGCTGATGGCGCGATGTCAGCCTTGCCGGTGTTAATGGTGACTGCGGAAGCGAAGAAAGAAAACATTATTGCCGCAGCACAAGCGGGGGCCAGTGGCTACGTGGTTAAGCCATTTACCGCCGCGACGCTGGAGGAAAAACTCAACAAAATCTTTGAGAAACTGGGCATGTGAGGATGCGACTATGATGCAACCATCAATTAAACCTGCTGATGAAAATTCTGCTGGCGATATCATTGCGCGCATCGGCAGCCTGACGCGTATGCTGCGCGACAGTCTGCGGGAGCTGGGGCTGGACCAGGCCATTGCAGAAGCGGCGGAAGCCATCCCCGATGCCCGCGATCGTTTGTACTACGTTGTGCAGATGACTGCCCAGGCTGCGGAGCGGGCGCTGAACAGTGTTGAGGCCTCACAACCGCATCAGGATCACATGGAGAAATCAGCAAAAGCGTTAACCCAACGCTGGGATGACTGGTTTGCCGATCCCATTGACCTTGCCGACGCTCGCGAACTGGTGACCGATACACGGCAATTTCTGGCGGATGTGCCGACGCATACCGGTTTTACCAATGCGCAGTTGCTGGAAATCATGATGGCGCAGGATTTTCAGGACCTCACCGGGCAGGTCATTAAACGAATGATGGATGTCATTCAGGAGATTGAACGCCAGTTGCTAATGGTGCTGCTGGAAAATATCCCAGAGCAGGATGCACGTCCGAAACGTGAAAGCCAGAGTTTGCTGAATGGACCGCAGGTTGATACCAGCAAAGCCGGTGTAGTAGCCAGTCAGGACCAGGTGGACGATTTGTTGGATAGCCTTGGATTCTGATTTGTATTGCCTGATGTGACGCGGCCGCGTCACATCAGGCGGTCGGATGACGCCGCATCCGACAAACGCACACTATGCATGATGTGTGGCAGCAAAAGCCCTAAATCCCGCCTTTTTTACCCCTTACTCAAACCATTGAACGCTTTGCGCTCTGGCATCATTCACGCTTATTACTCTTTCCAGGATTGGCGACGTGTCTGACGAGAGCGACGACAAAACAGAAGCCCCCACACCTCACCGACTTGAAAAAGCGCGGGAAGAGGGGCAAATCCCGCGTTCCCGTGAATTAACGTCGCTGCTGATTTTGTTAGTGGGCGTGTGTGTTATCTGGTTTGGCGGTGTGTCGCTGGCTCGTCGATTGTCGGGCATGCTCTCCGCGGGATTGCATTTTGATCACAGCATCATCAATGACCCGAATCTGATCCTCGGGCAGATTATTCTGCTGATCAGAGAAGCCATGCTGGCGCTGCTGCCGCTGATTAGCGGCGTGGTGCTGGTGGCGCTCGTTTCGCCGGTGATGTTGGGTGGCCTGGTATTTAGCGGCAAATCCTTGCAGCCGAAGTTTTCCAAACTCAATCCGCTACCGGGCATTAAACGGATGTTTTCGGCACAAACCGGTGCGGAGTTGCTTAAAGCGATTTTGAAATCCATCCTGGTCGGCAGTGTGACGGGGTTTTATCTCTGGCACCACTGGCCGCAAATGATGCGCTTAATGGCCGAGTCTCCGGTTACCGCCATGGGTAATGCGATGGATCTGGTAGGGCTGTGCGCACTGCTGGTGGTGCTTGGCGTTATTCCGATGGTGGGATTTGACGTCTTTTTCCAAATCTTCAGCCACCTGAAAAAGCTGCGTATGTCACGGCAGGATATTCGTGATGAGTTCAAACAAAGCGAAGGCGACCCTCATGTCAAAGGGCGAATCCGTCAGATGCAGCGAGCTGCGGCGCGGCGGCGGATGATGGCCGATGTGCCGAAAGCGGACGTTATCGTCAATAACCCAACTCACTACTCAGTGGCTTTGCAGTACGACGAAAACAAAATGAGTGCGCCAAAAGTCGTTGCCAAGGGCGCGGGGCTGGTGGCATTACGCATTCGTGAAATAGCCGCTGAAAATAGCGTCCCGACCCTCGAAGCGCCGCCGCTGGCGCGCGCGCTGTATCGACATGCGGAGATCGGTCAACAAATACCTGGTCAACTATATGCCGCCGTGGCGGAAGTGCTGGCCTGGGTCTGGCAACTGAAACGTTGGCGTCTGGCTGGTGGACAGCGCCCTGTACAACCAACTCATCTTCCGGTGCCGGAAGCCCTGGATTTTATTAACGAGAAACCGACCCATGAGTAATCTGGCCGCGATGCTGCGCCTGCCTGCAAACCTGAAATCGACACAATGGCAGATCCTTGCCGGACCGATTTTGATCTTGCTGATTTTGTCGATGATGGTGCTGCCATTGCCTGCATTCATTCTCGACCTGCTGTTTACCTTTAATATCGCCTTGTCGATCATGGTGTTGCTGGTGGCGATGTTTACCCAGCGCACGCTTGAGTTTGCCGCCTTTCCGACAATCCTGCTGTTCACCACGCTGTTGCGTCTGGCTCTTAACGTGGCTTCAACCCGTATCATTTTGATGGAAGGACATACGGGCGCGGCGGCGGCAGGGAAGGTGGTCGAAGCGTTCGGTCACTTCCTCGTTGGTGGCAATTTCGCTATCGGTATCGTGGTGTTCGTCATCCTCGTGATCATCAACTTTATGGTCATTACCAAAGGTGCCGGGCGTATCGCAGAAGTGGGTGCGCGCTTTGTTCTCGATGGTATGCCGGGTAAGCAGATGGCGATTGACGCCGACCTGAACGCCGGATTGATTGGTGAAGATGAGGCGAAAAAACGCCGCTCTGAAGTGACTCAGGAAGCCGACTTTTACGGCTCAATGGACGGGGCAAGTAAATTTGTTCGTGGTGATGCCATCGCCGGGATCCTCATCATGGTCATTAACGTTGTCGGCGGATTGCTGGTCGGTGTGCTGCAACATGGCATGAGCATGGGACACGCGGCGGAAAGTTATACGCTATTGACCATTGGCGACGGTCTGGTGGCACAAATCCCGGCGCTGGTGATTTCTACCGCCGCGGGGGTCATCGTTACGCGTGTCAGCACCGATCAGGATGTTGGCGAGCAGATGGTGAATCAGCTTTTCAGTAACCCAAGCGTTATGTTGTTAAGCGCCGCCGTGCTCGGTTTACTCGGCCTGGTGCCTGGAATGCCGAACCTGGTATTTTTGCTGTTCACGGCGGGATTGCTCGGGCTGGCCTGGTGGATCCGCGGACGCGAACAAAAAGCGCCTGCCGAACCCAAACCGGTAAAAATGGCAGAGAATAATGCCGTTGTCGAAGCGACGTGGAACGATGTGCAACTGGAAGATTCTCTGGGAATGGAAGTGGGCTATCGACTGATCCCGATGGTTGATTTCCAGCAGGATGGCGAGTTGCTGGGCCGTATTCGTAGTATTCGTAAGAAATTTGCTCAGGAAATGGGCTTCCTGCCGCCGGTGGTGCACATTCGCGACAATATGGATTTGCAACCGGCACGTTATCGTATTTTGATGAAAGGCGTAGAGATTGGCAGTGGCGATGCTTATCCGGGGCGTTGGTTGGCGATTAACCCTGGTACCGCTGCCGGGACGTTACCTGGTGAAGCGACCGTCGATCCGGCTTTTGGTCTGAACGCTATCTGGATCGAAAGTGCGCTAAAAGAACAGGCGCAGATTCAGGGGTACACCGTGGTTGAGGCCAGCACAGTGGTGGCAACGCATCTTAACCATCTCATTAGCCAGCATGCCGCAGAGTTGTTTGGTCGCCAGGAGGCGCAACAGCTGCTGGATCGCGTCGCTCAGGAGATGCCAAAGCTGACGGAAGATCTCGTTCCTGGTGTTGTCACGCTCACCACGCTACATAAAGTGCTGCAAAATCTGCTCGATGAAAAGGTGCCGATTCGCGATATGCGCACCATTCTCGAAACGCTGGCGGAGCATGCGCCCATCCAAAGCGATCCACATGAATTAACCGCCGTCGTGCGCGTGGCGTTGGGACGGGCGATTACCCAGCAGTGGTTTCCTGGCAAAGATGAAGTCCATGTTATTGGCCTCGATACACCGCTGGAACGTTTGTTACTACAGGCGTTGCAGGGCGGGGGCGGACTGGAACCAGGGCTGGCGGATCGTTTACTGGCGCAAACTCAGGAAGCGCTATCCCGTCAGGAGATGTTGGGTGCGCCGCCAGTTTTGTTGGTGAACCACGCGCTGCGACCATTATTGTCTCGCTTCCTGCGCCGCAGCTTGCCGCAGTTAGTGGTGCTGTCGAATCTTGAACTATCTGATAACCGACATATCCGCATGACGGCGACAATTGGCGGTAAATGATGAGAACCTTATTAGCAATATTATTGTTTCCGCTGCTGGCGCAAGCCGCCGGGGAGGGGATGTGGCAGGCAAGTAGTGTCGGAATTACGCTAAATCATCGCGGGGAGTCGATGTCTTCTGCGCCCCTTTCTTCGCGACAACCTGTTTCAGGATTGATGACGCTGGTGGCGTGGCGTTATCAGCTTATCGGTCCGACCCCCGCGGGACTGCGGGTACGTTTATGCTCACAATCTCGTTGTGTCGAATTAGAGGGGCAGAGCGGAACCACCGTGGCCTTTTCCGCTATAGCGGCGGCAGAACCGTTGCGCTTTATCTGGGAAGTGCCTGGCGGTGGGCGGTTAATTCCGCCGCTGAAAGTACAACGTAATGAAGTGATTGTGAATTATCGGCGGTGATAAAAAAGCCGATGTCCGTAACTGCGACATCGGCCTTTGACACATAACGCGATTACATACGCTCTACAGTCTCAATACCCAGCGTATCCAGACCCAGCTTCAGCGTCTTCGCTGTCAGTTGTGCCAGTTTCAGACGGCTGTTACGCACTTCTTCGTTTTCTGCGCTGAGGATCGGGCAGTGCTCGTAGAAGCCAGAGAACAGACCAGCCAGATCGTACAGGTAAGCACACATCACGTGCGGCGTGCCTTCACGGGCAACCACGGTGAGGGTTTCTTCAAACTGCAGCAGACGAGCAGCCAGTTGCGCTTCACGATCTTCACGGATGATTACTGGAGCTGAAGCCAGTTGCTCTTCGTTAATTTCTGCTTTACGGAACACAGACAAAACACGCGTGTAAGCATACTGCATGTATGGCGCGGTATTACCCTCAAACGCCAGCATGTTGTCCCAGTCGAAGATGTAGTCGGTAGTGCGGTTTTTGGAGAGATCCGCGTATTTCACCGCGCCGATACCCACCGCATTGGCCAGTTTTTCCAGCTCGTCAGCTGACATATCCGGGTTCTTTTCTGCCACCAGACGACGTGCACGCTCCAGGGCTTCATCCAGCAGATCGGCCAGTTTCACCGTACCGCCCGCGCGGGTTTTGAACGGTTTGCCGTCTTTGCCCAGCATCATGCCGAACATGTGGTGTTCCAGCGGTACGGATTCCGGCACATAGCCTGCTTTACGGACGATCGCCCATGCCTGCATCAGGTGTTGATGCTGACGGGAGTCGATGTAATACAGCACGCGATCGGCATGCAGTGTTTCATAACGATATTTCGCACAGGCGATATCAGTAGTGGTGTAAAGATAGCCGCCATCTTTCTTCTGAATGATCACGCCCATCGGTTCGCCTTCCTTGTTTTTGAACTCATCAAGGAATACGACGGTTGCGCCTTCGCTTTCTACTGCCAGACCTTTGGCTTTCAGGTCCGCTACGATACCCGGCAGCATCGGGTTGTAGAGGCTTTCGCCCATCACGTCATCGCGGGTCAGCGTCACGTTCAGACGATCGTAGGTGATCTGGTTCTGCGTCATGGTGATGTCGACCAGTTTGCGCCACATCTCGCGGAAGTATTCGTCACCGCTTTGCAGTTTTACCACGTAGTTACGTGCGCGCTCAGCGAACTCTTCATCTTCATCGTAATGCTTTTTCGCATCGCGGTAGAAACCTTCAAGGTCAGCCAGTTCCATTTCACCGGCGTTTTCCTGCTGCTGTTTTTCCAGCCACGCAATCAGCATACCGAACTGAGTACCCCAGTCGCCGACGTGGTTCGCGCGAATCACTTTGTGACCGAGGAACTCCAGAGTACGCACTGCCGCGTCACCAATAATGGTAGAGCGCAGGTGACCGACATGCATCTCTTTCGCCACGTTCGGCGCAGAGTAGTCAACCACAATGGTCTGTTTTTCTGGCGTAGCAACACCGAGACGATCTGACGCCAGCGCCTGCTGAACATGTTCAGCCAGGAATGCCGGATCAAGGAAAATGTTGATAAAGCCTGGACCGGCGATCTCAACTTTGCTGGCGATACCGTTAAGATCCAGATGAGTCAGCACCTGCTCTGCTAATTGTCGCGGTGCCATACCCAGTTTTTTAGCAACTGCCATCATGCCGTTAGCCTGATAGTCGCCGAACTGAACTTTTGCTGACTGACGAACCTGCGGTTCGCAATCCGCAGGCGCGCCTGCCGCAATCATGGCCTGACGGACTTTTTCTGAGAGAAGAGCCTGAATATTCACCGGAATACCTTACATTGATGAAGCGAGCAAAAATTGCCCGCACCAGTTAAAGAAATTAGGGCGGGAGTATACTGCAAATGGCTGTTTTCGTCAGCAACGTGCGCGTGGCGTATTGCCGTTTTCACTATTGCATCAGAAGCGGCGTGAAATCAGCGGTTGGTTGGCGCAGGGCAACAGGGTAAATTAACGCTTTTACTGAAAGACGAAGAGTGATTATGGCGAACTGGCAATCTATCGACGAGCTGCAGGATATTGCATCGGATTTACCGCGATTTACCCACGCATTAGATGAACTTTCCCGCCGTCTGGGGCTGGATATCACTCCGCTGACTGCCGATCACATTTCTTTGCGTTGCCATCAAAACGCCACCGCTGAACGCTGGCGTCGCGGGTTTGAACAGTGCGGCGAACTCCTGTCAGAAAATATGATCAATGGCAGGCCGATTTGTCTGTTTAAATTGCATGAACCGGTACAGGTTGCGCACTGGCAGTTTTCCATTGTGGAGCTACCGTGGCCCGGGGAAAAACGTTACCCGCACGAAGGTTGGGAACATATTGAAATCGTTCTGCCGGGCGAGCCAGAAACGCTGAATGCCCGTGCGCTGGCGTTGCTTTCTGATGAAGGTCTCAGCCTGCCAGGGATCTCAGTTAAAACCAGTTCGCCAAAAGGTGAGCATGAGCGATTACCGAATCCGACGCTGGCGGTCACCGATGGCAAAACGACGATTAAATTTCATCCGTGGTCCATTGAAGAGATCGTTGCCAGCGAGCAGTTGGCGTAATTAAGGAGCAAAAATGGCATTACTGGAAATTTGCTGTTACAGCATGGAATGCGCACTAACGGCGCATCAAAATGGCGCTGACAGAATTGAATTGTGTGCGGCTCCGAAAGAAGGGGGTTTAACGCCGTCGCTGGGCGTGCTTAAATCCGTGCGCCAGCAGATAACGATTCCCGTACATCCGATCATCCGCCCGCGCGGTGGTGATTTTTGCTACAGCGACGGCGAGTTTGCCGCCATTCTTGAGGATGTTCGTACTGTCCGCGAATTAGGCTTTCCGGGACTGGTGACGGGCGTTCTCGATGTTGACGGTAATGTCGATATGCCACGAATGGAAAAAATAATGTCAGCTGCCGGTCCGTTGGCCGTTACTTTTCATCGTGCCTTCGATATGTGTGCTAACCCATTAAATACACTGAATAATCTTGCACAATTGGGCATTGCCCGGGTACTGACTTCCGGGCAAAAATCAGACGCTCTGCAAGGTTTATCAAAAATTATGGAACTTATTGCCTATGGTGATACTCCAATCATCATGGCCGGAGCAGGAGTCCGTGCAGAAAACCTGCACCACTTCCTCGATGCCGGAGTGCTGGAAGTCCATAGCTCCGCGGGAGCGTGGCAAGCCTCACCGATGCGTTATCGTAATCAAGGATTGTCCATGTCATCAGATGCACACGCGGACGAGTATTCGCGTTATGTCGTAGACGGGGCGGCGGTTGCTGAAATGAAAGGAATCATTGAACGCCATCAGGCCAAATGATTTTTACCGTTGCATCATGTCGCCCAATATGATGCTTGCTCGTACCAGGCCCCTGCAATTTCAACAGGGGCCTTTTTTTATTCCCTGTCAGTATAAAAAATGAACGATTGCCGTGATGTGTAGAACGGGTGACAGTGCGCATAGCGTGGTGCTTAAAATGTATTATATATTCACATTAATTATGCGATTTAAATTACTAAAACTGACAAATATATATTATAAATAACGACTGGGTTATTCTTTCGCAATTAATGATTACATTGTAATAAATCATATTCTTTATCGATTATTTCAGGCAGTGTTGTGCCGAATTAAGCAAGTGGTCAATTCGTTGTATATTTATTTATACAATGATATCGGTGTCCTGGAATTTAATTAGAGGAATCTATGCGAGGGAAAAAACGCATTGGGTTATTTTTTCTGCTGATAGCGGTTGTGGTTGGTGGCGGCGGGTTATTGCTTGCGCAAAAAGCCTTACATAAAACGTCGGATACAGCATTTTGTCTTTCCTGCCACTCGATGAGTAAACCTTTTGAGGAATATCAGGGAACTGTCCACTTTTCGAACCAGAAAGGGATACGTGCGGAATGTGCCGATTGCCATATTCCAAAGTCAGGGATGGATTATTTATTTGCCAAATTAAAAGCATCTAAAGATATTTATCATGAATTTGTTAGCGGCAAAATAGACAGTGACGATAAGTTCGAAGCGCATCGTCAGGAAATGGCCGAAACAGTATGGAAAGAATTAAAAGCATCGGATTCTGCAACGTGCCGTAGTTGCCATTCTTTTGATGCGATGGATATTGCCTCGCAAAGTGAATCTGCGCAGAAAATGCATACCAAAGCGCAAAAGGACGGTGAAACGTGTATTGATTGTCATAAAGGAATTGCCCATTTCCCGCCAGAAATAAAAATGGATGACAACGCGGTGCATGAACTGGAAAGTCAGGCTGCCACTTCTGTGACCAATGGCGCACATATTTATCCTTTCAAACCTTCCCGCATAGGCGAACTGGCCACTGTGAATCCTGGTACCGATCTCACCGTCGTTGATGCCAGTGGCAAACAGCCGATCGTTCTGTTGCAGGGTTATCAAATGCAGGGCAGTGAAAGCACGCTCTACCTGGCGGCAGGTCAACGTCTGGCGCTAGCCACATTAAGTGAAGAAGGTATCAAGGCGCTAACGGTAAACGGGGAATGGCAGGCTGACGAATACGGCAATCAATGGCGTCAGGCGTCTTTACAAGGGGCGCTAATCGATCCCGTATTAGCGGATCGTAAACCGTTATGGCAATACGCTGAAAAACTCGATGACACCTATTGTGCTGGCTGCCATGCGCCTATTGCCGCTGACCATTACACCGTCAATGCCTGGCCCTCTATCGCCAAAGGAATGGGGGCGCGAACCAGCATGAGCGAAAACGAACTGGACATTTTGACGCGGTACTTCCAGTACAACGCCAAAGATATTACCGAAAAACTGTGATCCTCGTAGATCAGGGAGGAAGTTATGACATTAACAAGACGTGAGTTTATTAAACATAGCGGTATTGCTGCCGGGGCGCTGGTGGTGACATCGGCTACGCCGTTACCCGCATGGGCAGAAGAGAAGGGCGGAAAAATCCTCACCGCGGGTCGTTGGGGAGCGATGAGTGTAGAAGTGAAGGACGGTAAGATTGTTTCTTCTACAGGCGCGCTGGCGAAGACCATCCCGAACTCCTTACAGTCTACGGCGGCGGATCAGGTACACACTACGGCGCGTATTCAGCATCCGATGGTGAGAAAAAGTTATCTCGACAATCCATTGCAACCGGCAAAAGGTCGTGGCGAAGATACCTATGTACAGGTGAGCTGGGAACAAGCATTAAAACTGATTCATGAGCAACACGATCGCATTCGTAAAGCTAACGGACCATCGGCCATTTTTGCTGGATCTTACGGCTGGCGTTCATCAGGGGTGCTGCATAAAGCGCAAACGCTGATGCAACGTTATATGAATCTGGCGGGGGGATATTCCGGGCATAGTGGCGATTACTCTACCGGGGCCGCGCAGGTGATCATGCCGCACGTTGTCGGTTCTGTGGAGGTCTATGAACAGCAGACTTCCTGGCCGCTGATTCTGGAAAACAGTCAGGTGGTGGTGTTGTGGGGCATGAACCCGCTGAATACCTTAAAAATTGCCTGGAGCAGTACCGATGAGCAAGGGCTGGAATACTTCCATCAGCTGAAAAAATCGGGCAAACCGGTGATTGCCATCGACCCTATCCGTTCCGAAACCATCGAGTTCTTTGGCGATAACGCGACCTGGATTGCGCCGAATATGGGGACCGACGTGGCGCTGATGTTAGGCATCGCGCATACCCTGATGACACAAGGTAAGCACGATAAAGCCTTCCTTGAGAAATACACCACCGGCTATTCGCAGTTTGAAGAGTATCTGACCGGCAAGAATGATAATACGCCGAAGAGCGCGGCCTGGGCGGCAGAAATTACTGGCGTACCGGAAGCGCAGATTGTCAAACTTGCAGAACTGATGGCGGCGAATCGCACGATGCTGATGGCTGGTTGGGGGATCCAACGCCAGCAATACGGTGAACAGAAACACTGGATGCTGGTGACGCTGGCGGCGATGTTAGGGCAAATTGGTACACCGGGCGGCGGTTTTGGATTCTCTTATCATTACTCCAACGGTGGCAACCCGACGCGAGTTGGCGGCGTGCTGCCAGAAATGTCTGCGGCGATTGCCGGACAGGCAAGTGAGGAAGCTGATGATGGCGGAATGACCGCGATTCCGGTCGCCCGTATTGTCGATGCGCTGGAAAATCCTGGCGGGAAATATCAGCACAACGGTAAAGAGCAAACGTACCCAAATATCAAAATGATCTGGTGGGCGGGTGGCGGTAACTTTACCCATCACCAGGATACGAATCGTCTGATCAAGGCATGGCAGAAACCGGAGATGATCGTCGTTTCTGAATGCTACTGGACCGCAGCAGCCAAACACGCAGATATCGTATTACCGATCACCACATCGTTTGAGCGCAATGACTTAACGATGACCGGTGATTACAGCAACCAGCATATTGTGCCGATGAAGCAAGCTGTCGCTCCGCAATTTGAAGCGCGTAACGATTTTGACGTGTTTGCCGATCTTGCGGAATTACTGAAACCTGGCGGAAAAGAGATCTATACCGAAGGTAAAGATGAAATGGCGTGGCTGAAATTTTTCTATGATGCCGCTCAGAAAGGTGCGCGTGCGCAACGCGTGACTATGCCAATGTTTAATGCCTTCTGGCAGCAAAATAAACTGCTTGAAATGCGCCGCAGCGAGAAGAACGAGCAATATGTTCGCTATGGTGATTTCCGCGCCGATCCGGTGAAAAATGCGCTGGGTACGCCAAGCGGCAAAATTGAAATCTATTCAAAAACGCTGGAAAAATTTGGCTATAAGGATTGCCCGGCACACCCAACCTGGCTTGCGCCTGATGAGTGGAAAGGTACCGCCGACGAGAAGCAGTTGCAGCTTCTGACCGCGCATCCGGCACATCGTCTACACAGTCAGCTTAACTATGCGGAGCTGCGTAAAAAATATGCGGTTGCCGATCGTGAGCCGATCACAATTCACACCGAAGATGCTGCTCGCTTTGGTATTGAGAATGGCGATCTGGTCCGTGTCTGGAATAAACGTGGTCAGATCCTGACAGGCGCTGTGGTGACTGACGGGATCAAAAAAGGCGTGGTATGCGTGCATGAAGGTGCATGGCCAGATCTGGAAAATGGCTTGTGTAAAAACGGCAGTGCGAACGTGTTAACGGCGGATATCCCCAGTTCGCAGCTGGCGAATGCCTGTGCCGGTAACTCTGCGCTGGTGTATATCGAAAAATATACGGGCAATGCGCCGAAGTTAACGGCATTTGATCAGCCTGCTGTTCAGGCGTAAGAAGTGAATAGCGCCCGGAAACGGGCGCTGAGGTTATGCAAACGCAAAACTGCCTGATGCGCTATGCTTATCAGGCCTACATAGTCCCTGCAATATATTGAATTAGCAAGGTTTTGTAGGCCGGATAAGGCGTTCACGCCGCATTCGGCAGTAATACCAGACCTTTACGGCTTACGCGCAATCAGCACCGCGCGTTTAGGCGCAGGATAACCTTCTACCGTTTTACCCGGATCATGTGAATCAAGAAAATCTGCCAGCGATTCGGTGACCATCCACTCGGTACGACGCTGCTCTTCTGTAGTGGTGACGCTCACATCCGCAATGCGAATATCAACAAAACCACACTTCTTCAGCCAGTTTTTCAACGCCAGGGCCGACGGGATGAAATAAACATTACGCATTTGTGCGTAACGATCGCCTGGTACCAGCACCGTGTTTTCGTCGCCATCAATAACCAGCGTTTCAAGCACCAGTTCACCTTCATTGACCAGTTGGTCTTTTAACTGCCAGAGATGCTCCAGCGGTGAACGACGATGATAAAGCACGCCCATCGAAAAGACGGTATCAAAGGCTTTCAGTGCCGGAAGTTGTTCAATCCCTAACGGCAGCAGATGCGCCCGTTGGTCGTTACCTAACAGTTTACGCACTGCTTCAAACTGGCAGAGGAATAGTTGCGTAGGGTCGA
The DNA here is from genome assembly GCF_005781135.1 of Escherichia sp. E3659. Taxonomy (NCBI): domain Bacteria; kingdom Pseudomonadati; phylum Pseudomonadota; class Gammaproteobacteria; order Enterobacterales; family Enterobacteriaceae; genus Escherichia; species Escherichia sp. E3659. The sequence goes on along the minus strand of NZ_VATQ01000002.1, from coordinate 335,413 downwards.
TACCCACCGCAAGGTGTGCGCCTGCGCCAATCATGCGCCACATGTGATAGCCGCTGCCGCAGCCGACATCAAGGATGGTGCGCCCGGTTAAATCAGAAAGATGTGGCAGAACACGATCCCATTTCCAGTCGGAACGCCATTCGGTATCAATGTTGACGCCATACAGTGAGAACGGCCCTTTGCGCCACGGCATCAGGTTGCGCATCAGCGTTTCAATGCGCTTAATCTGCCCAGCGCTGAGTGGTTCTTCGCTTTCGGCAGTTACGCTATGCAATAAATCCAGACGATACGGTTTAATTTCAGGCAGAAATTCCACCGCGTTGGACCACTGTTTAAACAGACCGTGCTGCTGCTCGCGCTGCCAGTTAGCAATCTGCGCGGGCAGCGTTTCGAGCCAGTGTGAAAGATGATTTTTGGCAATCAGAGAATAAAAGTTACCAAAGTCGATCATGCAGCGTCCTCTGCTTTTAATGCCACCAGTGAACCAAAGTTAAAGCACTGGAACCACAGCTCGCTATGCTCAAAACCGGCTTTATGCAGGCGTGCCTTGTGGGTTTCCACGGAATCGGTCAGCATTACGTTTTCTAACATGCTGCGCTTCTGACTGATTTCCAGCTCGCTGTAGCCGTTGGCACGTTTAAAATCGTGGTGCATGTTGAACAGCAGTTCACCAACTTTGGCATCTTCGAAACTGAATTTTTCCGAAAGCACCAGCGCGCCGCCCGGGTTTAGCCCTTGATAAATTTTATCCAGTAACGCCTGGCGCTCGGAAGGTTCCAGGAATTGCAGGGTAAAATTCAGTACCACCATCGACGCGTTTTCAATGGCAATATCGCGAATATCACCTTCAATAACGTCAACAGGCGTAGGCGCTTTATAGGCGTCAATATGACGACGGCAGCGTTCAATCATTGCCGGGGAATTGTCGATGGCGATAATTTTACAATTATCATGATGAATGTTGCGACGCACTGAGAGCGTCGCCGCGCCCAAAGAACAGCCCAGATCGTAAATCTGCGTACCCGGTTGAACGAAGCGTTCAGCTAACATACCAATCATGGAAATAATATTGGAGTAGCCGGGAACGGAACGTTGGATCATATCCGGGAAGACTTCAGCTACCCGTTCATCAAAGGTCCAGTCGCCCAGTCTGGCGATAGGAGCAGAAAATAGCGTGTCGCGGTGAGACATAACGTAAAAATCCGGGAAAAAGAAAGTGGCGTATTGTGCGCTAACGCAGGGAGAAAACCAACTCCCAGGGCATATACCAAAGATTCGCCAGCACCATCAGCAATAGCGCACACCAGGTGGCGCTCATACCAGAACGTCGCCAGCGAAACAGACGGTGATGGAAACCGTAATAATGCATCAGGCGACCTGCAAGCAAAACGAGGCCGCATATATGCACCATCCAGGTTTCAGCACCATTCATTTCCATAAATAGCATCAATACAATCGCGATAGGAATATATTCCACCGCATTGCCATGAATACGAATAGCACTTTGTAGTTCGCTAAAACCGCCGTCACCATAGGCAACGCGATACTGCATTCGCAGGCGAACAACATCAAAAGAGAACTTCATTAATAACAACGCACTTAAAACGGCATACAGCGCGCTTACCATACAAACTCCCTTTAAAATGGCCGATGGCACTTGTCTATGATAGGTGGCAAATTCAGAAAAGAGAAGATTGCTGTGGAATAGCCGGGACTGCTCCGATCTCTGGAAGCATTTTACGTAAGTCTTCCCACAGTGTATGTACCAACTCCGGTGCCTGAGCAATATCTGGCGTGTGCAGAAAAAGATAAGGCGTGGTGTTCTGCTGCCACTGCGCTAATTTCTTTAACCAGACCTGAAATAATTCCCTGTTTTGCGCCATATCATCGCTGCCGATAAAACGGATCAGCGGATTTGTCGCCGTTAGTACGGCATGTACAGGAACCTTCGGTTTCTTCCGTTGAGCGTCGCGTATGGCTTCATTATGCGGACGTGCTGCATGAACCGGGCGGCTGTCTAAAATTACCCGATTAACGGCGCGCTGATGTAAACCGCGATTAAGCGTTTGTTCCTCTTCCCCTTTGGCGAAAAACTGCGGATGACGCACTTCCACACCATAATTAAATTCGCCGGGAAGAGAATCGAGAAAATGCCAAAGCGCAGGCAAATCCTGTGGGCCGAAGGTGGCAGGCAGTTGCAGCCAGTATTGCCCAATGCGCGGAGCCAGCGGTGACATACGGGTCAAAAATTCACTGGTTAAATCATCGCAATGACGCAACGCTGCCTGATGCGAAATGGTCGCCGGAAACTTAAAACAGAAGCGGAAGTCATCTGTGGTCTGCTCCCGCCAGCGCAGGACAACCTCGGGTTTCGGCAGGGCGTATAGCGTGGTGTTGCCCTCCACGCAGTTAAAGTAGCGGGCATACTCTTCAAGGCTGGTGATCCCCAACCGCACCCATTTAGGATGCGACCATTGCGGTAGACCGATGTAAATCATAACGCGTTGAGGATCTCTTCCACGCTGCGCACACGGGCGATGCGTGGATAGATATGGTTGATGCTGTTATTGTGCTGCTCGGCACTGGCGGCGCTACAGGCATCTTCGGCAATCACCAAATTAAAACCGAGTTCCCAGGCATTGCGGGCGGTGGACTCAACGCCGATATTGGTCGAGATCCCACATAACACTATTGTATCGATACCCCGGCGGCGTAATTGCAACTCCAGATCCGTACCGTAAAACGCACCCCATTGACGTTTGATGATTTCGATATCGCTGTCGGTTGCGCCTAATGCAGCAGGATGTTGCCACCAATTTTCGGGCAACACTTTAGCGGGGGAGGGCGCATCGACCGGCTGTTTTAATGCTTCAGCATAATCGGCAGACCAGCCAACACGCACCAGAAACACGGGCTGACCGCTCGCGCGAAATTTCGCCGCCAGCTTCCCGGCGCGATTTACCACGTCTTCGGCAGTATGCGGACCACCGGCAAAAGGCAAGATGCCTTCCTGTAAATCAATCACCACTAGCGCTGTGGATTTGGCATTAAGTTCAAGCATGATCACTCCAGATAAAACAAAATCGTGCCTCTCACCTTAATGCGATTAGCCGATGGCGGAACGACAAATTTTGTTAATTTTTATGAGTTCGGGCAACACCTTTATAGCAAACTGGCGTAGAGTCTGAATCCAGGCCCGATATAAACTGGTAACGAGGCGTTCCAGCGCGGGCCAGGCTCTTACGGTGCGGCAGAATTTCCAGTATAATAGCCGCCTTTTTTCATTCAGTTGTGACATACAGCTAACGCTGCGACTCAGGTCACCTGCACAGCAGGGGACATCCGCCAGCAGCTAAGTTAAGGGATATCTCATGCGTACAGAATATTGTGGACAGCTCCGTTTGTCCCACGTGGGGCAGCAGGTGACTCTGTGTGGTTGGGTCAACCGTCGTCGTGATCTTGGTAGCTTGATCTTTATCGATATGCGCGACCGCGAAGGTATCGTGCAGGTATTTTTCGATCCGGATCGTGCGGACGCGTTAAAGCTGGCCTCTGAACTGCGTAATGAGTTCTGCATTCAGGTCACGGGCACCGTACGTGCGCGTGACGAAAAAAATATCAACCGCGATATGGCGACTGGCGAAATCGAAGTGCTGGCTTCCTCGCTGACCATCATCAACCGCGCAGACGTTCTGCCGCTTGACTCCAACCACGTCAACACCGAAGAAGCGCGTCTGAAGTACCGCTATCTTGACCTGCGTCGTCCGGAAATGGCTCAGCGCCTGAAAACCCGCGCTAAAATCACCAGCCTGGTGCGTCGTTTTATGGACGACCACGGCTTCCTCGACATCGAAACTCCGATGCTGACTAAAGCCACGCCGGAAGGCGCGCGTGACTACCTGGTGCCTTCTCGTGTGCACAAAGGTAAATTCTACGCGCTGCCGCAATCCCCGCAGTTGTTCAAACAGCTGCTGATGATGTCCGGTTTTGACCGCTACTATCAGATCGTTAAATGCTTCCGTGACGAAGACCTGCGCGCTGATCGTCAGCCTGAATTTACTCAGATCGATGTGGAAACCTCTTTCATGACCGCGCCGCAAGTGCGTGAAGTGATGGAAGCGCTGGTGCGTCATTTGTGGCTGGAAGTGAAGGGCATTGATCTGGGCGATTTCCCGGTAATGACCTTTGCGGAAGCTGAACGCCGTTACGGTTCCGACAAACCGGACCTGCGTAACCCGATGGAACTGACCGACGTTGCCGATCTGCTGAAATCCGTTGAGTTCGCGGTATTTGCGGGTCCGGCGAACGATCCGAAAGGCCGTGTTGCCGCTCTGCGTGTTCCGGGTGGCGCATCGCTGACCCGTAAGCAGATCGACGAATACGGTAACTTCGTTAAAATCTACGGTGCGAAAGGTCTGGCTTACATCAAAGTTAACGAACGCGTGAAAGGTCTGGAAGGTATCAACAGCCCGGTAGCGAAGTTCCTTAATGCGGAAATCATCGAAGCCATCCTGGATCGTACTGCCGCGCAAGATGGCGATATGATTTTCTTCGGTGCCGACAACAAGAAAATTGTTGCCGACGCGATGGGCGCACTGCGTTTGAAAGTGGGTAAAGACCTTGGCCTGACCGACGAAAGCAAATGGGCGCCGCTGTGGGTTATCGACTTCCCGATGTTTGAAGACGACGGTGAAGGCGGCCTGACGGCAATGCACCATCCGTTCACCGCGCCGAAAGACATGACGGCGGCAGAGCTGAAAGCTGCACCGGAAAATGCGGTGGCGAACGCTTACGATATGGTCATCAATGGTTACGAAGTGGGCGGTGGTTCAGTGCGTATCCATAATGGTGATATGCAGCAGACGGTGTTTGGCATTCTGGGGATCACCGAAGAGGAACAGCGCGAGAAATTCGGCTTCCTGCTCGACGCCCTGAAATACGGTACTCCGCCGCACGCAGGTCTGGCATTCGGTCTTGACCGTCTGACCATGCTGCTGACCGGCACCGACAACATCCGTGACGTTATCGCCTTCCCGAAAACCACGGCGGCAGCGTGTCTGATGACTGAAGCACCGAGCTTTGCTAACCCGACTGCACTGGCTGAGCTGAGCATTCAGGTTGTGAAGAAGGCTGAGAATAACTGATATGACTCAAATACACGAAATCATTCGCGTTGCATCGAGGCGGCAACTGAGTGAACTCCCATGAGCATAGATAACTATGTGAATGGGATGAGCGAAGGCAGTCAACGAAGAGGCAGCGTGAAGGATAAAGTGTATAAGCGTCCCGTTTCGATCTTAGTGGTCATCTATGCACAAGATACGAAACGGGTGCTGATGTTGCAGCGGCGTGACGATCCCGATTTCTGGCAGTCGGTAACCGGCAGCGTGGAAGAGGGGGAAACCGCGCCGCAAGCTGCCATGCGCGAAGTAAAGGAAGAGGTCACCATCGATGTTGTCGCTGAACAACTGACCTTAATTGACTGTCAGCGCACGGTAGAGTTTGAAATTTTTTCACATTTACGTCATCGCTATGCGCCGGGCGTGACGCGTAATACGGAATCATGGTTCTGTCTTGCGCTCCCGCACGAACGCCAGGTAGTCTTCACTGAACATCTGGCTTACAAGTGGCTTGATGCGCCTGCTGCGGCGGCGCTTACTAAGTCCTGGAGCAACCGGCAGGCGATTGAACAGTTTGTTATTAACGCTGCCTGAACAGGCAGGGCTATCTGGAGATATTTTTATGGCAGGTCATAGTAAATGGGCCAACACCAGACATCGTAAAGCTGCGCAGGATGCTAAGCGCGGTAAAATCTTCACTAAAATCATTCGTGAGCTGGTAACTGCGGCTAAGCTGGGCGGTGGCGATCCGGACGCTAACCCGCGTCTGCGTGCGGCGGTGGATAAAGCACTGTCTAACAACATGACCCGTGACACCCTGAACCGCGCAATTGCACGTGGTGTGGGCGGTGATGATGATGCAAACATGGAAACCATCATCTACGAAGGTTACGGTCCTGGCGGCACGGCAATCATGATTGAATGTCTGTCTGACAACCGCAACCGTACCGTTGCTGAAGTGCGTCACGCATTCAGCAAATGTGGTGGTAACCTCGGTACTGACGGTTCCGTAGCCTATCTGTTCAGCAAAAAAGGCGTGATCTCCTTCGAGAAAGGCGATGAAGACACCATCATGGAAGCAGCTCTGGAAGCAGGTGCTGAAGACGTTGTGACCTATGATGACGGCGCAATCGACGTCTACACTGCATGGGAAGAGATGGGTAAAGTACGCGACGCTCTGGAAGCGGCAGGTCTGAAAGCAGACAGCGCGGAAGTTTCCATGATCCCGTCAACCAAAGCCGATATGGATGCAGAAACTGCACCGAAACTGATGCGTCTGATCGATATGCTGGAAGATTGCGACGACGTGCAGGAAGTTTACCATAACGGTGAAATCTCTGATGAGGTTGCAGCGACTCTCTGATGAGGCCTGCTAAACAGCAAAACGGAGACGCGTGATGGCTATTATTCTCGGCATTGACCCGGGTTCGCGCGTGACCGGCTACGGTGTAATTCGCCAGGTAGGGAGGCAACTGTCCTACCTGGGTAGCGGATGCATACGCACCAAAGTGGATGATTTACCGTCTCGTCTGAAACTGATCTATGCGGGCGTGACGGAAATCATCACCCAGTTCCAGCCCGATTATTTCGCAATCGAACAAGTCTTTATGGCAAAGAACGCTGACTCTGCCCTGAAACTGGGGCAGGCACGAGGCGTGGCGATTGTGGCAGCGGTGAATCAGGAATTGCCGGTGTTTGAATATGCTGCGCGTCAGGTGAAGCAAACAGTGGTGGGCATTGGTAGCGCCGAAAAAAGCCAGGTGCAGCATATGGTGCGTACCTTGCTGAAATTACCTGCTAATCCACAGGCGGATGCCGCCGATGCGCTGGCGATTGCCATCACCCACTGCCATGTCAGCCAGAATGCGATGCAGATGAGCGAATCGCGGCTGAACCTGGCGAGAGGGCGACTGCGCTAAATTATCACGCTTCAGTCAGTTCAGGCTGAGGCGTTTCTACTCCCTCCGCATGAATCAACATTAGACTCGGATGATGCCACAAACTCGCTGGCGTAACCGTTTTACGATCCCACGGAATTGCACCTAAGAACCAGAATTTCCAGAAAGTGAGTTTTGCATTCGGATTGCTATTTAACAGTTCTCCAAATGTCTCTATTTCACCCACCGGAATACATAGCGCCTCTTTATAAATATCAAAGACAAATTTTGAACAGAACTGGCGTGAAGATTCGTATTTAAAACCGGTGTGGTAGAGTTTGCGTAGCCGGGAGGGAACCTGTTCAACAATTCGTTGTTTTTGTTGTTCTGTTAGCCCTGCGTCTAATCGCTTTATAGCATAGCGTTGGTTAGAAGAACGTTTAATAAAACGGGATAGAGTAGTGATGGTTGAGAGGGGAACACGGCTTTCTGCAACCAGGAAGTCCTCACCGTTATGACCGATAATGATCCCGACGTGATTACTCCAGCAATTTGATGCCGCTGATATTTGACCAAATAAGGCAGCACCTATACATGTAAAGACGATATCACCAATTTCATATTCAGCAGGGTAATTAATATTCACGTTGTCATTCCATTGAAATAAATATGAATACACGTAATAACATAAAAAAGTTTATTTTTCAGGAGTCGAAATGTATATTTTTTTACGCATTAACTCACTGAATATGTAATATTCAAATATTTGCTTCCAATATAACTTGTAGAATAAATTATACTGTGCCATTTTTCAGAACATCGGGACGCCTCGCAAGTTTTCTTCATCCTTCGCTGGATATCTATCCAGCATTTTTTTATCATACAGCATTATCTTTGATTCGTTACGCAGGAGCGTCATGTGATAGGCAGACTCAGAGGCATCATCATTGAAAAACAACCCCCGCTGGTGTTAATCGAAGTGGGCGGCGTAGGCTATGAAGTGCATATGCCGATGACCTGTTTTTATGAACTCCCTGAAGCGGGACAGGAAGCGATTGTTTTCACCCACTTTGTGGTGCGTGAAGACGCGCAGCTGCTGTACGGCTTTAACAATAAGCAAGAGCGCACGTTGTTTAAAGAGTTAATCAAAACCAACGGCGTCGGCCCGAAGTTGGCGCTGGCGATCCTCTCCGGAATGTCAGCGCAGCAGTTCGTTAATGCCGTTGAACGTGAAGAAGTGGGAGCACTGGTGAAACTGCCGGGCATTGGTAAAAAAACCGCCGAGCGTTTAATTGTCGAAATGAAAGACCGATTTAAAGGTTTGCACGGCGATCTCTTTACGCCAGCCGCCGATCTGGTGCTCACGTCGCCTGCCAGCCCGGCAACCGACGATGCTGAACAGGAAGCGGTTGCTGCGCTGGTGGCGCTGGGCTATAAACCACAAGAAGCCAGCCGCATGGTGAGCAAAATCGCCCGCCCTGACGCCAGCAGTGAAACATTAATTCGCGAAGCCCTACGCGCCGCGTTATGAGGTAAAGGATGATTGAAGCAGACCGTCTGATTTCTGCCGGTACGACTTTGCCGGAAGATGTAGCAGATCGCGCCATTCGCCCCAAATTACTGGAAGAGTATGTTGGTCAGCCGCAGGTTCGTTCACAGATGGAGATTTTCATCAAAGCAGCGAAACTGCGCGGCGACGCCCTCGATCATCTGTTGATTTTTGGCCCTCCGGGTTTAGGTAAAACCACGCTTGCTAATATTGTCGCCAATGAAATGGGCGTTAATTTACGCACGACTTCCGGTCCGGTGCTGGAAAAGGCGGGCGATCTGGCAGCAATGCTCACTAACCTTGAACCGCATGACGTGCTGTTTATTGATGAGATCCACCGTCTTTCACCAGTGGTGGAAGAGGTGTTGTATCCGGCAATGGAAGACTACCAGTTAGATATCATGATTGGTGAAGGTCCGGCGGCACGCTCCATTAAAATTGATTTGCCGCCGTTTACACTGATTGGCGCAACCACGCGCGCAGGTTCGCTGACATCACCGTTGCGCGACCGTTTTGGTATTGTGCAACGTCTGGAGTTTTATCAGGTGCCGGATCTGCAATATATCGTTAGTCGTAGTGCACGCTTTATGGGGCTTGAGATGAGTGATGACGGCGCGCTGGAAGTTGCTCGTCGCGCTCGCGGTACGCCACGCATTGCCAACCGTCTGCTGCGTCGAGTGCGTGATTTCGCCGAAGTGAAGCACGATGGCACCATCTCGGCAGATATCGCCGCCCAGGCGCTGGATATGCTGAATGTCGATGCCGAAGGTTTCGATTATATGGACCGCAAATTGTTGCTGGCGGTAATCGATAAATTCTTTGGTGGGCCTGTAGGTCTGGATAACCTGGCGGCGGCTATTGGCGAAGAACGTGAAACCATTGAGGATGTGCTGGAGCCTTATCTGATTCAGCAAGGCTTTTTGCAGCGTACACCACGCGGGCGTATGGCGACAGTGCGGGCGTGGAACCATTTCGGCATCACACCGCCAGAAATGCCGTAGGTCGGTTCGGTCGCTCGCGTCGCATCCGACACTGGCAATGTGCCTGATGCGACGTCGTTCGCGTCTTATCAGGCCTACCCGGTATAGCGAACCGTAGGTCGGATAAGGCGCTCGCGCCGCATCCGACACTGGCAATATGCCTGATGCGACGCTGTTCGCGTTTTATCAGGCCTACCTGATATAGCGAACCGTAGGTCGGATAAGGCGCTCGCGCCGCATCCGACACTGGCAGTGTGCCTGATGCGACGCTGTTCGCGTCTTATCAGGCCTATCCGGTATAGCGAACCGTAGGTCGGATAAGGCGTTCGCGCCGCATCCGACAATTGTGTTTAGGTACAAATTAGCTGGCCTGTTTTTTCATCATACTCAAAATAAACAACAGCGCAGCACATAGCACCACTGACGGACCCGCAGGCGTATCGTAAAACGCTGAAAAAGTTAAACCGCCAGTTACAGCAATCATCCCCACTAAAACGGCGACACCTGCCATCTGTTCCGGCGTACGGGCAAAACGACGTGCGGTAGCAGCCGGAATGATCAGCAGCGAGGTAATAATCAACGCCCCGACAAATTTCATTGCCACACCAATCGTCAATGCTGTTACCAGCATCAACAGCAATTTCACTCGCTGTAATTTCACACCATCGACAAATGCCAGATCCGGGCTAATGGTCATCGACAGTAAATTACGCCATTGCCAGAACAGAATTGCCACCACAATGACCACGCCAATGGCGATGGAGATGAGATCTTCCGGCGTCACTGCCAGCAAATCACCGAACAGGTATGCCATCAAGTCAACGCGAATGTTAGACATCAGACTGACAACGACCAGGCCCAGCGACAAGGCACTGTGCGCCATAATTCCCAATAACGTGTCGATCGCCAGCTGTGGACGCTTCTCCAGCCATACCAGACCGCCCGCCAGCAGCAGCGTAACGGCAATCACTGCATAGAAGGGATTCACGTCCAGCAACAGACCAAACGCCACTCCAAGTAAAGACGCATGGGCCAGCGTATCGCCGAAATAAGACATACGACGCCAGACAACAAAAGAACCCAAAGGACCTGCGGCACAGGCCAGCATAATCCCGGCTAACCAACCGGGAAATAATAATTCAATCATGAGCGATCACTTCCCCGACGCAGAACAATTCGCCCCTGTAAATCGTGGCGATGATTATGATGATGGCGATAAATACCCAGCTGTTCAGCTCCGCGAGGCCCGAACATCGAAATAAATTCCGGATGCAGGGAAACGACTTCTGGTGTGCCAGAACAACAGATGTGATGGTTAAGGCAAAGTACTTCATCGGTTTTTGCCATTACCAGATGTAGATCGTGAGACACCATTAAAACGCCACAGTCCAGTTCGCGACGTAACTGGTCAATAAGGTCATATAACGCCACCTGACCATTCACATCCACGCCCTGGGTGGGTTCGTCCAGAACTAATAACTGGGGTTGATTTAACAATGCGCGCGCTAGCAGTACACGCTGCGTTTCACCGCCAGAGAGCTTTTGCATTGGCGCGTCAATAAGATGCCCAGCCTGAACGCGTTTTAGTGCAGGCAGAATATCTTCCTTATGTGTTCTGGGGCGTAAGCGTAAGAAACGGTTTACGGTCAGTGGCAACGTGGTGTCGAGATACAGCTTCTGCGGCACATAACCAATGCGCAGTTTTCCGTGGCGCTTGATAACTCCTTCATCTGGTGTTACCAGCCCGAGTACAACCCGAACCAATGTCGACTTACCTGCGCCGTTCGGCCCAAGTAAGGTCAAAATTTTACCAGGCTTGAGTTCCAGCGACACATCAGAGAGGACGCGGCGTTGGCCAAATGAAACCGAGACATTTTCCAGGGAAACCAGACTTGTCATGTTAATTTTAGTCTTGCAGTAGTCATGAAATGTTATAATATCACACTTCTTATATTCATTACGATGATTGGTCGCATTATGTTACATAAAAAAACGCTTCTTTTCGCAGCATTATCTGCTGCTCTCTGGGGCAGTGCAACTCAGGTAGCAGAAGCTGCCGTTGTCGCTTCGCTTAAACCTGTTGGATTCATTGCTTCCGCTATTGCTGATGGAGTAACAGAGACGGAGGTGTTACTTCCTGATGGGGCCTCTGAACATGATTATTCACTGCGTCCATCTGATGTAAAACGCTTACAGAACGCGGACTTAGTTGTCTGGGTTGGACCGGAAATGGAAGCGTTTATGCAAAAGCCCGTGAGTAAATTACCCGAGGCGAAGCTGGTAACCATTGCGCAGCTTGAGAGTGTAAAACCGCTGCTGATGAAAAGCATTCACGACGCTGATGATGATCATGACCACGCGGAAAAAAGTGACGAAGATCACCATCACGGCGATTTCAACATGCACGTTTGGCTTTCCCCAGAGATAGCGCGGGCTACAGCGGTTGCAATCCATGGAAAATTAGTGGAACTTATGCCGCAAAGTCGAGCCAAACTTGACGCCAACCTGATGGAATTTGAGGCACAATTAGCTTCAAGTAGGAAACAGGTTGGTAACGAGCTCGCGCCGCTCAAGGGAAAAGGTTATTTCGTTTTTCATGATGCTTACGGCTACTTCGAAAAACAATTCGGACTGACACCGCTTGGTCACTTTACCGTAAACCCTGAGATTCAACCTGGCGCGCAGCGTTTACATCAAATAAGAACACAGTTGGTTGAGCAAAAAGCAACCTGCGTTTTTGCTGAGCCACAGTTCAGGCCTGCGGTCGTTGAAAGCGTCGCACGAGGGACATCCGTTCGTATGGGAACGTTGGATCCCCTTGGGACGAATATCAAACTGGGCAAAACAAGCTATTCAGAATTCCTGAATCAATTAGCTAACCAGTACGCGAGCTGCCTGAAAGGAGATTAATGAGGAAGTGATTACGTGCAACAGATAGCCCGCTCTGTCGCCCTGGCGTTTAATAATTTACCGCGACCACACCGCGTTATGTTGGGGTCGCTTACCGTTCTTACTCTGGCCGTCGCTGTCTGGCGGCCTTATGTTTACCACCGAGACGCCTCGCCTATTGTCAAAACCATTGAGCTTGAACAGAACGAAATTCGTTCTCTCTTACCTGAGGCCAGTGAGCCGATTGATCAAGCCGCGCAAGAAGATGAAGCCATTCCCCAGGACGAACTCGACGACAAAATCGCTGGTGAAGCCGGCGTTCATGAATATGTCGTTTCTACGGGCGACACGTTAAGTAGCATCCTTAATCAATATGGTATTGAGATGGGTGATATCACCCAACTTGCTGCTGCTGATAAAGATCTGCGTAACCTGAAAATTGGTCAACAACTTTCCTGGACATTAACCGCTGAAGGCGAGTTACAGCGTCTGACCTGGGAAGTGTCTCGCCGCGAAACCCGTACCTATGACCGCACCGCCGCTAATGGTTTTAAAATGACCAGCGAAATGCAGCAAGGGGAGTGGGTTAACAATCTGGTGAAAGGAACCGTTGGGACAAGTTTTGTTGCCAGCGCCAAAAATGCAGGTTTAACCAGTGCTGAAGTGAGCGCGGTGATTAAAGCAATGCAGTGGCAGATGGACTTCCGCAAAGTGAAAAAAGGTGACGAATTTGCGGTATTAATGTCACGTGAGATGCTTGATGGCAAACGTGAACAAAGCCAACTGCTGGGCGTGCGTTTGCGTTCAGAAGGCAAAGATTACTATGCTATTCGCGCTGAAGATGGCAAATTCTACGACCGCAACGGCACGGGCCTGGCGAAGGGGTTCTTACGATTCCCGACGGCAAAACAGTTCCGCATTTCGTCTAACTTTAACCCGCGTCGTCTGAACCCGGTAACCGCTCGCGTTGCGCCGCACAGAGGTGTTGATTTTGCGATGCCGCAGGGTACGCCGGTGCTTTCGGTGGGAGACGGTGAAGTGGTAGTTGCTAAACGCAGTGGCGCAGCGGGTTATTATGTCGCGATTCGTCACGGTCGCAGCTACACCACGCGATATATGCACCTGCGTAAGATTCTGGTTAAACCGGGGCAGAAAGTGAAGCGTGGCGATCGTATCGCGCTTTCCGGTAACACCGGGCGTTCAACTGGGCCACATCTGCATTATGAGGTATGGATTAACCAGCAGGCGGTGAACCCGTTGACAGCGAAACTGCCGCGTACTGAAGGGCTAACCGGTTCAGATCGTACCGATTTCCTGGCGAAGGCCAAGGAGATTGTACCGCAGCTACAGTTTGATTAATTAATACCCATTGGCAGCCGGTACGCAGTCAGTGCCGGCTTTTTTATTTGGTGCGGGGCAAGTTGCGCCGTTACACTACCACCAGATTGATTATTGCCTTATCCGAAACTGGAAAAGCATGGAAACGAAAAAAAATAATAGCGAATATATTCCTGAGTTTGATAAATCCTTTCGTCACCCTCGTTACTGGGGAGCCTGGTTGGGCGTGGCGGCAATGGCCGGTATTGCCTTAACACCAGCGAAATTCCGTGATCCCATTCTTGCGCGGTTGGGGCGTTTTGCCGGAAGACTGGGTAAAAGCTCACGTCGTCGGGCGTTGATCAATCTGTCTCTCTGCTTTCCAGAACGTAGCGAAGCCGAACGCGAAGCGATTGTGGATGAGATGTTTGCCACCGCGCCGCAAGCGATGGCAATGATGGCTGAACTGGCGATACGTGGGCCGGAGAAAATCCAGCCTCGCGTCGACTGGCAGGGGCTGGAGATCATCGAAGAGATGCGGCGTAACAACGAGAAAGTGATCTTTCTGGTACCGCACGGCTGGGCAGTTGATATCCCCGCTATGCTGATGGCCTCACAAGGGCAGAAAATGGCAGCGATGTTCCATAATCAGGGCAACCCGGTTTTTGATTATGTCTGGAACACGGTGCGTCGTCGTTTTGGCGGTCGTCTGCACGCGAGAAATGATGGTATTAAACCTTTCATCCAGTCGGTTCGTCAGGGCTACTGGGGCTATTATTTACCGGATCAGGATCATGGACCTGAACACAGCGAATTTGTTGATTTCTTCGCAACGTATAAAGCAACGCTGCCAGCAATTGGTCGCCTGATGAAAGTATGTCGCGCGCGTGTCGTTCCGCTGTTCCCAATCTATGATGGCAAGACCCATCGTCTGACGATTCAGGTTCGTCCACCGATGGATGACCTGTTAGAGGCGGATGACGCTACCATTGCGCGGCGTATGAATGAAGAAGTCGAGATTTTTGTTGGTCCGCGACCAGAGCAGTACACCTGGATTTTAAAATTGCTGAAAACGCGCAAACCGGGCGAAATCCAGCCGTATAAGCGTAAAGATCTTTATCCCATCAAATAAAAAAAGCCTCTCGTGAGGAGAGGCCTTCGCCTGATGATAAGTTCAAGTTTGCTTCAGAAGATTAGAAATCTATTGAATTATCATTGAGCTGTAGGCCGGATGAGGCGTCTTCGCCACATCCGGCAACGTACTTACTCTACCGTTAAAATACGCGTGGTATTAGTCGAACCCACGGTACTCATCACGTCGCCCTGGGTGACAATCACCAGATCACCAGACATCAGGTAGCCTTTATCGCGCAGCAGATTTACTGCTTCGCTGGCAGCAACCACGCCTTCATTTGCACTGTCAAAATAGACCGGCGTAACACCACGATAAAGCGCAGTCAGATTCAGAGTGCGTTCATGACGAGACATGGCGAAAATCGGCAGACCGGAGCTGATACGGGAAGTCATCAGCGCGGTACGACCGGATTCGGTCATGGTGATGATCGCGGTAACGCCTTTCAGGTGGTTAGCCGCGTACATTGCGGACATTGCAATAGCTTCTTCCACATTGTCGAACTGAACGTCCAGGCGGTGTTTAGACACATTGATGCTCGGGATTTTTTCGGCACCGAGGCAAACACGTGCCATTGCAGCAACGGTTTCAGATGGATACTGACCTGCGGCGGTTTCCGCAGACAACATTACGGCGTCAGTACCATCCAGAACGGCGTTCGCCACGTCCATGACTTCTGCACGCGTCGGCATTGGGTTGGTAATCATCGACTCCATCATCTGGGTAGCAGTAATGACTGCGCGGTTCAGCTGACGCGCGCGACGAATCAGTGCTTTCTGAATCCCAACCAGTTCCGGATCGCCAATCTCTACGCCGAGGTCACCACGCGCGACCATCACCACGTCAGAAGCGAGGATGATGTCATCCATTGCATCCTGGCTGCAAACGGCTTCTGCACGTTCAACTTTGGCGACAATTTTCGCATCACAACCTGCATCGCGCGCCAGACGACGAGCATAATTCAGATCTTCGCCGCAGCGTGGGAAAGAGACAGCCAAATAATCTACGCCAATCAATGCCGCAGTTTTAATGTCTGCTTTGTCTTTCTCTGTCAGCGCTTCAGCAGACAGACCACCACCGAGTTTGTTGATCCCTTTATTATTGGAAAGAGGGCCGCCGACGGTCACTTCGGTGAACACTTTCATGCCCTGAACTTCTAGTACTTTTAACTGTACGCGACCGTCGTCCAGCAGCAGAATGTCGCCAGGCACGACGTCAGCAGGCAGACCTTTATAGTCGATACCGACTTTTTCTTTATCGCCTTCACCTTTGCCCAGGTTGGCATCCAGCAGGAATTTATCCCCAATATTGAGGAAAACCTTACCTTCTTTAAAAGTTGATACGCGAATCTTTGGCCCCTGAAGGTCACCGAGAATAGCCACATGACGACCCAGTTTTGCGGCAATTTCACGAACTTTATCCGCGCGCATTTTATGGTCTTCAGGCGAGCCATGAGAAAAGTTCATTCGTACGACGTTTGCACCCGCTGCGATGACCTTTTCAAGGTTATTATCGCGATCGGTAGCCGGGCCTAACGTGGTAACGATTTTGGTTCTGCGAAGCCTTCTGGACATGTAATACTCCGTTGACTGAAACAACCAGGTGTTGCTTGAACATGAATTCGCATAAACTAAAACCATTATGGTTGTAATTTAAACACATGCGAATATCGTATAAGGATAGAACAGTGATAATCGATTTAGCGATCGTCACTCAATTTAAGTAACTGCTTATCAAAGCGCGATTCCTTGAGCGCTTCCTTGACCCGCTTCAAGTTATCTCTGAATTTTGTGCCGCGTCGCAAAGTAAATCCTGTTGCCAGCACATCTATCACGGTCAACTGCGCAAGTCGAGACACCATGGGCATATAAATGTCAGTATCTTCAGGTACGTCGAGGGTAATTGCCAGCGTTGCTTCCCGGGCGAGTGGCGTACCGGCGGAGGTGAGGGCAATTACCATCGCGTCGTTTTCCCGTGCTAACTGCGCCAGTTCAACCAGATTTTTGGTTCTTCCGGTGTGAGAAATCAGCACAACCACGTCTCCGTCGCTACAATTCATACAACTCATGCGTTGCAACACAATATCGTCGGAGTAAACCACTGGAACATTAAAGCGAAAAAACTTATTCATCGCATCGTGGGCGACGGCGGCAGAAGAGCCCAGACCGAAAAAAGCGATTTTTTTGGCCTGAGTCAGGAGATCGACGGCACGGTTGACGGCAGATTTGTCCAGCGAGTGACGGACGTGATCGAGCGTGGCCATTGCCGACTCAAATATTTTCCCCGTGTATGATTCAACGCTGTCATCTTCATTAACGTTGCGATTAACATAGGGCGTGCCATTTGCCAGGCTTTGTGCCAGATGGAGTTTAAAATCAGGAAAACCGCGGGTGTCCATGCTGCGACAGAAACGATTCACCGTTGGTTCGCTAACATTGGCCTCAAGCGCCAGAGCAGCAATACTCGAATGGATCGCGTTGTCAGGCGAAGCAAGAATGACCTCGGCGACTTTTCGTTCTGATTTGCTCAAATGTTCCAGTTGAGACTGGATTTTTTCCAGCATATTCATGATGTAAAGAGACTCACGGTAATGACGATTTCCACACTGAAAGAAATCAAAATGCAGTTTGGTCTGATATTACGCCTGTGTGTCGTATTAATGACAAAAGCGGATAAAAAAGTTGTCATTTTTTTTCATAACATGATCAGTGTCAGATTTTTACCCAATGGAAAACGATGATTTTTTTATCAGTTTTGCCGCACTTTGCGCGCTTTTGCCGTAATCGCACAGGTGGATAAGCGTTTACAGTTTTCGCAAGCTCGTAAAAGCAGTACAGTGCACCGTAAGAAAATTACAAGTATACCCAGGCTTAAGTACCGGGTTAGTTAACTTAAGGAGAATGACATGGCGGTAACGCAAACAGCCCAGGCTTGTGACCTGGTCATTTTCGGCGCGAAAGGCGACCTTGCGCGTCGTAAATTGCTGCCTTCCCTGTATCAACTGGAAAAAGCCGGTCAGCTCAACCCGGATACCCGTATTATCGGCGTAGGGCGTGCTGACTGGGATAAAGCGGCATATACCAAAGTAGTCCGCGAAGCGCTGGAAACCTTCATGAAAGAAACTATTGATGAAGGTTTATGGGACACCCTGAGTGCACGTCTGGATTTTTGTAATCTCGATGTCAATGACACCGCTGCATTCAGCCGTCTTGGTGCGATGCTGGATCAAAAAAATCGTATCACCATTAACTACTTTGCCATGCCGCCAGGCACTTTTGGCGCAATCTGCAAAGGGCTTGGTGAGGCGAAACTGAACGGCAAACCGGCGCGTGTGGTGATGGAAAAACCGCTGGGTACGTCGCTGGCGACCTCGCAGGAAATCAACGATCAGGTCGGTGAATATTTCGAGGAGTGCCAGGTATACCGTATCGACCATTACCTTGGTAAAGAAACGGTGCTGAACCTGTTGGCGTTGCGTTTTGCTAACTCCCTGTTTGTGAACAACTGGGACAACCGCACTATTGATCATGTTGAGATTACCGTGGCAGAAGAAGTGGGGATCGAAGGGCGCTGGGGCTATTTTGATAAAGCCGGTCAGATGCGCGACATGATCCAGAACCACCTGCTACAAATTCTCTGCATGATTGCGATGTCTCCGCCGTCTGATCTGAGCGCAGACAGCATCCGCGATGAAAAAGTGAAAGTACTGAAGTCTCTGCGCCGCATTGACCGCTCCAACGTACGCGAAAAAACCGTACGCGGGCAATACACTGCGGGCTTCGCCCAGGGCAAAAAAGTTCCGGGCTACCTGGAAGAAGAGGGCGCGAACAAAAGCAGTAACACGGAAACCTTCGTGGCTATCCGTGTCGATATCGACAACTGGCGCTGGGCTGGCGTACCGTTCTACCTGCGTACCGGTAAACGTTTGCCGACCAAATGCTCTGAAGTGGTGGTCTATTTCAAAACGCCAGAGCTCAATCTGTTTAAAGAGTCGTGGCAGGACCTGCCGCAGAACAAACTGACTATCCGTCTGCAACCTGATGAAGGCGTGGATATTCAAGTATTGAACAAGGTCCCGGGTCTTGATCACAAACATAACCTGCAAATCACCAAGCTGGATCTGAGCTATTCAGAAACTTTTAATCAGACGCATCTGGCAGATGCCTATGAACGTCTGCTGCTGGAGACCATGCGCGGTATTCAGGCGCTGTTTGTACGTCGTGATGAAGTGGAAGAAGCCTGGAAATGGGTGGACTCCATTACTGAAGCATGGGCGATGGATAACGATGCGCCGAAACCGTATCAGGCCGGAACCTGGGGACCGGTTGCTTCGGTGGCGATGATTACCCGTGATGGCCGTTCCTGGAATGAGTTTGAGTAATATCTGCATTCATCCTTTATGGTTATTTTACCGGTAACATGATCTTGCACAGATTGTAGAACAATTTTTACACTTTCAGGCCTCGTGCGGATTCACCCACGAGGCTTTTTTTATTACACTGACTGAAACGTTTTTGCCCTATGAGCTCCGGTTACAGGCGTTTCAATCATAATATCCATGTATGAAACGCGTTGTGAATCATCCTGCTCTGACAACTCAATTTCAGGAGCCTTTATGAATCCACAATTGTTACGCGTAACAAATCGAATCATTGAACGTTCGCGCGAGACTCGTTCTGCTTACCTCGCCCGGATCGAACAAGCGAAAACTTCGACCGTTCATCGTTCGCAGTTGGCATGCGGTAACCTGGCTCACGGTTTCGCCGCTTGCCAGCCAGAAGACAAAGCCTCCCTGAAAAGCATGTTGCGTAACAATATCGCTATCATCACCTCCTACAACGACATGCTCTCCGCCCACCAGCCTTATGAACATTATCCCGAGATCATTCGTAAAGCACTGCATGAAGCTAATGCGGTTGGGCAGGTTGCAGGTGGTGTTCCGGCGATGTGTGATGGTGTCACCCAGGGGCAGGATGGTATGGAACTGTCGCTGTTAAGCCGCGAAGTCATTGCGATGTCTGCGGCTGTGGGGCTGTCCCATAACATGTTTGATGGCGCGCTGTTCCTCGGTGTGTGCGATAAGATTGTCCCTGGGCTGACGATGGCAGCGCTGTCGTTCGGTCATCTGCCTGCGGTATTTGTGCCGTCAGGTCCGATGGCAAGCGGGTTGCCAAATAAAGAAAAAGTGCGTATTCGCCAGCTTTATGCCGAAGGGAAGGTGGATCGAATGGCACTGCTGGAGTCAGAGGCTGCGTCTTATCATGCCCCTGGTACATGTACTTTTTACGGTACTGCCAACACCAACCAGATGGTGGTGGAGTTTATGGGGATGCAGTTGCCGGGCTCTTCTTTTGTTCATCCAGACTCCCCGTTACGTGATGCATTAACCGCAGCTGCTGCGCGCCAGGTTACACGCATGACTGGCAACGGTAATGAATGGATGCCGATCGGTAAGATGATCGACGAGAAAGTGGTGGTGAACGGTATTGTTGCGCTGTTGGCGACCGGTGGCTCCACTAACCACACGATGCACCTGGTGGCGATGGCGCGTGCGGCCGGTATTCAGATCAACTGGGATGACTTCTCTGACCTTTCTGATGTCGTACCTCTGATGGCGCGTTTGTATCCAAACGGTCCGGCCGATATTAACCACTTCCAGGCGGCGGGTGGTGTACTGGTTCTGGTGCGTGAACTGCTCAAGGCGGGCCTGTTGCATGAAGATGTCAATACGGTGGCGGGCTTTGGTCTTTCGCGCTATACCCTCGAACCATGGCTGAATAACGGCGAGCTGGACTGGCGCGAAGGTGCAGACAAATCGCTCGACAGCAATGTGATTGCTTCCTTTGAACAACCTTTCTCGCATCATGGCGGGACAAAAGTGTTAAGCGGCAACCTGGGCCGTGCCGTCATGAAAACCTCTGCAGTGCCGGTTGAAAACCAGGTGATTGAAGCGCCTGCTGTTGTTTTTGAGAGCCAGCATGACGTTATGCCTGCTTTTGAAGCAGGTATGCTGGACCGTGATTGTGTGGTTGTTGTCCGCCATCAGGGGCCAAAAGCGAACGGAATGCCAGAATTACATAAACTCATGCCGCCACTTGGTGTATTATTGGACCGGCGTTTCAAAATTGCGTTAGTTACCGATGGACGACTCTCTGGTGCTTCAGGTAAAGTGCCGTCAGCTATCCACGTAACACCAGAAGCCTACGATGGTGGGCTGCTGGCAAAAGTGCGCGATGGGGACATCATTCGTGTGAATGGACAGACAGGCGAACTGACGCTGCTGGTAGACGAAGCTGAACTGGCTGCTCGCGAACCGCACATTCCTGACCTGAGCGCGTCACGCGTGGGAACAGGACGTGAATTATTCAGCGCCTTGCGCGAAAAACTGTCCGGTGCCGAACAGGGCGCAACCTGTATCACTTTTTAAGACGACAAAATTTGTAATCAGGCGAGAGAAAACTCTGATGAAAAACTGGAAAACAAGTGCAGAATCAATCCTGACCACCGGCCCGGTTGTACCGGTTATCGTGGTAAATAAACTGGAACACGCGGTGCCAATGGCAAAAGCGTTGGTTGCTGGTGGGGTGCGCGTTCTGGAAGTGACTCTGCGTACGGCGTGTGCAGTTGATGCTATCCGCGCTATCGCCAAAGAAGTGCCGGAAGCGATTGTAGGTGCCGGTACGGTGCTGAATCCGCAGCAACTGGCAGAAGTGACTGAAGCGGGGGCTCAGTTCGCAATCAGCCCAGGTCTGACTGAACCACTGCTGAAAGCGGCGACAGAAGGGACTATTCCTCTGATTCCAGGTATCAGCACTGTTTCCGAACTGATGCTGGGTATGGACTACGGCCTGAAAGAGTTCAAATTCTTCCCGGCAGAAGCTAATGGCGGCGTGAAAGCACTGCAGGCAATTGCGGGTCCGTTCTCTCAGGTTCGTTTCTGCCCGACTGGCGGTATTTCTCCGGCTAACTACCGTGATTACCTGGCGCTGAAAAGCGTACTGTGCATTGGTGGTTCCTGGCTGGTTCCGGCAGATGCGCTGGAAGCGGGCGATTACGACCGCATTACTAAGCTGGCGCGTGAAGCAGTAGAAGGCGCGAAGCTGTAACAGTCAAAATGCCCGATCGTGGATCGGGCATTTTTGTCGCGTTTTTGCCAGATTTAACCTTGTACCTTTACTTGTGCGGCGGCGTGCTTCGCGCGTTCAATCGCTTCATCAACACTTTCTGCTGTAGCCAGCGCAACCCCCAGACGACGGCTACCATCAATTTCAGGCTTACCAAATAAACGAATCTGCAAACCTGCGCCAACGGCCTTCTGCACGTTGTCAAACGTGACATTCTGGCTGGTCAGTTGCGGCAGGATAACGGCTGAAGCGGCAGGACCATACTGGCGAATCCCGCCCACCGGCAGTCCCAGGAAAGCACGCACATGCAGGGCAAACTCAGAAAGATCCTGAGAAATTAACGTCACCATCCCGGTGTCATGCGGGCGAGGGGAGACTTCACTAAAAATCACCTCATCACCACAGACAAACAACTCGACACCAAACAGCCCATAACCACCCAGTGCAAGCACCACCTTGCGGGCAATCTCCTGCGCACGTTCGAGGGCCAGTGGACTCATTTGCTGCGGTTGCCAGGATTCACGATAGTCACCGTCTTCCTGGCGATGGCCTACAGGCGCACAGAAATGAACACCATCTACCGCGCTGACGGTCAGCAGGGTAATTTCGAAATCAAACTTAACGACGCCTTCAACAATCACGCGACCCGCTCCGGCGCGACCACCTTGCTGGGCGTACTCCCATGCCTGAGTCAGTTGTTCGGCAGAGCGAATAAACGTCTGCCCCTTGCCGGAAGAACTCATCACCGGTTTAACAATGCAGGGGTAGCCAATGGCGGCGACCGCCTCGCGGAAAAGGTCTTCGCTATCAGCAAAACGATAAGTTGAAGTGGGAAGCTGAAGCTCTTCCGCAGCCAGACGACGAATACCTTCGCGGTTCATCGTCAATTGTGTTGCACGCGCGCAGGGGACAACATTTAGCCCTTCCTCTTCAAGCTGGATCAGCATATCGGTAGCAATAGCTTCGATCTCCGGCACGATATAATGTGGTTTTTCCAGTTCAACAACACGGCGCAATGCGTCGCCATCCAGCATATTAATGACATGGGCGCGATGCGCGACATGCATGGCGGGCGCGTCGGAGTAGCGATCGACTGCAATCACCTCTACGCCGAGGCGTTGGCATTCGATAGCCACTTCTTTACCCAGTTCACCGGAGCCCAATAACATCACGCGAGTTGCTGCCGGACGCAGCGCAGTGCCTAATAACGTCATAACGAATATCCCCTGATTAATTCCGCGTGAAGTATAAACGAAAACGTTTGCGCGTGTCTTTATTGCTTGATTGCTTGCGTTGATTTCTCGACTGGAAAGAAATATACTGTATAAAATTACAGTTATGGTGAGAGGCTGCAAATGGCGGTTGAAATTAAATACGTAGTCATTCGTGAGGGCGAAGAGAAGATGTCGTTTACCAGCAAAAAGGAAGCCGATGCTTATGACAAAATGCTCGATACAGCGGATCTACTTGACACATGGTTGGCGAATTCTCCGGTGACAATGGAAGACGAGCAGCGTGAGGCGCTTTCTTTGTGGTTGGCAGAACAAAAAGATGTGCTTAGTACCATTCTGAAAACCGGCAAATTACCTTCTCCCCAGGTGGTCGATACTGACACGGATGGGGAAGGTGAAACCCACGCCGCCTGAAGCAACTTGCGCTCCTGATAATTTGTACCATGCTTTCTCCTGAATCATTGTGCTATGGAGAAAAACATGAAAAAAAGAGGAGCGTTGTTGGGGCTGTTGTTGGTTTCCGTCTGTGCATCAGTTTTCGCTGCCAATAACGAAACCAGCAAGTCGGTAACTTTCCCCAAATGTGAAGGTTTAGATGCAGCCGGAATCGCTGCGAGTGTAAAACGTGATTATCAGCAAAACCGCGTAGCGCGCTGGGCCGACGATCAAAAAATCGTCGGTCAGGCCGATCCGGTGGCGTGGGTTAGTTTGCAGGATATTCAGGGGAAAGATGATAAATGGTCGGTACCGCTGACCGTGCGTGGTAAAAGTGCCGATATTCATTATCTGGTTAATGTGGATTGTAAAGCGGGAATGGCGGAATATCAGCGGCGCTAATGGCTTCTGGTAATTCGATTGACCGTTGGCGGATGCGGCGCGAGCGCCTTATCCGCCCAACAACGTACCAGCCCCCACAGGCCTGATAAGAATCGCCAGGTTCGCATCAGGCAATTACAATCAAATCTACAAGCCTCAAATTAATCCCATCACCCATCACCCGGAACCTTACCTGACGTGAATTTCCTGTGAGGACTGCCTCCCGCCCCGCTTATTTGCGCATCTTTTGTCTCTATATACACTTTCTGACATCCTCATTCGCTATGCTATTGCCATTAAAATGGTGAATTGAGGAGCAAAAATGGCTAACTGGTTAAATCAACTGCAATCCCTTCTTGGGCAAAGCAGTTCTTCCTCTTCGTCTACAGATCAGGGATTGGGAAAACTTTTAGTACCCGGCGCATTAGGCGGGTTGGCAGGACTGCTGGTTGCGAATAAATCAGCGCGTAAACTATTAACGAAATACGGTACAAACGCGTTGCTGGTCGGTGGCGGAGCGGTCGCCGGTACAGTACTGTGGAACAAATACAAAGATAAAATTCGTGCGGCGCATCAGAACGAACCGCAATTCGGCACCCAAAGTACGCCGCTGGATGAACGTACAGAACGTTTAATCCTCGCCCTGGTTTTTGCTGCCAAAAGCGATGGTCATATCGATAGTAAAGAACGCGCGGCTATCGACCAGCAATTGCGTGAAGCTGGTGTTGAAGAGCAGGGGCGTGTACTTATCGAACAGGCAATCGAGCAACCATTGGATCCGCAGCGCCTGGCCGAGGGGATTCGCAACGAAGAAGAGGCACTGGAGATCTATTTCCTGAGCTGTGCGGCTATTGATATTGACCATTTTATGGAGCGCAGTTACCTGAATGCACTGGGGGATGCGCTGAAAATTCCCCAGGAAGTCCGTGAAGGAATTGAACGCGATCTCGAACAGCAAAAACGCACTTTGTCTGAATAATATCTCACTCCGTATAGCCTGATATGCCTGTTTATCGGGCTATACAAAACCGCACAGCTATTTGAGCGAATTAATTTTCGCTGGCGACATCCTTTCGATTTTCACGCCATTACCTGTCATCATCTATACAATGACCGCCCTGTTTCGCTTGCATCCCGGGTGAGTTTTGCCACCCTTATAAGATGTTTCAACCAGAAAGAACAATAACATGCTACCAAAAGCCGCCCGCATCCCCCATGCCATGACGCTTCATGGCGACACGCGCATCGATAATTACTACTGGCTGCGGGACGACACACGCTCGCAGCCGGAAGTGCTGGATTACCTGCAACAAGAAAATAGCTACGGTCATCAGGTCATGGCGTCGCAACAAGCTTTGCAGGATCGGATATTAAAAGAAATCATTGACCGCATACCGCAAAGAGAAGTCTCTGCACCTTACGTCAAAAATGGCTATCGCTACCGGCAAATTTATGAACCTGGTTGTGAATATGCAATCTACCAGCGTCAGTCGGCGTTCAGTGAAGAGTGGGACGAATGGGAGACTCTGCTCGATGCGAACAAACGGGCGGCGCACAGTGAATTTTATTCAATGGGCGGAATGGCGATTACGCCCGATAACACGATTATGGCACTTGCAGAAGATTTTCTTTCCCGACGCCAGTACGGTATCCGTTTTCGCAATCTGGAAACGGGCAACTGGTATCCTGAACTGCTTGATAACGTGGAACCCAGCTTCGTCTGGGCGAATGACTCCTGGACATTTTATTATGTTCGCAAGCATCCGGTGACGTTGTTGCCGTATCAGGTCTGGCGGCATGCCATTGGCACTCCAGCATCTGAAGACAAACTGATTTACGAAGAAAAAGACGATACCTTTTACGTCAGCCTGCATAAAACGACGTCGAAACACTATGTGGTTATTCACCTTGCCAGCGCAACTACCAGTGAAGTTCAGCTGCTGGATGCAGAGCTGGCCGATGCCGAGCCGTTTGTCTTTTTACCGCGTCGCAAAGATCACGAATACAGTCTTGATCACTACCAGCATCGGTTTTATCTGCGCTCCAACCGCAACGGCAAAAATTTTGGCTTATACCGTACCCGTATGCGTGATGAGCAAGCGTGGGAAGAGTTAATCCCACCGCGCGATAACATCATGCTCGAAGGCTTTACGCTGTTTACTGACTGGTTGGTGGTTGAAGAGCGTCAGCGTGGGTTAACCAGTCTGCGGCAAATCAACCGCAAAACGCGGGAGGTTATCGGCATTGCCTTTGATGATCCGGCTTACGTTACCTGGATTGCCTATAACCCGGAACCTGAAACCTCACGATTGCGTTATGGCTATTCCTCCATGACTACGCCAGATACATTGTTTGAACTGGATATGGATACCGGAGAGCGTCGGGTATTAAAACAAACGGAAGTCCCTGGTTTCGATGCGGCGAATTACCGCAGCGAACACTTGTGGATCACCGCTCGTGATGGCGTCGAAGTGCCTGTTTCGCTGGTCTATCATCGCAAGCATTTCCAGAAAGGCCACAACCCGCTGCTGGTATATGGATATGGCTCGTACGGCGCAAGCATTGATGCCGATTTCAGTTTTAGCCGCCTGAGTTTGTTGGATCGCGGTTTTGTCTACGCCATTGTCCATGTCCGTGGCGGCGGCGAGCTGGGGCAGCAATGGTACGAAGACGGTAAATTCCTGAAAAAGAAAAATACCTTTAATGACTATCTCGATGCCTGCGACGCATTGTTAAAACTGGGCTACGGTTCACCTTCACTCTGTTATGCGATGGGGGGCAGTGCTGGCGGTTTGTTGATGGGCGTTGCAATTAATGAGCGCCCCGAGTTATTCCACGGCGTGATTGCCCAGGTACCGTTTGTTGATGTTGTAACAACGATGCTTGATGAGTCGATTCCTCTTACTACCGGCGAATTTGAAGAGTGGGGAAATCCGCAGGATCCGCAATATTATGAGTATATGAAAAGCTACAGCCCGTATGACAATGTCACGGCTCAGGCTTATCCGCATCTGCTGGTAACGACCGGATTACACGATTCACAGGTGCAATACTGGGAACCGGCAAAATGGGTGGCTAAGCTGCGCGAGCTTAAAACTGATAACCATCTATTATTGCTTTGTACCGACATGGATTCAGGGCATGGCGGTAAATCCGGACGTTTTAAATCCTACGAAGGCGTGGCAATGGAATATGCTTTTCTGATAGCCCTTGCGCAGGGGACATTACCAGGCCAATCAGCGGGTTAAACACTCTCCAGATAATGCTTCAAGGTTAAACGTAACTCCGGGCTCATACTGTCAAGGTTGTTAAACAACCAGCGCAGATAGCCCGGATCGCGCTTTGCAACGTCTGATACGGCTTTACCGCGATACTTGCCAAACGTGAACGTCGTCAACAACGACGGCCGCCCGGTGATATCCGCCATCTGCTCCGCCGTCCAGCCTGATGTGTTCATAATATCGATAAGCAGGGCTGCGGTAATATAGCAATCATACAGCGCGCGGTGGTGATGCAGACCCGATGGTGTCTGGACATTCAGCTTGCGCGATTTATACAGTGCCATATTGCTATACTTGATTCCTGGCCACAAACGACGAGCCAGTTTCATGGTGCAAATCCACTCACCGGGCATTTCTGGCAATACCCGGCGGTCAAAACTGGCATTGTGGGCGACATACCATTCGCTACCGTAATAGTGCGGGATAACTTCTTCAATCCACGGTTTGTCGGCAACCATGGACTCTGTGATACGGTGAATCGCCATGGCTTGTGGACTGATGGGACGGTCGGGACGCACCAGGTGGCTCATAGGGTTGACGATTTTCCCGTTAACAACATCAACAGAGGCAATTTCAACGATCCCTCCCTGCAAACCGCAGGTTTCTGTATCGATAATGCGCAACATGGTCATGCTCCAGGAAGAAAACGCCTAGCGTAATGGAATGATATCGCCTTGCCAACCCTGCGAAGAGCGCTGGCCAACCAACAAAAGCGAACCGCGATCGGCGCGGACAATAAGGCGGCCATGTTCATCCCACAGCGCGCTGTTCCCGCGGGCGTTCGCCATTAGTACGGCGATGGAGTATTGATGTGAGAAAAACTCTAAGCGTCGAGTGGAAGCCGACAAATCAGGCTCGCTGATGCACTGGCCTGTGGTGAAGAGTGAACAGGTCGGGTCCATATCAATACCTTCAGGTTGTCCATCCACTACAGTGATGGTTTTAGAAAGTTGACCCAGGCATGCGCCATGACTTTGATGATAAATTCCTGGCGTTTTCATCCAGGGGGCGAATACTGCAATACCGCGAATAAAACGCTCATTATATTCAACGGGAAGGCCAGCAATAATGGTCATTCGCGAGGTTGTTGCTGCATAACAAAGCGGGTCTAAAAGCGAGAGATCGGGCGGAGACGGAAGCGCACGTCGTTTGTAATCACATCCAAGTAGAGAAAGTGAGGGAAAAACCAAAAGTTCGCACTGGTGTCTGGAGGCAGCCCTCACGAACTCCAGATGATGGGCTACCTGTTCAGTGAGTGAAGCATTACGAGGCTCATATTGTGCTGCTGCAACTTTCCAGTACGACATGATGACTTCCTTTTCATAGTGTCTGCGAATAATGGCGTGTATGAGAAAATACTTATAATTTAGCAGGCACCATGTAAGAAAGTGTAACTTAATATAAGGTTTATTTAAGTTTGGGCTCGTAAGGTAAACGTGACAGATTTACAGAGGCGAGACGGTGGGCGATAAGGCGCTCACGAAACCAGCCACGCAAGTGTTCCGGTTGTTCACGTTCAACCGCTTCAGCAATCACCGGCATATTGTACCGTTCTTTAAATGCCACTCCGGCAGCGGCCAGATCGACATTTACTTTATCCATTTCAGTTTGATCCAGTTTGGCCAGATTCTTCAGCATACGGTGTCTCCTCGTTAATTGCGGGCAAAAGTTACTAAGAGTCAGCCAGGATGGCAAGCCTGAATTGATGATCCTCGACTCTCTCATTAGACAAGGTTATGCTCTGTAAAAAACTCATTACAAAAAGGAATAGATAATATGGTTTCAACTGCGCGTTCTCTTCGTTATACGCTGGCAATCATTGCTGGTTTGCTGGCGGCCCCTTCCGTCTGGGCTCATGCGCACCTGACTCACCAGTATCCTGCGGCGAATGCGGCGGTCACCGCTGCCCCACAGGCCGTTACTTTAAATTTCTCTGAAGATATTGAACCTGGATTCAGTGGGGCCAAAATCATCGGCCCGAAGAATGAAAATGTTAAAACATTACCCGCGAAGCGTAATGAACAAGACAAAAAGCAATTGATCGTTCCGCTTGCCGACGCCCTGAATCCCGGAAGTTATACCGTTGACTGGCATGTTGTTTCGGTGGACGGGCATAAAACCAAAGGGCAGTACACCTTTACTGTGAAATAAAGCATGCTAGCGCTTACCTGGGTCACACTGCGATTTATCCATTTTATCTCTCTGATGCTGGTTTTTGGCTTCGCGATGTACGGGGCATGGTTGGCACCAGTGACGATTCGTCGATTATTGACGAAGCGTTTTTTGCGTTTACAACAGCACGCAGCCGCATGGAGTTTGATCAGTGCCGCAGCGATGTTCGCCGTTCAGGGTGGGTTGATGGGGGCGGGATGGCCAGATGTAGTTTCGCTGAGCATCTGGCAGTCGGTGTTACAAACGCACTTCGGAGGCGTCTGGATCTGGCAAATCGTTCTCGCTCTCGTTACGTTGACCGTCGTTCTGATGCAACCACGGAATATGTTGCGGTTACTGTTTATGCTGACTACCGCGCAATTTATCCTGATGGCGGGTATGGGACACGCGACATTAAATGAAGGATTAACCGCAAAAATTCATCAGACCAATCACGCCGTACATCTTATCTGTGCAGCCGCATGGTTTGGAGGGCTACTGCCGGTTGTCTGGTGTATGCGGCTGGTGAAAGGGCGCTGGAGACGCCCGGCCATTCATGCGCTGATGCGTTTTTCCTGGTGCGGACATTTTGCTGTCATTGGCGTGCTAGTGAGTGGTGTGCTCAATGCATTACTCATCACGGGATTTCCCCCCACGCTTGCCTCTTACTGGGGCCAGCTCTTATTGCTCAAAATCATACTGGTTATGATTATGGTGGTTATCGCGCTGGCAAATCGTTATGTTCTGGTCCCAAGAATGCGGCATGATGAAGACCGGGCTGTTCCCTGGTTTGTATGGATGACTCAACTCGAATGGGCGATAGGCGCGGTGGTACTGGTGATTATCAGCCTGCTAGCGACTCTGGAACCGTTTTGATGGATTACGATAAATGATGAAAAAAAGTATATTGGCGTTTTTGTTGCTCACCAGTTCCACTGCGGCGCTGGCGGCTCCTCAGGTGATTACCGTCAGCCGTTTTGAAATTGGCAAAGACAAATGGGCGTTTAATCGCGAAGAAGTGATGTTGACATGCCGACCGGGTAATGCGCTGTATGTCATCAACCCCAGCACCCTGGTTCAATACCCTTTGAACGATGTTGCGCAAAAAGAAGTTTCCAGTGGGAAGACTAAGGCCCAGCCTATTTCGGTGATCCAGATTGAAGATCCCAACAAACCCGGTGAAAAAATGAGCTTGATGCCATTTATAGAACGAGCTGAAAAACTCTGCTAGTTACCTGAGTTAGCTTTTTGATTTGCCAAAAAAAACGCCCAGGATCTTTTATCAGATCGGGCGTTTTTTTTACTTTTAAAACGATGATAAAGACGCTTTTTTCTGACCACTTTTCGTGTGGACTGGAAAACCTGGCGTCGTCATCTATTCTTAAAGGGCAAGGCAACTAAGCCTGCATTAATGCCAACTTTTAGCGCACGGCTCTCTCCCAAGAGCCATTTCCCTGGACCGAATACAGGAATCGTATTCGGTCTCTTTTTATCTATTAAGCCAGCGGATGAATACATCACTGTTTTCCCTGTGCTGACTTCACAATCAACCATAACACACACTCTACTGCTTCAGTCCAGCCTTTTTTAACATTTATGTTAAAATAATGTGACCTTCTGCGCGGGAGTAAAAAATTGATGAAAGAGGCAGGCCGCACCTATCAGAAAATTGATGGCAGCCATTGGCGACATATCTGGTTGGTGGGGGATATTCATGGCTGCCTTGGGCTACTGCGTATCAAATTATGGCATTGCCGTTTTGACCCGTGGCAAGACTTATTGATCTCGGTAGGTGATGTTATTGATCGTGGTCCGGAGAGTTTACGTTGTCTTCAACTACTGGAGCAACGCTGGGTCAGAGCGGTAAGAGGCAATCATGAGCAGATGGCGATAGATGCGCTGGCCACGCAGCAGATGTCTTTATGGTATATGAACGGTGGCGACTGGTTTGCTGCACTGGCAGATAAGCAACAGAAGCAAGCAGAAAGGGCGCTCAGCAAATGCCAGCATTTACCATTTATTCTTGAATTAAACAGTCGCACCGGCAAACACGTTATTGCCCATGCTGATTATCCTGACGATGTTTATCAATGGCAAAAGGACGTCGATTTGCACCAGGTATTGTGGAGTCGTTCGCGATTACGTGAAGGCCAAAAAGGGCAGGGAATTACCGGTGCTGACCATTTCTGGTTTGGTCATACGCCGTTACCTCATCGGGTGGATATTGGAAACTTGCATTATATAGACACCGGCGCCGTCTTCGGAGGGACACTCACAGTGGAACAACTCCAGTAATTAAAAGTCACTGTACTCCTGCGCGGGCCGCCAGAACCCATCAATAAAATCCTCAACAGGAAAGCAGCCGCCGTGGCGGATCCGTTGATCGTCCATTGAGTAGACGCACTGCTGTTCCGTGTTGTAAACATCAACAACAATATCTTCACAGCCAGCGTCCAGATAGCAAACAAAAAGTACCAGCGCGAACATTTCATCCTCGAAGTGTGGTGCCGTACCGTTAAGTTTAGGAGAGGATTTTACTTCGGGGAAATAACCAGAATAAATAACCCGCCATGCCGACGGGTTCTTTTTGGATCATGCAAGACGCATAATCCAGGCATCAGACTTTTGATCGTAGCGGGTACGGTACAGGACAGAGTGTTCGCCGTTTAGTAGAGCTGGAATGCTGGTTTCGGCGTCCCAGGCATCCAGTTGCATACATAAATCGGGGTCAGATTTACAAGGAATTGTTAATGTTCGATCACCTGGCGATTCGCCGTGTAACTCGCCGTCATCGATTTCAAAAGCGCCTATGCGCACACTGGTTTTCATCTTCGTGCTCTCCATTTATCTGCCGGTTGTGGTACGACCAGTCCGATCGCACCATTTTTCAGCGTAGTTGAGGCAGGCGAATGTGCCAGTCAAAAAGTGCGCTTTTTTTGTGCGCTATCAGGCGTTACCGGTAAAAAGTTTCCCATCGCGCACCAGTTCACGCGGGTAACTGTTTTTCAGTCGCGAGCCAATACGTTTGGCTAAACCTATTGGCTGATGCTGGAAGGTTACCAGCACATCATCCGTAGTTGGCACGGTTTGCGGGTAAACATCGCGCCCGCGATACCACTCTTCCGCTTCCTGAGGCGTCAGTTCGAAAGCGTTCGTATGGTTCGGGGATGCCAGGGCAATAACCGCTTCATGCTGCCAGCGATAACCTTTGTTATGCGTTTCGGCCAGCTTAATTCCCAGACGGGAAAATCGGACTTTACCGATCAGGGCTTCAATGCCTGCCGGGAACAGCCAGAGTTCTTTATCGCGCTGCCAGAGACGCAGATTTTCATCCCACTGTAAGCCAACGGCAGTTGCCGCCTGGCGAATTTGTGTGGCTTCGCGATCTTTGATTGGGCTAAACGGGAAATTACCCACTTTGTATTTCGGTGCGGGTAAGGCGGGAATCGACTGTGTTTTGCGTAGCCGGGCAACGAAGAAGCCTTCGCAGTCGTAAATTTGTGGGAAAACGTGCAAAAAGCCTTCTTCGGTGAGCGCCTTGTCCGCGCCAGGGAAGAGATCGCCAAGCGGTAAAAACTCTACTGCGTCGGGGTAAGTCTCTTTCAGCCACAGGCAAACGGCTTCGTTTTCTTCCCGGTTTAAGGTACAGGTCGAGTAAACCAGCGTACCGCCAGGGCGTAATGCATGAAAGGCACTGTCGATCAGTTCCCGTTGGGTGGCAGCAATTTCCTGATTGCTTTCCGGTGACCAGTTTTTCAGTGCGTCGGGATCTTTACGCACCACGCCTTCGCCAGAGCAGGGGGCGTCCAGTAAAATGGCGTCGAACATTTCTGGTAACGCCGCACCAAAGACGCGGCCATCAAAATGAGTCAGAGACACGTTACGGATACCGCAGCGACTGATATTGGCATGTAACACTTTTACCCGGCTGGCGGAAAACTCATTGGCAAGAATCGCCCCTTCGTTATTCATGCGAGCGGCAATTTGCGTGGTTTTTGAACCAGGCGCGGCGGCGACATCCATCACCCGCTGTGGGGTATTATCGTCGGCAAACAATGCGGCAACGGGCAACATTGAACTGGCTTCCTGAATATAAAACAGGCCGCTTAAATGCTCGGCGGTACTGCCCAACGGCAATGTTTCTTCATCATCGCGTTCAATCCAGAAACCTTCTTCACACCACGGAATCGGCGTTAGCGTCCAGCCGTAAGGGGCGGTTAATTGCAGGAAATCAGCAACGGAGATTTTCAGGGTATTTACGCGAATGCTGCGGCGCAACGGGCGCTGACAGGCGGCGAGAAAATCATCAAAAGAGAGCGTCGAAGGCATGGCTTCGCGCATTTGTGTCAGAAAGGCGTCCGGGAAATAAACGGTATGTTGGGCCACGAGCATGTACCACTGGCAAAAAAACAGGCGCGCAGTTTAGCATAAACGCTCCGGCGCAGGCACGCCGGAGCAATGTGGCTTATCGGGGGAGTGCTGTTCCCCATTCACGCCACTCTTTCGGTTCACTTTCCTGCAACAGGAAGTGTTTGCCTTCCTGGGCTTTCGGTGCCAGCGGCGTACCTGGAGGCGTGGCGAAGGCGATCCCGCCACGGATAAACTGGTTAAAGGTACCGGTTTTCACCACGCCGCCCGTCAGACCGAAGTCCAGACTGTAGCCCGAAGCTAGCCAGAAGACGGAATTGTTACGTACCAGGTGCTGGTAACGTTTACTGATGCGCATCGCAATCATCACGCGATCTGACAATGTCCCCAGCGTCATTCCGGTGACTGTACCTACTTCCAGACCACGGAACAGTACTGGCGTACCAACACCTAACGAACCGGCTTCCGGCGCTTCAACAATAATGCTTAAGCCATCAAGGTAACGAGAGTCAGTAATGGTGGCTTCTTGCAATTCAAAGTCACGGCGAGGATTACCCCGACCTGGTTCGACGTTGATATACGGCTGGAGGATCGTATCAAGATGTTCAACGCCTGCTGCCGAAATTTGCGGTGTGACCACTGAGAAGCGTGTACCACCGCGCGCAAAGGTCTGGACATATTCCGGATAGAGCACCGCCTTTGCCTGTACTTCATTGCGCGCGGTGATCAGATCCAGAGTCTGGATTTGCCCGATATCAATACCGAGATAGCGAATTGGCATACCGACCGCCAGTTTTCCGGCATCGAAAGCGTGGAGCGTAATCTGCCCGCCA
Organism: Escherichia sp. E3659; assembly: GCF_005781135.1. Classification (NCBI taxonomy): domain Bacteria; kingdom Pseudomonadati; phylum Pseudomonadota; class Gammaproteobacteria; order Enterobacterales; family Enterobacteriaceae; genus Escherichia; species Escherichia sp. E3659. Next base: position 300,744 of record NZ_VATQ01000002.1, on the reverse strand, counting down.
ACCGCACGAGCCGCTGTTTCGGAAGCATACAGAATCCGCTTATCGCCTTTACGTTGGCTGGCGCTGGCACCGCTGAGATTATCGAAGCTGATGGCCCCCTTTAACGCCCGCGAAAGCGGTGACGCCTGAACGGTCAGGCCGCTGCCGTTAAGTTGAACTTTCGCGCCGCCTTCAGCCCAGAACACGCTGTTGCTGGTCAGCAGGTTGCGATATTCCGGTTTAATATGCAAATCGATATCGAACGCATTGGCCCGTGGACGTACGGTAATCACTTCACCGACCTCAAATTTACGGTACAGCACTACCGACCCTGCCTGCACATCCGGCAGTGTCTCCGCACTTAAACTCACGGTCGTGGTAGGTAAATCACTAAGACTATTTTCGAGGGCTTTTTCCAGATTGGCATACAGCGGATAGCTGGCTTTCATCTCGCCTTTGTCGCCGGGCAGAATACGGATCCCGCCGTTGAGCCATTCTGAGGCACTGGCACCGAGAAACTCGACACCATCCAGACCCACTTTCACGTCGACACGACTATTAACGACAAATTTGCTGTCGCCTTTTACCAGTTCGCGATGCTGGGGTTCGATAGCGACGGTAAATGTCACACCTTTGCTGGTGAGTTTACGGTCGATAACCTGACCTACCTGTACGCCGTGAAGAATGAGCGGCTGACCGGCATCAATTCCATAGCTTTCTGGTGCAGTCAGGGTAAGCGTCAGAACATCGGGTTCATGCAGTAAAGCTTTCTCGCCAGGCACAACGACAAACTCTTTGCGTGGCTCGCCATCACCCGGTACCAGTTCGAACGTTTTGCCGGTCAACAGGGCGCTGAGATTGGCGTCGTTGAGAGATAACTTCGGGTTACGTAATTCGATGCGGGTGTTTTCACGAAGCAGGGTGACGACGCTGGGATCGACGGTCATTTCCCCGGTGACTTTCCCTCCTGGGTTTAAATTCAGTTTGGTCAGTTGCCCGACTTCCAGCCCCTGGTACATGAGCGGCGTTGAATCGGCGTTTAATCCGGCTCCACCTGGTAGATCCAACTTTATGATCACCCCACGCTGGCTGTGGGCGAGATCCTCATACAGACCAAAGGTATCTTCCGGATCGGCAGGTTTCGACTCTTCTGGTGAATCGAAGGCAATCGCACCGTTAACCAGGGCAGCCAGACTTTCCAGTTTCACCTTCGCGCCACTGATACTGACATTGGCATCAACACCAGAAACGTTCCAGAAGCGGCTGCCTTTTTTCACCAAATCGGTGAAACGCCGCTCAATCAGGACATCAATCACCACGCCTTGCTTATTGGGATTGATCGCATAGTCATAGACGCGTCCCACCGGAATTTTGCGGAAATAGACCAGCGAGCCGCTGTTCAATGAACCGAGATCGGGGGCTTGCAGGTGAATCATCAGATCACCATTATCCAGCCGATATTTTGGCTGGGTATCGAGCGCCACAAAGTGATCCTGCTCTTTACCTTTACCCGGCATCATGCCGATATAGTTACCGCCGACCAGCGCATCAAGCCCGGAAACACCTGCCAGTGAGGCTTTCGGCGTCACCAGCCAGAACTGCGTCTCTTCGCGCAGGGCATCTTTCATATCGGACTTGATGCTGACCTTCACTTCAATCTTACGTAGATCATCGCTGAGGCTGACATCCTGCACTGTGCCGACTTCAACGCCCTGATAACGAACAGGCGTGCGACCTGGAACAATGCCGTCTGCCGACATAAAGTCGATGGTGACGGTATTGCCTCTGTCCTGATAACTACCCCAAATCAGCCAACCGGCAATCATTAGCGCGATGAACGGCAACAGCCAGAAAGGTGAGATACGGCGTTTAGTTTTAATTTGCGCTTCAGTCGTCGAAGCGGGCGTTTCCTGACTCATGTGCATCCCAAAGTAAGCGGCTGTCCAGCCATTCCACAGCAAGAATAGTCAAAATAACCGCTGCGCCGAAATAAAACGCAGCGGGTCCCATAGTAAAAGCAAGGATCTGATCGCGATTAATCAGCGACATGGTTAATGAAATGACAAACAGATCGAGCATCGACCAGCGGCCAATCCAGGTCACCATCCGCAATAGCAAAATCCGCGTGCGTAAGCCTTGCTGGCATTTAAAATGAATGCTTACCAGTAAAGTAAACATGACGATGACTTTGGTGAACGGCACCAGGATACTGGCGATAAAAACAATGCCGGCAACTGCAATATTGCTGTTTGCCAGCGACATAATTCCAGAAAGAATCGTATCTTTTTGTCGTCCACCGTTCAGGTAGATGATCGAAATAGGCAGCAGGTTGGCAGGTAACAATAAGACAATTGAAGCCAAAAGCGCCGCCCAGCATTTTTGAATACTATGATGGCGACGCAAGCGAAGTGGGATATGGCAACGGGGGCAACGACCGCGCGGATCGGGATAGCCGGTAAAGTGACAACCCAGGCAAACGCGTAATTTCTCATCCCTACGCGTGGCAGGGCGCTGCGGATAAAATCGCTCCCACAGCTGTTCAACATTAAGATGTGACAACGTCACCGTTGTTAAAATCACCAGCGCGAAAAAAGAGAATAGCCCGACGCCCGCCTGGATATGGGCGTAATCCTGTACCTTTATAGAAGCAACGCCAATGCCGACCAGATAGATATCCAGCATTACCCACTCTTTTAGTCGCTCCAGCATCAGCAACACCGGGCGTAAATTCATTCCCAGTCGATTGCCAAACCATAAATAAGCAATAGAAGTCACCAGTATGAGAGGAGCACCTATAACGCAGAAAAACACCATTGCGCCGGTTATCGCATCGCCCTGTTTGGTCATCTGCCAGATGCCTTGCATTACATTGGCGTCGATACGGATACCTAACAGCCAGATATGTAATAGAGGTTCGCCCCAGGCAAAAGGCATAAGCAACAACATAGTAAAAGCCATTGCTGCCAGCCTTGTGAGCGACCAGTCACGCCCATCGCGAATTTTCGCCTGACAGCGCGGGCAATAGGCACTCTGGTGAGAATTTATCTCGGGCAGGCTAAACAGCATGTCACATTGCGGGCAACGTTGATAATCACCACGCGGTAGTTCCTCGCCAATTGCGCTCACTGTTATCTTTTTTGTCGGCGTAATTTGTGGGGTGTTAAGAGCCATGACATGCCAAATGTGATAAGAATTAACATTTATCTTAACCCATGATGGGAATGATCTTGAGCATTAACGCATTTAATGCTTATTTTAATAGGCTGGCAGTTCCAGGTAAGACAACTAAGTGATTATATAATGAACAAAACAGAATTTTACGCGGACTTAAACCGCGACTTTAATGCGTTGATGGCGGGAGAAACCAGCTTTCTGGCAACGCTGGCGAATACCAGTGCTTTGTTATACGAGCGTCTGACTGACGTAAACTGGGCTGGGTTTTATTTACTTGAGGACGATACGCTGGTACTCGGGCCGTTTCAGGGCAAAATTGCCTGCGTACGGATCCCGGTAGGGCGTGGCGTGTGTGGCACTGCAGTTGCCCGCAATGAAGTACAGCGAATCGAGGATGTTCACGCCTTTGATGGGCATATCGCCTGTGATGCGGCGAGTAATTCTGAAATCGTTCTGCCGTTGGTGGTGAAAAATCAGATTATTGGCGTTCTCGATATCGACAGTACTGTCTTCGGTCGCTTTACAGACGAGGACGAGCAAGGCTTACGTCAGCTTGTGGCGCAGCTTGAAAAGGTGCTTGCAACGACGGATTACAAAAAATTCTTTGCGAGCGTCGCAGGATAATCAACGGATAACGTAGCATTTACTGATGACGTCATTATAATGACGCCTGTTCATGCCTGCGCTTGTTGGCTACGTCCGTTGTAATCAGGAAATTTCATGGAAAATCAACCTAAGTTGAATAGCAGTAAAGAAGTAATCGCGTTTCTGGCCGAACGTTTTCCCCACTGTTTCAGTGCGGAAGGTGAAGCGCGTCCGCTGAAAATCGGTATTTTTCAGGATTTGGTCGATCGCGTTGCTGGGGAAATGAACCTTAGCAAAACGCAACTGCGATCCGCTTTACGTCTCTACACTTCGAGCTGGCGCTATCTGTATGGCGTTAAACCAGGCGCGACGCGTGTCGATCTCGACGGCAACCCATGCGGTGAGCTGGACGAGCAGCATGTAGAACATGCTCGCAAGCAGCTTGAAGAAGCGAAAGCGCGCGTCCAGGCGCAGCGTGCCGAACAGCAGGCGAAAAAACGCGAAGCTGCCGCAGCTGCAGGTGAGAAAGAAGACGCACCACGCCGCGAACGCAAGCCACGTCCTGCTGCGCAACGCCGTAAAGAAGGCGCCGAGCGCAAACCTCGCGCGCAGAAACCGGCTGAGAAAGCGCCAAAAACAGTAAAAGCACCTCGCGAAGAACAGCACACCCCAGTTTCTGACATTTCAGCTCTGACTGTCGGACAAGCCCTGAAGGTGAAAGCTGGTCAAAATGCGATGGATGCCACCGTATTAGAAATCACCAAAGACGGCGTCCGCGTCCAGCTGAATTCGGGTATGTCTTTGATTGTGCGCGCAGAACACCTGGTGTTCTGAAACGGAGGCCGGGCCAGGCATGAACATGTTTTTTAGGCTTACCGCGTTAGCTGGCCTGCTTGCAATAGCAGGCCAGACCTTCGCAGTAGAAGATATTACGCGTGCTGATCAGATTCCGGTATTAAAGGAAGAGACGCAGCATGCGACGGTGAGTGAGCGCGTAACGTCGCGCTTTACCCGCTCCCATTATCGCCAGTTCGACCTCGATCAGGCATTCTCGGCCAAAATCTTTGACCGCTACCTGAACCTGCTTGATTACAGCCACAATGTGCTGCTGGCAAGCGATGTTGAACAGTTCGCGAAAAAGAAAAATGAGCTGGGCGATGAACTGCGCTCCGGTAAACTTGACGTTTTCTACGATCTTTACAATCTGGCGCAAAAACGCCGTTTTGAACGTTACCAGTACGCCTTATCGGTACTGGAAAAACCGATGGATTTTACCGGCAACGACACTTATAACCTGGACCGCAGCAAAGCGCCCTGGCCGAAAAACGAGGCCGAGTTGAACGCGCTGTGGGACAGCAAAGTCAAATTCGACGAGTTAAGTCTGAAGCTGACAGGAAAAACGGATAAAGAAATTCGTGAAACCCTGACTCGTCGCTACAAATTTGCCATTCGCCGTCTGGCGCAAACTAACAGCGAAGATGTGTTCTCGCTGGCAATGACGGCGTTTGCGCGCGAAATTGATCCGCATACCAATTACCTTTCCCCGCGTAATACCGAACAGTTCAATACTGAAATGAGCTTGTCGTTGGAAGGTATTGGTGCGGTGCTGCAAATGGATGATGACTACACCGTTATCAATTCGATGGTGGCAGGTGGTCCGGCAGCGAAGAGTAAAGCTATCAGCGTTGGTGACAAAATTGTCGGTGTTGGTCAAACCGGCAAGCCGATGGTTGACGTGATTGGCTGGCGTCTTGATGATGTCGTTGCCTTAATCAAAGGGCCGAAAGGCAGTAAAGTTCGTTTAGAAATTTTACCTGCCGGTAAAGGGACTAAAACCCGTACGGTAACACTGACGCGTGAACGCATTCGTCTGGAAGACCGCGCAGTTAAAATGTCCGTGAAGACCGTCGGCAAAGAAAAAGTGGGCGTACTGGATATTCCCGGTTTCTATGTTGGCTTGACAGACGATGTCAAAGTTCAGTTGCAGAAACTGGAAAAACAGAATGTCAGCAGCGTCGTCATCGACCTGCGTAGCAATGGCGGCGGGGCGCTGACCGAGGCTGTATCGCTCTCTGGTTTGTTCATTCCTTCCGGTCCGATTGTTCAGGTCCGTGATAACAATGGTAAAGTCCGCGAGGACAGTGATACCGACGGCCAGGTGTTCTATAAAGGCCCGCTGGTGGTATTGGTTGACCGATTCAGTGCTTCGGCTTCAGAAATCTTTGCCGCCGCGATGCAGGATTACGGTCGCGCGCTGGTTGTGGGTGAACCAACATTCGGCAAAGGCACCGTCCAGCAGTATCGTTCTCTGAATCGTATCTACGATCAGATGTTACGTCCTGAATGGCCGGCGCTGGGGTCAGTGCAGTATACAATCCAGAAATTCTATCGCGTTAACGGTGGCAGTACCCAACGTAAGGGCGTCACGCCGGATATCATCATGCCAACGGGCAATGAAGAGACGGAAACGGGAGAGAAATTCGAAGATAATGCGCTGCCGTGGGATAGCATTGATGCTGCAACCTATGTGAAATCAGGCGATTTATCGGCGTTTGAGCCGGAATTGCTGAAGGAACATAATGCGCGCATCGCGAAGGATCCTGAATTCCAGAACATCATGAAGGATATTGCTCGTTTCAATGCCATGAAGGACAAACGCAATATTGTTTCTCTGAATTACGCTGTGCGTGAGAAAGAGAACAATGAAGATGATGCGATGCGTCTGGCGCGCTTGAACGATCGCTTTAAACGCGAAGGCAAACCGGAGTTGAAGAAACTGGATGATTTGCCAAAAGATTACAAGGAGCCAGATCCGTATCTGGACGAGACAGTGAATATCGCACTCGATCTGGCGAAGCTGGAAAAATCCAGACCAGCGGAACAGCCCGCTCCCGTCAAGTAACATCAATCAGGCACAAGAAATTGTGCCTGATTTTTTAACAGTGGCAAGATGCCGTAAATCAGATGCTACAAAATGTAAAGTTGTGTCTTTCTGGTGACTTACGCTCTATCCAGACTTGAAAATAGTCGCGTAACCCATACGATGTGGGTATCGCATATTGCGTTTTGTTAAACTGAGGTAAAAAGAAAATTATGATGCGAATCGCGCTCTTCCTGCTAACGAACCTGGCCGTCATGGTCGTTTTCGGGCTGGTACTGAGCCTGACAGGGATACAGTCGAGCAGCGTTCAGGGGCTGATGATTATGGCCTTGCTGTTCGGTTTTGGTGGTTCCTTCGTTTCGCTTCTGATGTCCAAATGGATGGCATTACGATCTGTTGGCGGGGAAGTGATCGAGCAACCGCGTAACGAAAGGGAACGTTGGCTGGTCAATACTGTAGCAACCCAGGCCCGTCAGGCGGGGATTGCTATGCCGCAAGTAGCTATCTACCATGCGCCGGATATCAACGCCTTTGCGACAGGTGCTCGTCGTGATGCCTCTCTGGTTGCTGTCAGCACCGGTTTGCTGCAGAACATGAGCCCGGATGAAGCCGAGGCGGTAATTGCTCACGAAATTAGCCACATTGCGAATGGTGACATGGTTACCATGACGCTGATTCAGGGCGTGGTAAACACCTTCGTTATCTTTATTTCACGTATTCTGGCGCAGCTTGCCGCGGGCTTTATGGGCGGTAACCGTGATGAAGGTGAAGAGAGCAACGGCAACCCGCTGATCTACTTTGCGGTTGCGACGGTGCTGGAGCTGGTATTTGGTATTCTGGCGAGCATTATCACCATGTGGTTCTCGCGTCACCGTGAATTCCATGCCGATGCAGGTTCAGCCAAACTGGTTGGTCGTGAGAAAATGATTGCTGCGCTGCAGCGTCTGAAAACCAGCTATGAGCCGCAGGAAGCAACCAGCATGATGGCTTTTTGTATCAATGGTAAGTCCAAATCGCTGAGTGAGCTGTTCATGACTCACCCGCCGCTGGATAAACGTATTGAAGCCCTGCGTACCGGTGAATACCTGAAGTAATTTGCAGTAAATTATAAAAAAGCGCGTCCTGGTTGACGCGCTTTTTTTTAGCCTTGTGCGCGCGGTTGGGTAATGCGTAAACCACTGACACAGGCGGCGATCACTGCCAGAATAGCCGCAGCCGTCAGCGAGACGTGCGTACCATTATCACCAAACTGATTCAACATCAGCGCCACCAGAGCTGCGCCGCTACTCTGACCAAGCAAACGCGCTGTACCCAACATTCCACTGGCACCACCGCTACGCTCACGCGGGGCGGAGGTAATAATGGTGTGATTATTGGGGGACTGGAATAACCCAAAGCCTGCACCGCATAAGATCATCGGCCAGATGATATTGATATCGGCAGGTGAAGCTGGCAACAGGACCAGTGAAAAAAGTCCCGCCGCCATGATGAACAGCCCTAAAGCACCAAGCAATCCTGCATGGACGCGCTCTATCAAATAACCTGCCAGCGGAGCCATTACCATCGTTGCCAACGGCCACGGGGTCAGGAGCAAACCTGTCTCAACTTCACTACGCCCAAGTACGGTTTGCAGATAAAAAGGCAGGGAAACCATCGCCAGCATTTGCGCGCAGAAAGAACAAATGGAGGTACAAATTGATAGTGTAAACAGCGGAATACGCAGTAAATCCACCGGTAGCAGTGGAACAGGAAGGGAAAGCTGGCGGCGAATAAAGAAAACACCAACAATAATCATTACCGCCAGTTCAGCACCGATCAGCGTCAGTGATTGCCCCTGAGCAAAACCACTCAACGCGGTAATAAGCAGGCCAAATGTCAGCGCATTCATCACGGCGCTGGGCAGATCAAACCGCGGCTTACTGGCACGAGAACCATTTGGCGGCAGAAAACGTATCGCCAGGAGTAGGGCGATAATACCCAATGGTACGTTAATTAAAAATAACCACTTCCAGGACGCAATTGAAAGGATTGCGGCGGCGATCGTCGGCCCGGCAGCGGAGGAGACGGCGACGATAAAAGAGTTAATTCCCATCCCTCGCCCCAGAAAACGTTGTGGGTAGATTAAGCGGATGAGTGCAGTATTGACGCTCATTAACGCCGCGCCGCCAAAACCTTGTATTACACGCGCCAGGGTTAGCATTTGCAGTGAATCAGAAAGAGCGCAGAACAACGATGAGAGCAGAAAAACCACCAGACCGAATTTATAAATTCGTCGATAGCCAAACATATCGCCCAAAAAAGAAAACGAGAGTAAGGAGATAACAATCGCGATTTGGTAGGCATTCACCACCCAGATGGAACTGGCTGGTGTGGCGTGGAGATCGGTTGCAATGGTTGGCAAGGCGACATTAGCGATAGCGCCGTCGAGAACCGCCATCGAGATACCAATAATAATGGTTAAAATTGCGCCGTACCGCTGAGGCAACGGCAGGCCATCGGCCTGAACTTTTGGCATAGGAATTTTATATCTTTTGGTAATAATCAACAGGGGTATGATTTTAGCACTGATATTCACGGCGAATGTCGCAGAATTGTAACTAACCGGCAAAAGATGGATTGCGACCACCCTGGCGCGAAATTATAATAAAAAACAGTTCTGATTTTTATAAAACACTCGCAATGAGGTGATAAATGGCTAACGCAGATCTGGATAAACAACCTGATTCTGTATCTTCCGTACTGAAGGTTTTTGGCATTTTGCAGGCGCTGGGCGAAGAGCGCGAAATAGGGATAACCGAGCTGTCACAGCGTGTCATGATGTCAAAAAGCACCGTTTATCGCTTTTTACAGACCATGAAAACCCTGGGCTATGTCGCACAGGAAGGGGAGTCGGAGAAATACTCTCTGACTCTAAAATTATTTGAGCTGGGCGCTCGCGCGTTACAAAACGTCGATCTTATTCGCAGTGCAGATATCCAGATGCGTGAGATCTCCCGTTTGACCAAAGAAACCATTCATCTTGGCGCACTGGATGAAGACAGCATTGTTTACATCCACAAAATTGACTCTATGTACAATTTGCGCATGTATTCACGGATTGGCCGTCGTAATCCTCTGTACAGCACTGCGATTGGTAAAGTGCTGCTGGCCTGGCGCGATCGCGATGAAGTGAAGCAAATTCTTGAGGGCGTGGAATATAAACGCAGCACCGATCGGACCATCACCAGCACAGAGGCGTTATTACCCGTGTTAGATCAGGTCCGTGAGCAGGGATACGGCGAAGATAACGAAGAACAGGAAGAAGGACTGCGTTGCATCGCCGTTCCGGTGTTTGACCGCTTTGGAGTGGTGATTGCCGGCTTGAGTATTTCCTTCCCGACGCTGCGTTTTTCTGAAGAACGTTTGCAGGAGTATGTGGCTATGTTGCATACGGCAGCGCGCAAAATATCCGCACAAATGGGGTATCACGACTATCCATTCTGATTAAAATAAGAACCTGCCTGCATAAAATTCAGACAGGTTCTTCATTTAGCGTGGATTAAATAATGTTAATAGTGATATCGTTCGAGCAGAAGATGAAAGTACTTTATATCCATTAGTTTTGATGTGGATATTTGTACCGTTATCTATCAATCATTATCGACGACGATATTGCTTTTACGTAGCAGCGGGCAATCTGTAATCCCCAAAAATCCACTTTTAGTATGCAGATATTGCACCGTGCTTGTGCTTCGGGCGGTGAGATATGTGCATTGCAGTCCTAACCCGGCAGCATTTTCCTTGCTTCCAATCAGAACTCCATATCCGCTGAGTAATAATCCTGTCCATACCAGTGCTATCAAGATAATTGTGCGAATGATGAATCGCATTACGACCTCTTCTCTTTTTGTTTGCTTAATCGTAGCGGCAATATGGACTGAAGCAAGCGTATCATTCCGAAAAAGCACGAATATCGACATGGTTAGACGTTGTTTAACTAACGCATGATAGTGTAAAGGCAGAAGAGAGGTTAAACGGAGATTGGAGTGAAAAAGTTTCGATGGGTCGTTCTGGTTGCCGCTGTGCTGGCTTTCTTGCTGTTATGGATGCAGGTATTCAACATAATGTGCGATCAGGATGTGCAATTTTTCAGCGGAATTTGTGCCATCAATCAGTTCATCCCATGGTGATATCATTTTTTCATCAGTAGATTTCCTTCCTGCGTAGCAGTGGTAAAATGGCGCCTCTACTTAGAGGTGGTTAAATGAACGAAGTTGTAAATTCAGGCGTGATGAACATTGCGTCTTTGGTCGTATCGGTAGTAGTTCTTATTATTGGGCTCATCTTGTGGTTTTTCATCAACCGTGCCAGTTCCCGGACTAACGAACAGATTGAACTGCTTGAGGCATTGCTGGATCAGCAGAAACGGCAGAATGTACTGTTACGCCGCTTGTGCGAAGCTAACGCACCTGAAAAAGCCGATGAAAAGGTGACTGAGAACCAAAAAACGGGTGAAGATGAAGATATTATTCGTCTGGTAGCAGAACGGTAATCCTTCCTGCAATTTGAGTAACCCTGTGTTGATGGGTTACTCATCTCATCATTCTTACATGCACTATAATGATGCAATTGATTAAAATTAATCCTTTATTGGATTTTAATTATTTTCTCTGTTATTTATTCATTTATTTTGACATCAGAAAAAGTTATTTTTTGTACTTGCTGATTGGGATGTTTGCATCGGAATATTGATTAATTACAGCATTGTTTATAAGCGAAACGTTTCTCTTCTCATTTTTTTATCATTCATCATTTTTTCTTATTTTACATTATTAATATGCTTTGAATATGGCATCGGCATTGCATCTGTGTATGTTGTTAACTGACTGTTTTATGAGATAAAGTTATATAACACTTTATCATTACATAGTATAAAAAGTGATATCACACACATTGTGTAATTAAATTGTATTTCTGAACTGGAAGATTAGAACTTATTGAACTATGTTAGAAACCACATCAGTTCAGGCATCTGTTTGTACTGGTATGCTTAAGTGTCTCGATATATCGACACGCATTCCGTTGCATAAATGTGCAAAAAAAGTGGAAGGCGCATCGAGATTTGTGCAGCTGATCGAGACATGTTTAAAAATGGCTTGCCATAATTAACGTTGTATGTGATAACAGCTTTGGGTTAAACGAGGTACAGTTCTGTTTATGTGTGGCATTTTCAGTAAAGAAGTCCTGAGTAAACACGTTGTCGTTGAATACCGCTTCTCTGCCGAACCTTATATTAGTGCCTCAAGCAGTAATGTGTCAGTTTTATCTCTGTAATGCCTGCGGGCGAAGAAAACAATCTAAGGAATTTTTCAAATGGCAAAGATTAAAGGTCAGGTTAAGTGGTTCAACGAGTCTAAAGGTTTTGGCTTCATTACTCCGGCTGATGGCAGCAAAGATGTGTTCGTACACTTCTCCGCTATCCAGGGTAATGGCTTCAAAACTCTGGCCGAAGGCCAGAACGTTGAGTTCGAAATTCAGGACGGCCAGAAAGGTCCGGCAGCTGTTAACGTAACCGCTATCTGATCGAATTCACTGATCTGAAGTGTCAACGCACTTCAATCTCGCTATAAAGCCTCGTCGAAAAGCGAGGCTTTTTACTTTGTTTAATGCTCGCTTACGACCTTCGAATATTTGCCCGCAGCGCGATTCGCGTTACACTTGCGGCATTTAGTATCCCGCCGGAGTTTTCATGTCGTTTTCCTGTCCACTTTGCCACCAGCCTCTATCTCTTGAAAAAAATAGCTATATCTGTCCGCAGCGGCATCAATTTGATATGGCGAAAGAGGGATATGTCAATCTGCTGCCCGTTCAATATAAACGATCCCGCGATCCGGGAGACAGCGCGGAAATGATGCAGGCGCGACGTGCGTTTTTAGATGCCGGTCATTACCAGCCGCTTCGTGATGCGATAGTCGCTCAATTGCGTGGATGTCTTAATGAGCACGCAACAGCGGTACTGGATATTGGCTGTGGGGAAGGGTATTACACTCATGCTTTTGCCGATGCCTTGCCAGTAGTGACAACCTTTGGTCTTGATGTCTCTAAGGTCGCAATTAAAGCTGCGGCGAAACGCTATAAGCAGGTTACCTTTTGTGTCGCTTCCAGCCACCGTCTGCCTTTTGCCGATGCCAGTATGGATGCCATTATTCGCATCTACGCGCCATGCAAAGCAGAAGAGTTAGCGCGTGTCGTCAAACCGGGAGGGTGGGTAATTACCGTTACTCCAGGGCCACGACATTTAATGGAGTTGAAAGGGCTGATTTACGACGAAGTACTTCTGCATGCCCCCCATACTGAACAACTGGAAGGTTTTGCATTACAGCAGAGCGATGAACTGCGGTATCCGATGCATCTTCGCGGCGATGAAGCTGTTGCATTGTTGCAGATGACGCCGTTTGCCTGGCGTGCGAAGCCTGATGTCTGGCAAACGTTGGCGGCAAAAGAAGTATTCGACTGCCAGACGGATTTTAATATTCACCTCTGGCAGCGAACAAATTAACCGTGGTAGTGCGTCCAGAGGATCTGGACGCCGATGCCGATCAGTACCAACCCGCCGAGAATTTCCGCTTTTTTCCCAATAATTGAGCCGATAAAGCGACCAACCATCATCCCTAATGTCGACATAATCAAGGTTGCACAACCAATGGCTAATGCGGTCGCGATAATGTTGACCTGCAGGAAGGCAAGACCTACACCCACAGCCATGGCATCCAGGCTGGTGGCAATCGCGGTGGTTACCAGTAGCCAGAAACCGTGTCGACGGCGCGGTTCTTCATCTTCATCATCTGCGCCACGAAAACCCTCAATAATCATTCGCCCGCCGAGGAATATCAGCAGCACAAACGCAATCCAGTGGTTCCATTCGAGGACAAAGCGGCTGGCTAACATGCCCATTCCCCAGCCGATCAGCGGCGTCAGGGTTTCGACGGCACCAAAAATAAGGCCGGTTCGCAACGCTTCAGAAAATTTCGGTTTATGGAGGGTGGCACCTTTACCGATTGACGCAGCAAATGCATCCATCGACATACCAAACGCAAGAAGAACAGTAGCAGTGATATTCATGACAACGTCCTGACCGGGGTATCCATAAAACACATCTTCGCCCCCCGCAAACATGCACACATGAACGACAAGACGCGCTCATGCAGGCATAGCGATTGATGTGCATATGGTCTCGCCTGACTGAAAATGTTCAGTCCGTACGTGCCACGTTTTGCAACGAGTATGTTGACACGTACATTTCCGGAGTCTGGAAATCGGCTACTCCCCAAATGAGGGCGCAACCTTAACATATTTTGAGAATATAAAACAACTGTTGGAATATATTATTTCATTACTTCGTTGATAACGATTTTCATTTAGATTTATATATAAATGAAACGTTAAAATAAATAACAAATGATCGAAGAGATAATATAGCCTAAGCTATGTATGGTTATTAAAAATACACTTAACATAGCTTTGGCTAAAGATGTAACTTATTGAGTTGAAACAAGAAGTTTATAAATCTTTTCCAGATCGTCGATATTTCGAACGCGGATTAACAACCGACGCTGTTCTAATTGCATAACCAGGACACCATCTTCCGATAAGTTCATCGCTTTGATTCGGCTATATTCAATCCAGACATTGGCGAAGAAAAAACCTTTCTGTTTAAAGATGATCTTCGGAACGCGGATCCAGAATATATAAAAACCCATCAGAGCCAGTGCACTTAATAACCATGTCGTTATTAGCGCGCCATGATTCGTGACGTTGTTATAGATAAGAATGACAATCAATCCGACGAAGATAACGCTATCGATGCGACCACGCCGGAGCAAAGGTATTGCCAGCAGGGTGGGGCCGTTGCGGCGGGGCATGATGAACTGATCGTAGATCGCGAAGGCCAGGAGTGCGGCGATGAAAAGAATCAGTACCAGGTCCGTGATTGTCATTAATCCTCCAGATAAAAAAACGGGGCCAAAAGGCCCCGGTAGTGTACAACAGTCTTACAGTCCCAGCAGGCCGCAAGCGTAACCAGCGATACCGATGACGAAGAAGCCAACGATGATCCACAGCGGGTTCACTTTTTTGCGCAGCAGCCACATACAAGCAAAGGTCAGCAGCAGCGGTACCAGGCCCGGCATTAACTGGTCAAGAATGGTTTGCACTGTGGTGACACGGGTCTGTCCATCCTGCCCGGTGATAGTCGAAACCACCAGCGGGATGTTGACATGTGTCCACTTGTTAACCAATGCCCCCATGACAAACAGGCCGAGAATAGACGCCCCTTCCGTCAGTTTTTGCAGGAAGCCGCCGCCCATATCTTTAACGATATCGATGCCCTTGGAGTAACCATATGCTACGCCGTAGTAACGCGTTGCCAGACGTACCAGGTTAAACAGGATAAAGAACAGCAACGGACCTAACAGGCTGCCGCTCATCGCGATACCGGCGCCCAGCGCTGCGAATACCGGACGTACTGTACCCCAGAAGATTGGGTCGCCTACACCTGCCAGCGGCCCCATCAGACCTACTTTGATACCGTTGATTGCGCCATCGTCGATCTCTGCACCGTTAGCACGCTGTTCTTCCAGCGCCAGGGTTACGCCCAGAATTGGCGCCGCCACGAACGGTTGGGTGTTAAAGAATTCGAGGTGACGTTTAATCGCCTGTTTACGGGCATCGTTGTTTTCCGGGTAGAGGCGACGAATCGCCGGCACCATAGAGAAGCAGAAGCCCAGCGCCTGCATACGCTCGAAGTTCCATGAACCCTGGAAGAGGTTAGAACGCAGGAAGACGCCACGAATATCACTCTTAGTGAGTTTTTTCTCAGTGGTAGTTTGAGTTGTATCAACCATTTCGCTCACCTGTTAGTCCAGTTCGTTGTCGAGATCGTTGTTACCAGCAGCCTGAACTGGCGCACCGGCGACACGGTTATATTTCGGGCTCAGCTGAATGTAGAGCACCGCCATAACGGTACCGATGACACCCAGAGCAACCAGGTTAAAGTTGGTGAATGCTGCGGTTACGAAGCCGAGGTAGAAGAACGGCATCAGGTAGCCAGCACGCATCATGTTGATAACCATCGCATAACCAACTACCACGATCATGCCACCGGCAATGTTCAGACCATTGGTCACCACTTCCGGAATGGCGTTCAGCATGTTTTGAACTTCGCTGGTACCAACAGAAAGCGCAACGATAACGGCCGGAATAGCCACACGCATTGCTTGCAGGAACAGAGACGAAACGTGGATCCATGAAATCGCCGTCAGGTTACCGTTTTCAGCTGCCTTATCCGCAGCGTGCTGGAAAGCAACGGTAATAGTACGAACGATAATGGTCAGAACCTGGCCTGCTGCTGCCAGAGGGATTGCCAGCGCGATACCGGCACCGATGCTCTGATGACCAGCAATAACCAGAATGGTAGAAATAATTGATGCCAGGGCGGCGTCAGGTGCAACAGCGGCACCGATGTTCATCCAGCCCAGCGCGATCATTTCAAGGGTACCACCGATAATAATACCGGTTTTCATATCCCCAAGAACGATACCCACCAGGGTACACGCGATTAGCGGACGGTGAAACTGAAATTCATCGAGGATTGATCCCATACCTGCGATACAGGCTACGATAAATACCAGCACAATTTGAAGAGCGGTAATCTCCATTGTACTTCTCCTGTTTACGTAAGACTTAAGTGTGAAAACTGAGTGATAATCAACACAATACGTTACTTATCGATTTTGCTGATCAGATCCATCATTTTCAGTTTCTGGTCGGTGGAAACCTTACGGACTTCCAGCTCGATGCCGCGTGCATTCAGTTTCTTGAACGCTTCGATATCTTTTTCATCAACCGAAACTGCGTTATTCACCTGAGTTTTGCCCTGACGGAATGCCATACCACCGACGTTGACTGAGGTGATTTTCACGCCGCCTTCAACGAGACGCTCAACATCTGTCGGGTTGGTAAATAACAGCATCACGCGTTCGCCCGCATATTTCGGGTTGTTGTAGACGCGAATCATTTTGGCGACATCAACTACATGCGCTGTTACGCCGGGAGGTGCAACCTGGGTGAGCAGTGTCTTACGAACGGTATCCGCAGCCACTTCGTCACTAACTACGATGATACGGGAGACATTAGTTTCTTTGGTCCAGCGGGTAGCAACCTGACCGTGAATCAAACGATCGTCGATACGCGCGAGGCCAATTACCATATAGTCGTTTGGTCCCATTGGTTTTGCCGGTGCAGGAGCCGCTTTCGGTGCCGCTGCGGCGGGGGCTGGCGCTGCTTTTTCAACGGGTTTCGCTTTCAGAGCTTTCACACCTTCGCGGCCTGTTTCTACGGCCAGTGCTACCAGTTCGTCAAAGCTTGGGTCATCATCACGAGCCATTAACGTTTCCACTAACATTGGAATGTTAACGCCTGCGATCACTTCATAATGCTCTTTGTCGACGACAATGCGGCTGGCAGCATTGAACGGACTGCCTCCCCATGTATCAACGAGAAACAGCACGCCTTTAGTGGTGTCGAGTTTTGCCAACTGAGCGTTGTACTTTTCGATTAGCGTTTCGGCATTTTCGCCAGGAACAAAATCGATCCAGCCAACGTTTTCCTGCTCGCCTAACAGCATCTCTGCCGTTTTAAGCAACTGCTCTGCAGCCCAACCATGTGTGCCTATAACAATAGCAATGGTCACTTGCTACCTCCTTATTATTGTTAACATCTCAACGTGCCAGATGTATTTTTGAATCGTCGTCCACAATCGAATCGATTCAGATAAGGGCTACAACCGGAAACCCCCTGTGCCTCGCGATTTATTTTAGATATCGAAAAAAATATTTTATGTGATGAAGATCCGTAAATTAACTTTGAATTGACAAAATTCCGAAAGAGTAAAAAAAGTTGTCACATTCATTTGCAAAGGAAGGTAAATCTTTGCCAAATCAGAGATCTCTCTGATATGTTTAACTCCCGTTTAACAACCAAGGAGTATAGGGCTGCAGCCCGCAGTATGGATCGTCACCGACGTCACTTCAGCATCAGGCCATATAGCGCCTGCCTTACTGGCATTTTTTGCCGCACCTTTTGTTTGTATTTTCTCGTTTCGCCTGCATTATTTCTGGCGCCGATTAGCTATTCCTTAAGCAGGAGCTTGTCATGGAATTCTTAATGGATCCCTCGATTTGGGCGGGGCTGCTCACGCTTGTCGTCCTTGAAATCGTGCTGGGTATCGATAACCTGGTTTTTATCGCCATCCTTGCCGATAAACTGCCGCCGAAACAACGTGATAAAGCGCGTTTGTTGGGGCTGTCACTGGCGTTGATTATGCGCCTGGGGCTGTTATCGCTTATTTCATGGATGGTCACGCTGACCAAACCGCTATTTACCGTAATGGATTTTTCTTTCTCCGGGCGCGATCTGATTATGCTGTTCGGGGGGATATTCTTGCTGTTCAAAGCGACAACCGAGTTGCATGAGCGGCTGGAAAACCGCGATCATGACTCTGGTCACAGTAAAGGTTATGCCAGTTTCTGGGTGGTCGTCACACAGATTGTCATCCTTGACGCTGTCTTCTCGCTGGATGCAGTGATTACTGCCGTAGGGATGGTCAACCATCTACCGGTAATGATGGCTGCGGTAGTGATTGCGATGGCAGTTATGTTGCTGGCATCGAAACCGCTGACGCGATTCGTTAACCAGCATCCAACAGTTGTAGTGCTCTGTTTGAGCTTCCTGTTGATGATTGGTCTGAGCCTCGTAGCTGAAGGTTTTGGTTTCCATATTCCAAAAGGCTACCTGTATGCAGCAATTGGTTTCTCGATCATCATCGAAGTGTTTAACCAGATTGCGCGCCGTAACTTTATTCGCCATCAGTCGACTTTACCGCTGCGTGCGCGTACCGCCGATGCCATTCTGCGTTTGATGGGGGGTAAACGTCAGGCAAATATTCAACACGATGCCGATAACCCGGTGCCAATTCCGGTTCCAGAAGGTGCCTTTGCCGAAGAAGAGCGTTACATGATTAACGGCGTACTGACTTTGGCGTCACGTTCTCTGCGCGGCATTATGACGCCACGCGGCGAGATCAGTTGGGTAGATGCTAACCTTGGCGTTGATGAAATCCGCCAGCAACTGCTCTCTTCACCGCACAGCCTGTTTCCGGTATGCCGTGGTGAACTGGATGAAATCATCGGTATCGTGCGTGCCAAAGAACTGCTGGTGGCGCTGGAAGTCGGTGTCGACGTGACGGCAATTGCTTCTGCTTCTCCGGCGATAATCGTTCCGGAAACCCTCGACCCGATCAACCTGCTGGGCGTGTTGCGTCGTGCTCGTGGTAGTTTTGTTATCGTCACCAACGAGTTTGGTGTGGTGCAAGGTCTGGTTACGCCGCTGGATGTACTGGAAGCTATTGCTGGTGAGTTCCCGGATGCAGATGAAACGCCGGAAATTGTTATCGATGGCGACGGTTGGCTGGTAAAAGGTGGTACAGACTTACATGCCTTACAGCAGGCGCTTGATGTTGAGCACCTTACCGATGATGATGATATTGCGACGGTTGCAGGTCTGGTAATTTCGGCAAATGGTCACATTCCTCGCGCAGGCGACGTGATCGATGTTGGACCGCTGCATATCACCATCGTAGAAGCCAATGATTATCGTGTTGATCTGGTTCGCATTGTTAAAGAGCAACCGCCGCACGATGAAGACGAATAGCACTAACGCAATGGCATAACGGGCGTAACGTGTCTGTTATGCCTGGTGGGCGGCGGTTGGCTGCCCGCCAGCCATTTCGGGAAATCACGCAGCGGCATGGGCTGCGCGTACAAATACCCTTGTAAAATATGCACGCCATGACGGCGCAAATACTTCGCTTGTTCTTGCGTTTCAACGCCTTCCGCCACCAGTTCAATATTCAGTCTTTGCCCCAGCGCGATGATGATATCGGTCACCGTCGAGTTAACTGCATCTGAACCAATCGCCGCAGTGAAAGACTTATCAATTTTCAGCACGTCAGGACGTAACGTTTCCAGCCAGGAAAACGAACTGTTGCCGGTGCCGAAGTCATCAATCGCCAGCTTGACGTTTTTACGATGCAGTTCGCGGGCAATCCGATAATCAACATCCAGTAAGGCATCGCGCTCGGTAATTTCGAGGATTAGTGGCTGAATCGGGTTAGCACTAAACCAGTAACGATTGAGATCTTTTAACAATACGCCACGGCGAAAATGGCTGGGGGCGACGTTAATGCCGATGTGGAACTGGCTGCTCATTGGAAAAACGTGGAGTTGACGGATGGTTTCCATCATCACATAACGGGTAAGTGGCACTATCAGGTGATGTTCTTCCGCAATGGGGATAAAAACATCCGGCGAGATCCATCCCTGACGCGGATTATTCCAGCGCAGCAATATCTCTACACCAATACATTGCTGCGAGCGTGCATTGAGCAGGGGCTGACAAAATAACTCAAATTCGCGCTGCGCCAGCCCGAGATTTATCTCGCGTGAAAAGCTCATTCTATGGGCCGTGGCCAACCATGCGATGTACCCCACCAGTAAACTCAACAGTACCGCTAGTGGAAACTGGCTGGGAAGATATTGCAACGCCAGCGCTGTCGCACCAGGTCCACTAACGCTGATGATAAAAGGAAAATTCTGCGATGAAACCTGGTAACGTTCATTGCCATTAAGCGGAGGTAAAGAATCAACCAGACCATCATCATAGAGTAAATGGCGATCGGCTACCGTCAGGCTGGCCGTTCTTATTTGCGGCAATTGCGGCTCCAGCAACATTGCCATCAACAGGTCGATGTTGATCATCTCCATCACGCCATCTCGACCATTGCCCGGTAAAGGCGTCCACTGAATCAATACCGGGCTGTCTTTAATTAACACGCGGTCGGTAGTTAAGCGTAAAAGGGGCTGCGGCGCGGGTAAATCAGCCTGGATATCTTCAGCAGGAACATTGCGATAACCAAAAATGCTGGAACAATAAAGCGTGCCGTCTTGCACCAGGCCAATTGACCGTACAGTTTGCAGTTTTGCCGCCTGTTTTCGTAAGGGGAGATGGGCGACAGAGCAGGGGAGTCCAATCAGGGGAAGCAGTACGTTGTTACCCGCCTGAAGTGGAAGCAGGACTTTGTCTAATTCCTCAACGGCGTGATTGGCAAAGAGCACTACCCGCTGCTGATTTAAGTTCCGCTGTGAAATAAATCGCACGCTCAGTGTTGCCACAAACGTAAAGAGTGCGCAAATCGTACAAACAATCATTCGATTACGGCGATAGGTTTTAATGATCCGTTGTGCTTTTTGCATGCGGGCCACCCGGTAAGCGTATGGCGACAAACGCCTGACGCAACAGTGGAAGTGTAGTGGGGAAAATTACAGCAGACGAGAAAGCGAGGATAAATTCGCCCATCCGTTGCAGATGGGCGAGGATAAAGTATTAGTCACACTGGACTTTAATTGCCAGACCACCGCGTGAGGTTTCGCGATATTTAGCGTTCATATCCTTTCCTGTTTCGTACATCGTTTCGATGACTTTATCCAGTGAGACGCGTGGTGCACTAGTACGACGCAGAGCCATCCGCGCGGCGTTAATCGCCTTCACTGATGCAATAGCGTTACGTTCAATGCACGGAACCTGAACCTGACCCGCAACCGGGTCGCAAGTCAGACCAAGGTTGTGCTCCATGCCAATTTCCGCCGCCACGCAAACCTGTTCAGGGCTACCGCCCAACAGTTCTGCAAGACCCGCCGCAGCCATTGAACAGGCAACGCCCACTTCGCCCTGGCAACCGACTTCCGCACCGGAAATAGACGCGTTCATTTTGTACAGTGCGCCAATCGCTCCGGCCGCCATAAAGTAGCGGGTATAAATATCAGGGCTGACCGATTCAATAAAGTGGTCATAGTAAGCCAGTACCGCCGGAACGATGCCACAGGCACCGTTAGTCGGTGCAGTTACCACACGCCCCCCCGCTGCATTTTCTTCGTTAACTGCCAGCGCAAACATGTTTACCCAGTCGATGACATTCATCGGATCGTTAGACAGTTTATCGCTGGAAACCAGCATACGGCGCAGGGCAGACGCACGGCGCGGAACACGCAGCGGGCCAGGCAATACGCCTTCGGTGTTCATCCCACGATCGATACATGCCTGCATGGTTTGCCAGACATGAGCGAAATACTCGTCGATCTCTTTCTTGCTGTGCAACGCCAGTTCGTTCTGCATTGCCAGACCGGAAAGGGAATAACCGGTTTCATTACAGTACGCAAGCAGCTCGGTGGCGGATTTGAACGGATACGGCACACTGACTTCGTTGGCGGCATCGTGACCAAAATGTTCTTCATCGACGATAAAACCGCCGCCGATGGAATAATAAGTTTTGCTGTAAACAACGGTATCGCCGTTATAGGCGTGGATTTGCATGCCGTTTTCATGCAGCGGCAGGTTACCGTTATGAAAACGCATCCCGTTGTCGCGTGGAAAATCCACTTCATGCCGTCCCTGTGCCAGCAGCAGACGTTCGCGCTCTTCTACGTCGCGAATAAAACCGGGAATACTGTCGATATCCACGGTAGCAGGTTCGTTACCTGCAAGACCCATAATAATGGCGATATCGGTGTGGTGGCCTTTACCCGTCAGTGACAGTGAACCATAAACGTCCACGGCAACGCGGGTAACGCTATCCAGTAAGCCTTTTTCGACCAGATCATCGACGAACTGTTTACCCGCCTTCATAGGCCCTACAGTATGGGAAGATGAGGGACCAATCCCCACCTTAAACATGTCGAATAGACTAATCACGATAATACTCCTGACAAGGTGACTGGACTTCCAGTAACGAACTAATAACAGCGCATAGTGTAAGAGGGAACGCGGCGACAGGCTTAACTATTCACATGAATTAAACTAATCAAAAACCGCGATTTAACTAATATTGCGATGATTGTCTCAAGTAGTGTTTTGTAGATGTAAAGATAAGTATAGTCAGGGTTTCACACCAATTTGTAGCGCCAGTTCACGAATTATGCCTGCGGTCATTCCCCATACAAAATACTGTTCGTACCAGGAAAGCCATACCCGATGCGAATCGCCACGGCGGTAGATATCCAAAGGATGATAACGGCCCAAATGTAACGCCTGGGCGAGCGGCATTTCAAATACTGCGGAGACTTCATCTTCACTGGCGCGGTACGGTAAATCAGGCGGGATAATGCCGACCACGGGAGTGACCTGGTAGCCCGTTACGCTATCCACAGGGGGTAACACGCCGATAACCTCAACGGCTGAAGGCGGTATGGCGACCTCTTCTTCGGCTTCACGCAGCGCAGCGGCGATAACTGACGCGTCCGTGTCATCGACTGCACCTCCAGGGAATGCGACTTGTCCAGCATGTTTGCGTAGATGAATGGAACGCTGAGTCAGCAGCAAGCCCGGTTGCGGTCGGCGGACGATGGGGATTAACACGGCAGCCTGACGATGATTTAAGGTTTCCCGGTTAATTTGCGGACGCAATAGTTGAAATCGCGATAAAAAATCATCAAGCGTCAGGCCACGGTATTCCACGTCTTACTTCTCCAGTTGCTTCAGGATACGATTAACTTTATCAAAAGTTTCCTGATATTCCGCTTCTTCCTGGCTATCAGCAACGATGCCGCCACCAGCGGAACAGTAAATCTGCCCGTTAACCGCCGTTAGCGTGCGGATGGTGATGCTGGTATCCATATTGCCGCAGAAGCTTAAATAGCCAATGCTGCCGCACCAGGCATTGCGTCGCTGCGGTTCCAGTTCATCAATAATCTCCATTGCCCGCACTTTCGGCGCGCCGGTGATTGAGCCTCCGGGAAAAGCAGCGCGCAGCAGATCGCTGGCATGCAACTGCTCTGGCAAGCGTGCCGTTATGGTGCTGACCAGATGATGCACGGCAGGGAAGGGCTCTACCACAAACAGTTCAGGCACTTTTACTGAGCCTGGTACGGCAACTCGGCCGATGTCATTGCGCATTAAATCGACAATCATCAGGTTTTCGGCGCGATCTTTCGGTGAGTTCGCCAGTTTTTCAGCTTGTTTGCTATCTTCCTGAGGATCGGACAAGCGTGGAAGCGTGCCTTTAATCGGGCGGGTCTGGATCTCACCACCATCACAAAGAATAAACCGTTCTGGTGAAAGGCTTAAAATCACACCTTGTTCCAGACGCAGGAAGGCACTGAACGGTGCGCGGTTGGCCTGATTAAGCTGAACGAACGCCTGCCATTCATCGCCAGAATAGGTCGCGTGAAAACGCTGGGCGAGATTCACCTGATAGCAATCGCCGCTGTGCAGATACTCCTGCACCTGGCGAAATTTCTCGCCATACTGCTCGCGGTTCATATTGGATTGCCAGGCGGATGTTAACTTGAAATCTTGCTGTGGTGCTATTTGCTGGCTGTCCAGCCACGCCAGACGAGCATTGACATCACGATGGCTGAGTAGCGAAATACGCTGACGCTGGTGGTCGACGATCAGCGCCCAGTCGTAGATACCAACCGCCATGTCAGGCAAGTCGACATCTCGTTGCGCAATTTCTGGCAGCGACTCAAACCGACGACCCAGATCGTAGCCAAACAGCCCAAGCGCGCCGCCCTGAAATGGCAAATTATTGCTATGCGACGGGTGAATGTTTGCACGGTCCAGTGCCTGCTGGAGCACTTTGAGCGGATCGTCAGTGGTCGTTATGCGGATTTCTCCTTCACATACCCGGGTTTCATTATCGTGAGTGGTTAAAGTGCAAACGGGGTCAGCCACCACAATATCAAAGCGACTATGCGGATGGTCGGCGTAGCCGGAGTGCAACAACATCGCCCACGGCAGGTGGCTTAAGCGGGCAAAATAAAATTCAGCGGCGTCCTGACGCCAGGGTAAAGTAATCACAGCGGGAGATAACGTCTTCATCAGTCCTGACTCTACTGGCTATGTGCCGGGTAGCATGAAATAATTAGCGCCAACAATTTAGCAGGAGTTAACAATGTTTGCAGGTTTACCTTCACTCACCCATGAACAGCAGCAAAAAGCCGTTGAGCGTATTCAGGAACTGATGGCACAGGGGATGAGCAGCGGTCAGGCAATCGCGCTGGTGGCAGAAGAGCTGCGCGCCAACCATACCGGCGAGCAAATAGTGGCGCGTTTTGAGGATGAAGACGAGTAACACAAAGTGATCCGTATCGATTTCGTCATGGATGACGTCCTGTATCTTGATACGGATAGCCTCATCGGCTGGGAATTTTCCGGCATGAACTTACATCGTGCCATTTTTGACGGTATGTGCCTGGACGGCGCGCGTTATGACAATGGTCCACCGCGTTGAAACAAAAATCACGGGGCCATATCTGTTGATTAATTTGGGCTGTGTTTATGATGACGAGAAAAAAGGACGCTTTTCTGAGGTCAATGAAAGCGTCCGGATTGATTTTTAAAGCTGGAGTTTTAACTCACACAAGGGCTTTAAGTTCTTCCTGCATATAAGACGAGAAGTATTCAGGGTTTTTAATCACCACGCGTTCGCCAGAATCCATCTTTTTTGCCCATCCCACCATTTTTTCCGTGAATCCAGGATTCCAGCCTTCCTGTTCAGCTCGCGCAGTAATATCGGCGGTACTCGCGGGGACTCCCAGGTCATGCAAATATTTAAATATTCCTTTCGCCGTACTTTCATTCATCGAGCTTGGTGTTGATGCTGATACATCCATGGCACTAATGAAATCCAGGGCTTTATCTATTGCAGCAGGCATATTCTTGTCCTTAAATTAACCACGTTTTTGATAAGGCTATATATGACCTTAAATTGCATCTAATATCAAAGGGATTATAACGATATATCAGTAGTTAACCTGTTGACATTCAGGTATTTTAAAGGTAGCAGGTCATGGCGGGTTTTCTAGTGATATGGCAAAAAATTAACGGTGAATCGCCGCGCTCCAGCCAGATTGTTAAGGGCAGAAAAGTCAGAGTAAACGGCTCGGGGAGTTAACAGAATGGTTTAATTTGGGTGATTAATATCATTTTTGTATAGAAGCAGTTGAAATCATAAAAATAAGTTACCTGACGGATTTCATTATTTATCTAAAGTATCCTCTTAAACACTGGCCGATTTGTTTATAACCGACCAGTATTTTCGAACAATTATCGTCTGTTTTTTACTTTGATAGAATTCTTTTTCTGGAATTAAACCGCAGCGATAATCTTAATTTCAACCTTGTACTGCGGATTCATCAGCCCCGCCTGCACCGTGCAGCGCACCGGCGCGTGACCCGCTACAACCCAGGCATCCCATGCTTTATTCATTGCCGCAAAGTCGTTTTTATCGGCAAGGAAAATGGTGGCATCCAGAATGCTCGATTTATTGCTGCCCTGTTTTTCCAGCACGGCGTCAATTTGCGCCAGCGTGTTGGCGGTTTGTTCAAAAGCATCGGCATCGAGGTTTTCTGGTACGCCAGTGTAGTAGAGCGTGTTGTTGTGGATCACCACATCAGACCAGCGGGCTTCAGCGTCGATACGAACGATAGTCATCATTATGTCCTCATTAACTTTCCATTTTTGTGCTGCAAAGACTGCCACAATGTGAGGTTGCCGTCACCACTTCAACTAGCGAAAACCAGCCTGGCCTGACATAATCCCTGTTCAAATCAACAGGGGGTAGTGTGACGGACGATTTTGCACCAGACGGTCAACTGGCGAAAGCGATACCAGGCTTTAAGCCGCGAGAACCACAGCGACAGATGGCGGTAGCCGTCACCCAGGCGATAGAAAAAGGCCAGCCGCTGGTGGTGGAAGCAGGAACCGGTACGGGCAAAACCTACGCTTACCTGGCTCCTGCGCTGCGGGCGAAAAAGAAAGTCATCATCTCGACCGGCTCAAAAGCGTTGCAGGATCAGCTCTACAGCCGCGATTTGCCGACGGTGGCAAAGGCGCTGAAATACACTGGCAACGTGGCGTTGCTGAAAGGGCGCTCAAACTACCTCTGCCTCGAACGACTTGAACAGCAGGCGCTGGCGGGCGGAGATTTGCCAGTACAAACCTTAAGCGATGTGATCCTCCTGCGCTCCTGGTCTAATCAAACAGTCGATGGCGATATCAGCACCTGCGTTAGCGTGGCGGAAGATTCACAGGCGTGGCCGCTAGTCACCAGCACCAACGACAACTGTCTTGGCAGCGACTGCCCAATGTATAAAGATTGCTTTGTGGTTAAAGCGCGTAAAAAAGCGATGGATGCTGATGTGGTGGTGGTGAACCATCATCTGTTTCTGGCGGATATGGTGGTGAAAGAGAGCGGATTTGGCGAACTGATCCCGGAAGCAGACGTGATGATCTTCGACGAAGCCCACCAGCTGCCGGACATTGCCAGCCAGTACTTTGGGCAGTCGCTCTCCAGCCGACAACTGCTCGATCTGGCAAAAGACATCACCATCGCCTATCGCACCGAATTAAAAGACACTCAACAGTTACAAAAATGCGCCGACCGTCTTGCCCAGAGTGCGCAGGATTTTCGTCTGCAACTCGGCGAGCCAGGTTATCGCGGTAATCTGCGCGAACTGTTAGCCAATCCGCAAATTCAGCGGGCGTTTTTACTGCTCGATGACACCCTTGAACTCTGTTACGACGTGGCGAAATTGTCGCTGGGGCGTTCCGCCTTGCTGGATGCGGCATTTGAACGCGCCACGTTATATCGTACACGTCTGAAGCGGCTAAAAGAGATCAACCAACCAGGCTACAGCTACTGGTACGAATGCACTTCGCGCCATTTTACTCTGGCACTCACGCCGCTCAGCGTGGCGGATAAATTCAAAGAGCTAATGGCGCAAAAGCCCGGAAGCTGGATCTTTACCTCGGCAACGTTGTCGGTGAATGACGATCTGCATCATTTCACCTCGCGGCTTGGCATCGAACAGGCCGAGTCGTTGCTGTTGCCCAGCCCCTTTGATTACAGCCGCCAGGCGTTACTCTGTGTGCCGCGCAATCTGCCGCAAACCAACCAGCCAGGTTCTGCTCGCCAGTTAGCGGCAATGCTGCGACCGATCATCGAAGCTAACAACGGTCGTTGCTTTATGCTTTGTACCTCGCACGCCATGATGCGCGATCTGGCTGAGCAGTTCCGCGCTACCATGACGCTTCCCGTATTGTTGCAGGGGGAAACCAGCAAAGGGCAACTGTTGCAGCAATTTGTCAGTGCCGGTAACGCGCTTCTTGTGGCGACCAGCAGTTTCTGGGAAGGGGTGGACGTGCGTGGCGATACATTGTCATTGGTGATTATCGACAAGTTGCCGTTTACCTCGCCGGATGACCCGCTGTTAAAAGCGCGCATGGAAGATTGCCGTTTGCGCGGTGGCGACCCATTCGATGAAGTGCAACTACCAGATGCCGTCATTACTCTCAAACAGGGAGTAGGGCGACTGATCCGCGACGCCGACGATCGTGGCGTGCTGGTGATTTGCGACAATCGGCTGGTGATGCGCCCTTATGGCGCCACTTTTCTTGCCAGCCTGCCGCCCGCGCCGCGTACCCGTGATATTGCCCGTGCGGTTCGTTTCCTTGCGATACCATCCTCCAGGTAATTTGTGATGGAGTATGGTATGATGCGCGCCTTTTTATTGATCTAAGCACGAAGACCCATGCGAATTCTGGCTATCGATACCGCGACAGAGGCCTGCTCTGTCGCCCTGTGGAACGACGGTACTGTCAACGCTCATTTTGAGCTTTGCCCTCGTGAACATACTCAACGAATCTTGCCGATGGTGCAGGATATCCTGACCACCAGCGGAACTTCCCTGACTGACATAAACGCTCTGGCTTACGGGCGCGGCCCCGGTAGCTTTACTGGCGTGCGCATTGGTATTGGCATCGCGCAAGGGCTGGCGCTTGGCGCGGAATTACCGATGATTGGCGTCTCCACGCTAATGACAATGGCGCAAGGGGCGTGGCGCAAAAAAGGCGCAACTCGCGTATTGGCAGCCATTGACGCGCGAATGGGCGAAGTTTACTGGGCCGAATATCAGCGTGATGAAAACGGTGTCTGGCACGGTGAAGAAACCGAAGCCGTACTCAAACCAGAACTCGTTCATGAACGGATGCAACAGCTTTCCGGTGAATGGGCGACCGTGGGTACAGGCTGGCAAGCCTGGCCGGATCTCGGTAAAGAAAGCGGGCTGGTTTTGCGCGATGGCGAAGTGTTACTGCCCGCTGCAGAAGATATGCTGCCGATTGCCTGTCAGATGTTTGCCGAGGGTAAAACGGTGGCGGTGGAACATGCCGAGCCGGTTTATTTGCGTAACAACGTCGCGTGGAAGAAACTTCCGGGCAAAGAATGAATCTTAAGAGTATGCCCTGAGAAAAAAGGAGTCGCATCATGGCGGTTCAAAAGAATGTTATCAAAGGCATACTGGCAGGTACGTTTGCGCTAATACTGAGCGGTTGTGTCACTGTGCCGGACGCCATTAAAGGCAGTAGCCCAACGCCGCAACAAGATTTAGTTCGGGTGATGAATGCGCCACAGCTGTACGTTGGTCAGGAAGCGCGATTTGGCGGTAAAGTGGTTGCGGTGCAAAACCAGCAAGGGAAAACCCGCCTGGAAATTGCCACTGTACCACTCGACAGCGGAGCAAGACCGACGCTGGGAGAACCGTCGCGTGGGCGCATTTATGCCGATGTGAATGGTTTTCTTGATCCGGTCGATTTCCGAGGCCAGTTGGTGACAGTTGTCGGGCCAATCACCGGTACGGTTGACGGAAAAATTGGCAACACGCCATATAAATTTATGGTAATGCAGGCAACGGGTTACAAACGTTGGCATTTAACCCAGCAGGTGATTATGCCGCCACAGCCGATTGATCCCTGGTTTTATGGTGGGCGAGGCTGGCCCTATGGCTACGGCGGATGGGGCTGGTATAATCCTGGTCCCGCGAGAGTACAAACAGTTGTAACTGAATAATTGCTTGTTTTTAAAGAAAAAGAAACAGCGGCTGGTCCGCTGTTTCTGCATTCTTACAGTAAAGATAAAAATAAATAGTGACGCGCTTCGCAACCTTTTCGTTGGGTAATTATCAAGCTGGTAAGATGAGTTAATATTATGTTAACAATATGTTTATCACTTGGGGTTGCGATGACGACGAACACGCATTTTAGAGGTGAAGAATTGAAGAAGGTTTGGCTTAACCGTTATCCCGCGGACGTTCCGACGGAGATCAACCCTGACCGTTATCAATCTCTGGTAGATATGTTTGAGCAGTCGGTCACGCGCTACGCCGACCAGCCCGCGTTTATGAATATGGGGGAGGTCATGACCTTCCGCAAGCTGGAAGAACGCAGTCGCGCGTTTGCCGCTTATTTGCAACAAGGGTTGGGGCTGAAGAAAGGCGATCGCGTTGCGCTGATGATGCCTAACTTATTGCAATATCCAGTGGCGCTGTTCGGCATTTTGCGCGCCGGGATGATTGTCGTAAACGTCAACCCGTTGTATACCCCGCGCGAGCTTGAGCATCAGCTCAATGACAGCGGCGCATCGGCGATTGTCATTGTGTCCAACTTTGCCCACACTCTGGAAAAAGTGGTTGATAAAACCGCCGTTCAGCACGTTATCCTGACCCGTATGGGCGATCAGCTTTCCACAGCGAAAGGCACACTGGTTAACTTCGTTGTTAAATACATCAAGCGTCTGGTGCCGAAATATCATCTGCCAGATGCCATTTCATTTCGTAGCGCCCTGCATAACGGCTACCGGATGCAGTACGTCAAACCTGAACTGGTGCCGGAAGATTTAGCTTTCCTGCAATACACCGGCGGCACCACAGGTGTGGCGAAAGGCGCGATGCTGACTCACCGCAATATGCTGGCGAACCTGGAACAGGTCAACGCCACCTATGGGCCGTTGCTGCATCCAGGTAAAGAACTGGTAGTAACGGCACTGCCGCTCTATCACATTTTTGCACTGACCATTAACTGTCTGCTGTTTATCGAACTCGGCGGGCAGAACCTGCTTATTACTAACCCACGTGATATTCCGGGGCTGGTGAAAGAGCTGGCGAAATATCCGTTTACCGCTATCACCGGCGTAAACACCTTGTTCAATGCGTTGCTGAACAATAAAGAGTTCCAGCAGCTGGATTTCTCCAGTCTGCACCTTTCCGCAGGCGGTGGGATGCCTGTTCAGCAAGTGGTGGCAGAACGTTGGGTGAAACTGACCGGACAGTATCTGCTGGAAGGTTATGGCCTGACCGAGTGCGCGCCGCTGGTCAGCGTTAACCCGTATGATATTGATTATCATAGCGGTAGCATCGGTTTGCCGGTGCCATCGACGGAAGCCAAACTGGTGGATGACGACGACAACGAAGTACCACCGGGTCAACCGGGTGAGCTTTGTGTCAAAGGACCGCAGGTGATGCTGGGGTACTGGCAGCGTCCGGATGCTACCGATGAGATCATCAAAAATGGCTGGTTACACACTGGCGACATCGCGGTGATGGATGAAGAAGGATTCCTGCGTATTGTCGATCGCAAAAAAGACATGATTCTGGTTTCCGGTTTTAACGTCTATCCCAACGAGATTGAAGATGTCGTCATGCAGCACCCTGGCGTACAGGAAGTCGCGGCTGTTGGCGTGCCTTCCGGCTCCAGTGGTGAAGCGGTGAAAATCTTCGTAGTGAAAAAAGATCCATCGCTTACCGAAGAGTCACTGGTGACCTTTTGTCGCCGTCAGCTCACGGGCTACAAAGTACCGAAGCTGGTGGAGTTTCGTGATGAGTTACCGAAATCTAACGTCGGAAAAATTTTGCGACGAGAATTACGTGACGAAGCGCGCGGCAAAGTGGACAATAAAGCCTGAGCGTTAAGTCAGTCGTCAGACGCCGGTTAATCCGGCGTTTTTTTTGACGCCCACTAAAGAGAATACAATTTGAATTACCAAATGATTACCACGGACGATGCGCTGGCTTCTTTGTGTGAAGCCGTCCGTGCCTTTCCGGCGATAGCCCTGGATACTGAATTTGTTCGTACGCGCACTTATTACCCGCAGCTGGGGTTGATTCAACTTTTCGATGGCGAGCATCTGGCGCTAATCGATCCACTCGGGATCACCGACTGGTCACCGCTGAAAGCGATCCTGCGCGATCCGTCCATCACCAAATTTCTCCATGCGGGCAGTGAAGATCTGGAAGTGTTCCTCAACACGTTTGGTGAATTGCCACACCCTCTGATTGACACGCAAATCCTCGCTGCTTTCTGCGGACGCCCGATGTCGTGGGGTTTCGCTTCCATGGTGGAAGAGTACACCGGCGTTACGCTCGACAAGAGCGAATCGCGCACCGACTGGTTGGCAAGACCGCTAACCGAACGTCAATGTGAATACGCGGCAGCGGACGTCTGGTATTTGTTACCGATCACCGCAAAGCTAATGGTAGAAACGGAAGCCTCTGGCTGGTTACCTGCGGCGCTGGATGAATGCCGCCTGATGCAAATGCGTCGTCAGGAAGTCGTTGCGCCGGAAGATGCATGGCGTGATATCACCAATGCCTGGCAATTACGTACACGCCAACTGGCCTGTCTGCAACTGTTGGCCGACTGGCGACTGCGCAAGGCGCGGGAGCGCGATCTGGCGGTTAACTTTGTCGTGCGTGAAGAGCATTTGTGGTCGGTTGCGCGTTATATGCCGGGAAGTCTGGGCGAACTGGACAGCCTGGGTTTATCCGGTAGCGAAATCCGCTTCCACGGAAAAACGCTGCTTGCGCTGGTGGAGAAAGCGCAGGCATTACCGGAAGAGGCGTTACCGCAGCCAATGTCAAACCTGATGGACATGCCCGGTTATCGCAAGGCGTTTAAAGCGATTAAGTCGCTGATCACTGACGTGAGCGAAACGCATAAGATCAGCGCCGAATTGTTGGCATCGCGTCGGCAAATAAACCAACTGCTGAACTGGCACTGGAAACTGAAGCCGCAGAACAATTTACCCGAGCTGATTTCCGGCTGGCGCGGTGAGCTGATGGCAGAAGCATTGCACAATTTATTGCAGGAATATCCGCAGTAAAACCTTCCTGAGCCGGACAGGGGCGTCCGGCTTCAGACAAACTACAAATCTAACACCAGGCGTTTACCCTTCGCACGCGAACAACAGATCAACATACTTTGCTGGCTGGCACGCTCTTCATCGCTAAAATACTGATCCCGATGGTCAGCTTCACCTTCCAGTATTGCCGTTTCGCAGGTTCCGCATACCCCTTCACGACATAAACATTCCACTTTCGCGGCTTTATTATTTTCAATAACCTGCAAAATAGTCATCTCTTCCGGTACCACAAACTCTTTTCCGGAACGGGCAAGCACCAGGGTAAATGCATCGCCGGTTTTGTCTTCGATAGCAAATTGCTCAAAGTGCAGCGTATCGGCGGCGATGTCCAGACGCGCAGCTTCACTTCTTACCGCTTCAATTAGCGCCTCGGGGCCACAGGTATAAACGTGTGTGCCAGGTTCGATATCCGCCAATAATCGCGCTAATTCCAGTCGTGTTCCGGTTGATGAATGATGCAAATGGACTTTCTCAGCCTGCGGATGCTGGACTAGCTCATCACGAAATGCGCAGCTTTCTGGATTTCGCGAGCAGTAATGTAACTGCCAGTCGACGTCGCTGTATTGCATCTCTGCCAGGTGCGACAGGAAAGGGGTGATACCAATACCGCCCGCGATAAACAGATGCTTTCTGGCCGAGGGAATTAGCGCAAACAGATTATTAGGCGTCGAAATGGTCAACCGATCGCCTGCTTTCACCTGCTGATGCAAAAAGCGCGAACCACCGCGCGAGTTTTCTTCCAGTCGAACGGCAATCTGATAATGAGTTGTATCGAGCGGCGAACTCAGCAGTGAATACGCATTGCTGTACTGGTTATCACCATCGCTCATCTGCACAATGACGTGACTTCCTCCGGTGAACGCAGGTAATGGTTTGCCATCGGTTGCCACCAGCGTGAAGCGTTTCACCTGTTCGGTAAGCGTTTCCACCTGACTCACCTGTACTTCAAACATTTGATAGTCTGACATTGCTGTACTCCATCAAAAATCAGCCCGGCGGCGGAAAATACCGCCGCCGATGTCATTAGTCCTTAAACACCTGCGCCAGCAGATTATGGAAGTGGGCGATACCGTGTTCGGAAATCCCGCTACCGCTACTGTCGGCCATGATGCGCCCCTGACCACGATAGCCACGCGATTTCAGCCCTTTCTGTACGCTTTCAACCAGACGTAAATCTTCCGGACGGAATACATCGCGATACCACTCAATCAGCGATTTTTGCTCGTCGGTTAACTCTTCATTGGTGAAGTAAATATCGTAGTTTTGCAGGGTAGTTTCAGAATCCACCGGGAATTCATAAATGACCGTCATCATCCCTTTGATCGGGGTGACGTTCAGCATCGTGCACGGCCACAGCCAGAAACCGTGGAATGCCGCATCCGTACCCTCTTCAAATTTAAACGACTGTTCGGACGGTTTGGCGAAACCGTATTGCAGCGTCCAGTTACCGTGCATGGTGTGCCAGTAACGATCAACCTGTACGGAGTCGGAGAAACCTGGATGCGCCGGACCACAGTGATAGCACTCGAGATAGTTATCGACAATGTTCTTCCAGTTGGCAGGCGTGCGGGTGGTAAAGCGGGCCGCCAGTTTCAGGTCGTGGACTTCCGGGCAGGCTTCCAGCACTTTCGCGCCCAGACCGGGTAACTGATCTTCTACGCTGGTGGCGTTGGGGTCCATGTTGATGAAGACGAATCCGGCATACTCTTCTAGACGCACCGGGACCAGTTGCGCTTTGTCGCTATCGAAATTGGCGACGTTTTCACAGTTACGTGCGTGGGCCAGGTTGCCATCGAGTTTGAATGCCCATGCGTGATACGGACAGGTAATCACATTTTTTGCTTTTCCTTCACCGCTCAATAACTGATGACCACGGTGCGGGCAAACGTTATAGAACGCGCGCAAAACCTTATCACGACCGCGTACCAGCACAATGCTTTCGCCAATGATCTCACGCGTCACGTAATCATTAGCATTCGCCAGTTCGCTACTGTGGGCGACGCAAATCCAGCTTTTAGCGAAGACGTTTTCTTTTTCGTGTTCAAAGGCGTTCTGATCGGTATAAAAACGGGCAGGAATGGTCCACGCCTCTTGCGGGTTAGCGCAAAAATTTTCGGGTAGTACAAAGTCAGGGCTCAGATTGCTCATAGGGATACCTTTATCGTTAGGATGATGGCGCTCAGTTGTCGCCTTTGAATACGGTTCCCGCAGGGAGCACTGGCGTTTTTTCCGGGGCTTCAACCGGTGTCTGCGGGAGATAATGTTCAATTTGATGAGCCGGAATGTCGGCGTAATCCTGTTTCAGCCAGCGAAGAAATCCGCCGACTTTCACCAGTAAAATGACAAGGAAGGGAAGGGCTGTGAGCACGACGGTGGTTTTCATCGTTTCCAGCGACGCGCCGGTGAACAGAATTGAAAGCGGGATCAGTGTGATCACCACGCACCAGAAAAGACGCAGCCCACGGTCAGGATCGTCACCTTCCTGGAGATTTCGCGTACTGGTCGCCGCCATGGTGTAGGCCACCGCATCCATATGCGAGGCAAGGAAAATAATCATCACGCCCAGGTATGCGGCGAGGAACAATTTACCTGCAGGCAACGACATCAGAACTTGTTGAACGGCAGTTTCACCGCCCAGTGTTTCCAGCACCTGTGGGACGTTGATTACGCCATTGATAAACTGATGAATGGCATAGCTTTCCATTACACCGAAGAAGAACCAGCAACCGACGGTGCTGCCGAGGATCAGTCCCCAGATAACTTCTTTAATCTTACGGCCGCGTGAAACGCGGGTGACAAACATTGCCACGCCGGGCGTGTATGAGATCCACCACAGCCAGTAGAAAACGGTCCAGTTGCGGGTAAATGAACCATCGCCAAGCGGATCGGTAAATAAGCTCATTTGCAGGAAGTTTTGCGTGGTCAGGCCAATGGCATTGATGATGCTGTTGGTAATAAATTCGGTTGGGCCGACAATCAGAACCAGCAATGGCAGCAGGAAGGCTCCCCAGCCGACCATTTTGCTCAGACGTTGCAAACCGTTGTTGATACCAATCCACGAGCTAAGGCAAAAAATGCCGCCGGAAAGCAGGATAACAAAAGCCTGTACGGTAAAGTTATCCGGTAAACCGGTCAGCGCGGAAAGACCACGAGTAAAAGTTGCGGCGGTGACGACCAGGGAAATAGTCAGTGCGCCGACAGTGGCGATCAGGAACATCAAATCGACCAGTTTTCCCCACGGACCTTGCGGGCGAACGCCGGTAATAGCAGCAATAATGCCGGAAAGACTCAGCCCTTTATTTTTCCGCACATGAAAGTGGTAAGCCATGATTAATGAGGCCAGCGTATAAGTTGCCCAGGCGCTGATGCCCCAATGGAAGAAGGAGTAGGGAACGCTAAATTCGAGTGCCTGTTGTGAACGCGGCGCGATATTTAAACCTGGCGTTTGATAATAATAGGCCCACTCAGCAACCCCCCAATAAAGCGTAGAAGAACCTAAACCGGCACAAATAAACATAAACAGCCAGGAGAGCGTGCTGTATTCCGGTTTTCCTTCGCCAAGACGAATATTGCCGTATTTACTGGTGGCTAAATAAATCACCAGTCCCATTGCCAGCAAAACCAATACCTGTACGGCGGAACCTAACGTACGCGTGACAAAAGTGTATATTGCGTTGGCCGCGTCGGCCGATTGTTGTGGGAAAAGGCTTAATGCAGCTGCGATGAAAAGAATGGCCACCAGGCTGATGCTTATCAGCGGCACATCTTTTTTCTTAACATTGCTCATCATGAGTCATCTCCTGGGCATAAAAGCCCGTCTCTGGCTTTTGCCAGTTGTAATTATGTGCAGGGTAATGAATTGCATGTTGTGTTTAACAAATTGATTATTTGCATGTTACATAAATTAAACAATTAAGAATACGGAAAGCCATAAAACACGAAACGGAAACAATAAAAGGTGAAATGACGCAGGTTATTTACTGAAGAGAATGAATAAAAAAACCGCGTCAGTGACGCGGTTCAAATAAACTGGTTTGACCTTAACGCAAAATAATTTTGCAAATCGCGTCGGCAACCTGTGGTGTGGTGGCATTGCCTTTCATATCGGGTGTTTTCGGCCCGTGAGCAATCACTTCTTCAATCGCTGCCAGAATAGCGTTATGCGCTTGCTGGAAACGCTCATCGCCATTGCCGAGGAAATCGAGCATCATTGCACCGGCCCAAATCGTGGCGATAGGGTTAGCAATATTTTTCCCGTAGATATCCGGCGCGGAACCGTGGACAGGCTCGAAGAGCGACGGAAAAGTACGTTCCGGATTCAGGTTGGCGGATGGGGCAATGCCGATGGTGCCGGTGCAGGCCGGGCCAAGATCGGAAAGGATATCGCCAAACAAATTGGATGCCACCACCACGTCAAAACGTTCTGGTTGCATCACAAAGCGCGCGCAGAGAATATCAATATGCTGCTTGTCCCAGCGGATCGCCGGGTAATTTTCTGCCATTGCTTCCACGCGCTCATCCCAGTACGGCATGCTGATGGCTAAACCGTTAGATTTGGTGGCGGAAGTCAGAGTTTTACGTGGGCGGCTTTGTGCAAGTTCAAAGGCATAACGCAAAATACGGTCGACGCCACGGCGGGTAAATACCGATTCCTGGATGACAACCTCATGCTCCGTTCCTTCGTTTAACCGTCCACCCAGAGACGAGTATTCGCCTTCTGTGTTCTCGCGCACTACGTAAAAATCGATATCGCCAGGCTGTTTCCCCGCCAGTGGGCAAGGTACGCCAGGAAAGAGGCGGACCGGACGCAGGTTAACGTATTGGTCAAATTCACGGCGAAATTTCAGCAGCGATCCCCATAACGAAATATGGTCCGGAACGGTATCCGGCCAGCCGACAGCACCAAAGTAGATAGCGTCGAAACGGCTGAGTTGTTCATGCCAGTCGTCCGGCATCATTTTGCCGTGATGGCTGTAATATTCGCAACTTGCCCACTCCATCTGCTCAAAGCTTAAGGCGAAGCCCCAGCGTTCAGCGGCAGCCTGTAACACACGAATCCCTTCAGGAAGGACTTCTTTGCCGATTCCATCCCCGGGTATTGCAGCGATCCGAAACGTTTTCATCATTGGGTTCTCACTTCCTGACCATCAAAATTGACAATACCCTCATCCTATAATTGACTGAAAAGGAATTAATCCCCGCAACTGGTGAAACATAAAACACGAATCATGAATAATTTACCGCTGCTGAACGATTTGCGCGTCTTTATGCTGGTGGCTCGCCGGGCAGGTTTTGCTGCTGTAGCAGAAGAAATGGGTGTTTCTCCGGCTTTCGTTAGCAAGCGTATCGCCTTACTGGAACAAACGCTGAACGTGGTGTTATTACACCGCACCACTCGTCGCGTGACGATCACCGAAGAAGGTGAGCGGATTTATGAGTGGGCGCAGCGCATATTGCAGGATGTCGGGCAGATGATGGATGAACTCTCCGACGTGCGCCTCGTGCCACAAGGGATGTTGCGTGTTATCAGTAGTTTTGGGTTTGGACGGCGAGTTGTTGCTCCGGCATTATCGGCGCTGGCAAAGGCTTATCCGCAACTGGAATTACGCTTTGACGTGGAAGACAGACTGGTCGACCTGGTTAATGAAGGCGTCGATCTCGATATTCGTATTGGTGATGACATCGCACCTAACTTAATCGCCCGCAAACTGGCGACCAATTACCGTATCCTCTGCGCGTCGCCGGAATTTATTGCGCAACATGGTGCGCCGAAACATTTCACGGACCTTTCAGCGTTACCCTGTCTGGTTATAAAAGAGCGCGATCATCCATTTGGCGTCTGGCAATTGCGCAATAAAGAAGGAAACCACGCCATTAAAGTCACCGGCCCGCTATCGTCTAATCATGGTGAAATAGTGCATCAATGGTGTCTCGATGGTCAGGGTATTGCGCTGCGCTCCTGGTGGGATGTCAGCGAAAATATTGCCAGTGGCCATTTGGTGCAGGTACTACCGGAATATTATCAGCCCGCGAATGTCTGGGCGGTGTATGTATCCAGGCTGGCAACATCAGCGAAGGTGCGGATAACGGTAGAGTTTTTACGCCAGTATTTTGCCGAGCACTACCCGAATTTTTCACTGGACCACGCCTGATTAATGATTCAATCATCGGGTTATTATCAGGTTAAAACCTGATTTTCTCCTTTCTAAGCCACTACAGATTGGTTAGCATATTCACCTTTAATCGCGCATTTCCCAAAGAAAATTAAAGAGGTTAACGTGTTCGCTGAATATGGGGTTCTGAATTACTGGACCTATCTGGTTGGGGCCATTTTTATCGTGCTGGTGCCTGGGCCGAATACTTTGTTTGTGCTTAAAAATAGCGTCAGCAGTGGAGTGAAAGGTGGTTATCTTGCAGCCTGCGGCGTATTTATTGGTGATGCGGTATTAATGTTTCTGGCGTGGGCAGGTGTGGCAACGTTGATTAAGACCACACCGATATTATTCAACATCGTACGTTATCTTGGCGCGTTTTATTTGCTCTATCTTGGGGGTAAAATTCTTTACGCCACCCTGAAGGGCAACAATAGCGAGGCCAAATCGGATGAACCGCAATATGGCGCTATTTTCAAGCGCGCCTTAATATTGAGCCTGACCAACCCGAAAGCTATTTTATTCTACGTGTCATTTTTCGTGCAATTTATCGACGTTAATGCGCCACATACGGGTATTTCGTTCTTTATTCTGGCGATGACACTTGAGATAGTCAGCTTCTGTTATTTGAGCTTCCTGATTATTTCCGGCGCCTTTGTCACGCAGTACATTCGCACTAAAAAGAAACTGGCAAAACTAGGCAACTCTCTGATTGGTTTGATGTTTGTCGGTTTTGCCGCTCGACTGGCGACGCTGCAATCTTAATACTTTCCGCCCGCGATACCGCGGGCTTCCCTCCTGAACGCCACCGCGACTGGACGTTGACACGGTGCTAAAAAGTAATCAATAAATGGTATTTAAAATGCAAATTATCAGGCGTACCCTGAAACGGCTGGAGTAAACGGTTTTCAGCGCATTTACCGAAGGAGGGAGAAGGATGCTACAAATCCCACAGAATTACATTCATACACGCTCAACACCTTTCTGGAATAAACAAACCGCACCTGCCGGAATATTCGAACGTCATCTTGATAAAGGAACTCGTCCCGGGGTTTACCCTCGATTGTCCGTTATGCATGGGGCGGTCAAATATCTCGGCTATGCTGATGAACACAGCACAGAACCTGATCAGGTGATCCTTATCGAAGCAGGGCAATTTGCGGTGTTCCCGCCGGAAAAATGGCACAACATTGAAGCCATGACTGACGATACTTATTTCAACATCGACTTCTTCGTTGCCCCTGAAGTCCTGATGGAAGGCGCAAAACAACGGAAAGTCATTCATACCGGGAGATGAATTATGGGCAAAGCAACGTATACCGTAACCGTCACCAATAACAGTAATGGTGTCTCTGTTGATTATGAAACAGAGACACCGATGACATTGCTGGTGCCAGAAGTTGCGGCGGAGGTGTTAAAAGATCTTGTTAACACGGTGCGCTCTTATGACACAGAAAACGAACATGATGTTTGTGGCTGGTAATTTTACCTGATAGAAAAATTCGCCATTTTATGCGCCATCGCAAAAAAAATATGCGTGATGCTCATCACAATTTTTACTTCTTTGATGTTGTGCTATGCTTTTTATTAGCGACCAACTCGCTAATACAAAACAGATAAGGAAGGATAAAATGGGCATTCTGTCATGGATTATTTTTGGGCTTATTGCTGGTATTCTGGCTAAGTGGATTATGCCAGGTAAAGATGGTGGTGGATTCTTCATGACTATCCTGTTGGGGATTGTCGGCGCCGTGGTCGGCGGATGGATCAGTACACTGTTTGGTTTTGGTAAAGTCGATGGCTTCAACTTTGGCAGCTTTGTGGTTGCGGTGATCGGTGCGCTTGTCGTGCTGTTTATCTACAGAAAAGTCAAAAGCTAACGCTGAAATAAAACAAAGGCTGCTTTTTCGCAGCCTTTGCTATTTTTACAGGTGCAGTGTTACCACCACCCTAGCTCGGTACCGAGGACGACAATAATCGCAACACCCATCATAATAATCGTTGTTTTTTTCATCTTTATGCTCCTGGGGCAGCATAGCCGCCAATAAAAAACCACGCTAAAAATACGACTGCCGTAATAAAGATTACGACAGGGAAAATAATACCGATTCGCATGTTATCACCAATCAAAAGGATGTGAATACGCCTCAGGAATCCAGAGCTGAATGCGCGACAAAAGGCTTTTTCTCTTTGTGTTTTTTCTCCTGGTACATTGCAATATCGGCGGCATGCAGGGCGCTGTCGGCATCGGTTGTTTCAGGATCCACTTCAATAATGCCAAGGCTGGCGCCAGGATAAAACAAGTCAACATCACCTAAGTGATATTCACCGCGTATTTGCTGCTGAATACGCTCACGCAATGACGGGATATCGGCATTTTCATCGGCCAGCGAAGCGACCAAAAATTCATCACCGCCGAGACGACCAATAATCTCGCTATTCTGATGTAGTGTGTTAAGGCGCTGGCCAACCTGAATGAGAAACAGATCGCCGCTATTATGACCAAAACGGTCATTGATTAATTTGAAGTTATCCAGATCGATAAAGGCAATAATTGCTTTACGCTTCAGATGCCGCGCGAGAGAAAAAAGTGTCGTCAGATTATCAAAAATTGCCCTTCGATTCGGCAGTCCCGTCAAAGAGTCAGTATAGGATTGCGCAATCAACGCCGCATTAGC
Source organism: Escherichia sp. E3659 (assembly GCF_005781135.1). Lineage (NCBI taxonomy): Bacteria > Pseudomonadati > Pseudomonadota > Gammaproteobacteria > Enterobacterales > Enterobacteriaceae > Escherichia > Escherichia sp. E3659. The sequence goes on along the minus strand of NZ_VATQ01000002.1, from coordinate 259,170 downwards.
TTCACGCAATTGCTCAACCAGCGCCTCTTTTTGGATGTATTGTGTAATAAGCCCGGCGAATAACTGCAAAACTTGCTCCGCGCGTTCGCTCCACGGGCGTTTCTCGCTGCTGGCGGCGCAAAGCGTGCCGTAGAATGAGCCATCCGGTAAGTGAATCGGCGTGCTCAGAAATGTTGTGATCCCAAGATTGCGTGCCGCAATGCAGTCGCCCCAACGGTCAGGGACTTCATCGCTGAAAAAACAGTTCTCATCAATTGCGCGTTTGCACAATGAGTGATCCCAGGAAACGGTAAAATTCTCCGGGATGTGCATTTTTTGGCTATTACGGGCATACAAAATGTGTTGCAGGCGTGCGTCAATATCCACTTTTGTCAGATACGTCGACTCCATGTCGGTAACCATTTCTAGCATCTCCAGAAGTTGCCGGACCAGACTTTCCAGAGACTGTTCTGAGGCGAGTGACTGCGAGACGCGGGCAATGATCTGATCTGACACGAAAGAACTCCAGGTGGTGGTAGGTAAGATGCTGAATATTTAATCTTTGCAGGCATGATAAAACATCATCAACGAAGATGAAACCAGACGTAATGTATTTTGAATGAATGTAAAAGAAATAGTGCTGCAAAACATAACGATACCGCGATACTCTAAAGCGTAGATAAACGAGAGAGATCACTATATGAAAGTTATCCGTTTTGCTCTGCCTTGCCTGCTAGTCCTGGCGGGATGTTCAACCGCCTCTCAACCTGATGCACCTAAACCGCCACATGTTGGAATGGCTAATCCTGCATCGGTCTACTGCCAGCAAAAGGGAGGTGCGCTCATTCCGGTGCAAACAGCGCAAGGGGTCAGCAACAATTGCAAATTACCGGGCGGTGAAACGATTGATGAATGGGCATTATGGCGGAGGGATCATCCGGCTGATAGAAAATAACAACCGGATGCCGGGCTGGAATCACAAACTGCGTAGCCAATCGGCCAGCACCAGTGCATGGTTTTGCGTGGTATTTTTTGCCGAATAGAGTAGGGTTAGTGTCTGCTGGCGGGCAATATCCGCCAGTCGTTTCCCTTCTTGCTCATGCTGCGCCAGTTCTGCAAGATATTGTTCGCGAAAGGTTTCAAAATCGATCACTTCGCCGTGAAAGGCTTTGCGTAGTTCTGTTGAAGGCGTGATGGTTTTGTCCCATTCATCAAGTGCTAAATCTGTTTTCTTGATACCACGCGGCCAGAGACGATCGACCAGTACGCGATAACCATCGCCTTGTTCAGCCGCATCATAGACGCGTTTACACTGAATATTCATCGTGTTTGTTCTCCCTTTCACGCAACATTGCCACGCCACTATAGCACTTTGTTTTTATGCTTATGGCGGCTGCGGCAACAATTACTGCTTACCAATAATCAGCGAAACCAGGCCAGCAGCAATAAGCGGGCCGACGGGCACACCGCGAAAAAGCGCTACGCCCAAAACCGTACCCATCAGCAATCCGGCTACCAGTTGTGGTTGACTACCCATTAACGTGACGCCGCGTCCGCCAAGCCAGGAAACAATGACGCCTACGGCAATCGCGACTAATGATTTCCAGTTCAGAAACGAGTGAACAAGTGTTGACGGGGGCAGCGTCCCGCTGGCGATTGGGGCCATAACACCGATGGTGAGAATAATTATCCCGATGCTCAACCCTTGTTTTTCAATCCAGGGGAAAAAGGTGCTCAACGGTGTGACGCGGACAATGATCAACACCAGAATTGAAACGGCGACAGTGGTGTTGTGGCTGATGAAGCCCAGCGCAGCTAATCCGAGGAGGATTAACAAAGTGACATCAAACATCGTGGTTTCCTTGCCAAAAAATAATTACCCCCTGTACTTTACGCTTGCTGAGGGCAGGAATCAGACATTAATTACCCTTTTTGCATAAAAAATAGGGAGAATTGTCATCAAACTGCCATTTACGTACGCTAACAATAACGTGAAAACAGTTATCTCCAGGGGTAAAACCATGAACGATCAAATGTTCATTGAGACACTGATTATCACGTCATCGTTTTTTGCCATTGCGGTTGTGCTGGTGCTGTCAGTTTTGCTACTTGAACGGACCAGCTAGTTATACAGTACGGCGAAAATGGACCAGTTCTGGTTGCGCAATACGTAAATAATCTGCGGTGTTAAGAATAACTGATTTATCCAGCATGCCCGCATTGAAGGCAATTTCATCGAATCGCTCGAAGAGTAGTGGGTCGGCGACCAGTTTGAGTTTGGGGTGAAAGCTGAAAGGTGGGATAGCGCCAAAAACGCAGCCCGTGAGTTCATCGACCTCTGCCGGGCTGGCAAGCGAGGCGCGTAACCCGCCAATGTGACTGGCGAGTTGGCTCAGATCGGCCTGTTGATCGGCAGGAAGTATCGCTAATACATGTTGATTAACGCCATTACCTTTGACTTTACACACCAGCGCCTTGGCGCCCTGGCCCAAAGCGGTGCCGCGAATTTCTGACACCGCTTCACATTTGCCCACTGCTTCGTGGGTGACGATGCGGAAGTTAGCGCCTTCTTGTGATAATAAAGCGATTAAGCGCTGATGCGTCACGCTTCCTTTAGCCACTTCAGTCATTTCACGCTCCTGGATTTATAACGAAACAACCACAGAAGATTATCATGAACTGCTGTTTTTGTTCTGTTTATTGACATACAGACGTTCATCGGAAGCTTTATAAGCATCATGGATCGTATCGGTTTCTTTCATCGCGTAAATACCGGAAGAGAAGCCGATCTCTTTCTGCGGCGCGATGTGTTGCAGGCGTTTTTCAATACGTTCAGGCAATTGCGCAGCAATTTGTGGCGTCGAATCGACCAGGATGATGCAAAATTCATCACCGCCGAGACGGATAGCATAATCACTTTTACGAATCGACTGTTTAATCGCCTGTGCTAATAAAGTAATCGCTAAATCACCTTCCTGATGACCCAGTGTGTCGTTAATTTGTTTTAACTTGTCCATGTCAATAGCAATGAACATGACTGCAGAACCTGCCTGAACCAGGCGTTGCAAGCGTTGCTGCAACTCAGGAGTCAATATTTTGCGGTTATACAATCCGGTCATCGCATCGCTAATATTTTCGCGAGTCACGTTTTGGTACAAGCGGAAGTGCATGCGTACCATATTCAGTAATATCAATGCCGTCAGCAGCCAGAAGACAACGCTTTTCCATGAAGAAGTAATAAAGTAAAGAATATCAATGGATAATGTGACGCGAATTCCGCCAGGTAAGTCATGGACATAACTGACATACTGAAACAGATTGTCTTCACTCTGGTTGATAATAATGTCTCGGCCCGAATCTACATCGGTAAGCGTAACATTGAGAAAACGCCAGAGGAGAGGGCGGTCATGAGTGTAAAAGATATTCCGCAGATTGTTTTTATTGATATCCAGCAGCACAATCCCTTTAAGTTCACCCGCGAGATAAACCGGCGTCAGCAAGCTCATCACATTCTGTTTGGTACGCTGATCCTGGTAAATGCTCGATAACACGGTGCGACCGGTAAACACCTTTTCAATATCTTTACGGTTAATGCCAATGCTTCCTGATTGCAAAAACGACCAGTTATTCATGGCGAAGTATTCAACATTGACCGGCTCATAAAAATAGACATAGCGGTCATTGAGATCGAGATAATAGTGAAATTTCTCTTCGGCCATACCAAGACCGGAACCATAATCATCTTGATGGCGATTACCTTCCACCGCTTGATCAAATGCGGGTAATAGCGCCGCTGCTTCCACAATTGTGTCACAGTCATCGGATGCGCTCTGTAATGTCCCGCGTAAGCCAGAATAAGTATGGGCCGTCAGGTTTAATCCATAAGTATTATTGGCCGATTCAAAAGCCTCGCAGATAGCACGTCGCTGTTCTGGCGACACCTCTGACTGTTCAGCAGCAAGTGCGCGCATGACATGTGCGGCAATACTCTGATTTTGATACTTATCATAGAGAAAGGAGGAATCCGCTTTCTGGACGATATAGCGCAAGTAGGCGCTCATCGCTCTGTCGCTGGCGACAAGTTCAAAAATAAGGAAGGAAGATGTCAGCACAATGACACTTGCGGCGATAAAATGCCGGAGCATTCTATGGTGCAATTTCATGATAAATGGCACTCCTTCGGTTAGTGAAATGAGAAAACCAGTTAAAGTTCGATTGCGGCCTGGCACAGGGGCGCTAATTATACTCATCTCTGTGCCGTTGGGGAGAAGAAATTTAGTGGTATCAGGAATTAATTGTATGCGAAAGCCATGCAAAATGCATGGCTGTGAATATTTTTGCACTCAAAGACGATGAATAATCACTTTGTTGCCCCTCTCGCTTTTCGCTTCACGTAAGGCTTTATCTGCTTCTGTCATGACAAGCGAAATATTACGCGTATCGCCAGTGGAAAAAACACTGCCAATACTGATGGTCATTGGTTCAGGAACATTATACCTGTTACTAAAGCCGGTCAGGAGTTCGACATTTTTACGTATGCGTTCAGCAATGATTTTTGCCTGGGCAGCATTGAGTTCGGTAAATAGCAGACCAAATACTTCCCCCTCAAGACGGGCTAAAATGTCATCGGGGCGGATACTTTGCTGGATAATATCGACAATTGAAACCAGCACTTTATCGCCCACATGATGTCCCCATTGGTCATTGATGCGTTTGAACTGGTTAATATCTACCAGCATGATACAAAAATCCTTCACAACAGGTTGCATCAATAATGATTCTACGCTGTTGAAAAAGTAACGGCGATTATAAATATTGGTCAACACATCATGAACCGCCAGTTTGCTGGAGAGTTGCAGCTCCTGAAAAATGTTATAAATCAGAAAAGCTACAACAAACAGTTTGCTGGAAACTTCAATGCCACGACTGATGTACCAGATGGTGTAGTTATATTCATCCAGAGTTAGCAAAAGTAAGTTACAGCAGAGCGATGCTAGGCATAATAACGCTATTGACGGCCAAAGTTCGCTTGCTAATCGTGTGCGCATGATAATAAAGAACAGCAAACATGCCCACAGGCAAACCAAAATTTTTGTGTAGTTAATTCCCCAGCTCGCAGAATTGTTATCCGGACAGTAATCTACGACGTATAAGGAATAGTCAGGATTATAACTGCTCAGGTTGTGTGCCAGTAAGGGAAACAACATGAAAGGTATCAGCGCCAACAACAGGATGCAGGTTTTTTTCTTGTTGTTCGTTAGAATACTGTTTCGGTCATAACAGAAGAGAGCTAACGCTGTTAAGCAAATGAAACTTAGCTGGCGAAACAGATATAATATGGAAACATCATTTGATTTAGCCTGAATAAGTGTGCTGTCACTGATAGGTTTATGAATAATGACAATGGTTTCAGTTAAATAGAAAATACCACTTAAAAAAGCAAGGCTTAAAATGAGTGTTGGAAAAATTTCACGGTTAGTGAAATATTTCATTAGCATGAATAGAAAAATGACGGCGTTAAGGAAAAACAAAGCCACAACAACCATCAGGTAATTCATCTGCGGGATGAGTTTTACATTGGTGTTTTCGTTATATAAGGTGGTGATGCAAAATAAAATCAATGTCAGTAGCAAACTGAAAATAAAAAAGCTTTGTGCTTTTAGCTTTTGTGTACACATAGAAATCATAAAAAGGAGAGCAGTGTGAGTGCTGATTTTATTGATGGTCGAGATATGTGGTTTTGATCATGATCAATTTTCGTTATTGCTAAAAAATAATTAAAGAATAACCCCGGGAAAAAACGAGTTAATCAAATCATTTTTCCGAATGATTGTTTTCTGGAACTAAATTGTGTAAAGGTTGCGCTGTTATATTTAAAGCAATTGTAAGCTAACGTATGTAATAAATTAAATAATTTACAGTAAGCTAAAAATCAGCCAGGTAATAATGACCTGGCTGATGGTACTAGTCTTTAGCAGTTGCGTTTTGCTTATGAAACAGTTCGCGGAATACCGGATAAATATCATCCTGATCGCGGATATGCTGCATCGCAAAGTTTTCGAAAGTAGATTGCAGGTGCTCATATTCTCGCCACAATGTCTGATGAGCACGACGGGTAATTTCGATATAGCTGTAATAACGAACAACTGGCAGTAATTTCTTCGCCAGAATCTCATGGCACAGCGGAGAATCATCAGCCCAGTTGTCGCCGTCCGATGCTTGTGCAGCATAGATATTCCACTGCGCAGGGTTATAACGATCTTTTACCACATCATCCATCAGTTTCAGCGCGCTGGAAACAATGGTGCCGCCCGTTTCCTGTGAGTAGAAAAACTCATGTTCATCAACTTCTTTTGCCTGGGTATGATGGCGAATGTAAACGACTTCCACGTTCTTGTATGTTCTGCTCAGGAACAGATACAGAAGTATATAAAAACGTTTGGCCATATCTTTGGTGGATTGATCCATCGAGCCAGAAACGTCCATCAGGCAGAACATTACTGCCTGGCTGGAGGGATCGGGCCGTTTCTCGTAATTTTTGTAGCGTAAATCGAAAGTGTCGATGAAAGGAACACGTTCAATTTTAGCTCGAAGTTCAGCAATTTCTTTGCGCAAGCGTTCCTCTTCCAGCAGTTGCGCAGGTTCAGTATTGCTGATTATCGCTAAGTCTTCTTCCAGCGCGTGCAGTTCCCGCCGCTTGCCCGCGGTCATCGCGGTACGTCGTGCCAGTGAATTTTGCAATGAACGTACCACGCTAATGTTGGCCGGAACGCCATTTGCGGTATAACCCGCACGATGCGTTTTAAATTCGGTCAACTGGCGTTGCTGGTTTTGTTTCAGATTTGGTAAGGCCAAATCTTCAAACAGCAGATCGAGATACTCATCTTTCGAAATCTGAAAGACGAATTCATCCTGACCTTCACCGTCCTGGCTGGCCTGGCCCTGACCGCTACCAGAACCACCGCCGCCGCCTTGAGGCCGCTCAATACGGTCGTTCTGTACGAAATGGTCGTTGCCCGGATGAACGCGATGGCGCAAGCCGCCACGCCCCTGATGAAACATTGGTTCGCTGATATCTTCCGTTGGAATGGAAACAGACTCGCCGCTGTCGACATCGGTCACCGAACGCTTATTAATGGCCTCGGAGATCGACTGTTTAATTTGCGCTTTATAACGGCGTAAAAAACGCTGGCGATTCACCATGCTTTTATTTTTGCCGTTCAGACGCCGGTCAATAAACCAGGTCATATGCCCCCCGTACTGCATTTGCCAACTGTATGCTACGCCTGTGTTGCCGCCTGTCTGGCCCACGGTTCGCTGTCGTTGTAGGCCCGGCGCATGCGCACCGGGCCGTAGTTGTTAAGACGATTTACGTACGCGCAAATACCATTCGCACAGTAAACGCACCTGTTTACGGGTGTAGCCTTTTTCCATCATACGGTCGACAAAATCGTCGTGTTTCTTCTGCTCGTCGGTTGAGGTTTTGGCGTTAAACGAAATGACCGGCAACAACTCTTCGGTATTGGAGAACATTTTCTTCTCAATGACCGTGCGCAGTTTTTCGTAACTGGTCCAGTTCGGATTGCGTCCGCTGTTATTCGCTCTGGCACGCAGTACAAAGTTGACGATCTCGTTACGGAAATCTTTCGGATTGCTGATCCCCGCCGGTTTTTCTATTTTTTCCAGCTCGGCGTTCAGTGACTCGCGATCAAACAATTGACCAGTATCCGGGTCGCGATACTCCTGGTCCTGAATCCAGAAATCCGCATAAGTGACATAACGGTCGAAAATGTTCTGCCCATATTCAGAATAGGATTCAAGGTAGGCCGTCTGGATCTCTTTGCCGATAAACTCGGCATATTTCGGGATCAGATAACCTTTCAGGAACTCCAGATAGCGTTCGGCCTGCTCTTGCGGGAACTGCTCGCGTTCAATCTGCTGTTCAAGAACGTAGAACAGATGAACCGGGTTAGCCGCAACTTCCACGTGATCGAAGTTGAACACGCGGGAGAGGATCTTAAACGCGAAACGCGTAGACAGACCGTTCATCCCTTCATCGACGCCCGCGTAATCACGATATTCCTGATATGACTTGGCTTTCGGGTCGGTATCTTTCAGGCTTTCGCCATCATAAACGCGCATCTTCGAATAAATGCTGGAGTTTTCTGGCTCTTTCAGGCGCGAAAGAATGGAAAAACGTGACAATGTTTCCAGCGTGCCTGGCGCGCATGGCGCGTGAGTCAATTCACTATGATTAAGTAATTTCTCGTAGATTTTGATCTCTTCGGAAATACGCAAGCAATACGGCACCTTCACGATATAGACACGGTCGAGGAAGGCTTCGTTGTTTTTATTATTACGGAAAGTCACCCATTCAGATTCGTTCGAGTGGGCGAGAATAATCCCGTTGAACGGCAGGGCGGAGATACCTTCCGTCCCGTTGTAGTTACCTTCCTGAGTGGCGGTTAACAGGGGATGCAGCACTTTAATCGGTGCTTTGAACATCTCAACAAATTCCATGATCCCCTGGTTGGCGCGGCACAGCGCCCCGGAATAGCCGTAGGCATCCGGATCGTTCTGGGCGTGGTGTTCAAGTTTACGAATATCCACTTTCCCCACCAGCGCGGAAATATCCTGGTTGTTCTCATCGCCCGGTTCCGTTTTGGCAATGGCAATCTGTTGCAAAATAGACGGCCACACTTTGACCACGCGAAATTTAGTGATGTCGCCACCAAATTCATGCAGACGTTTTGCCGCCCACGGCGACATAATGGTGCCAAGGTAGCGGCGTGGAATGCCGTACTCTTTTTCAAGGATCTGCGCATCTTCTTGTGGATTGAACAGGCAGAACGGATGATCGTTAACCGGGCTTCGCTCACCGTTGGCGCTCAATACATAAATAGGCACGCGTTGCATTAATGATTTCAGTCGTTCAGCAAGTGACGACTTACCCCCACCCACAGGCCCCAGCAGATACAGGATTTGTTTCTTCTCTTCCAGCCCCTGAGCCGCGTGTTTCAGATAAGAGACAATCTGTTCAATCGCGTCTTCCATGCCGTAAAACTCTTCAAATGCCGGATAACGTGCGATGACCCGGTTAGAAAAGAGTCGAGAAAGTCTGGGCTCCTGGGCTGTATCGACCATGACAGGCTCACCAATAGCCATCAATAGCCGCTCTGCCGCGTTGGCATAAGCACTGCGATCTTGCCGACAAATGGTAAGAAACTCCTGCAGTGTGAACTCTTCGTCCTTGGCAGCTTCATATCGCTGGCGATAGTGATCGAATATATTCATGGTATGCCGTCCTTTCGTTTTTTAGCACAGGTTAAGAGCCGTTCATATGAATAGTAGAGGCTCCCGGAAGAGGTAAACTGAACGACGTCTCTTGCTAAAACACAGCAACTCTCATGCCATCCTGCCGACCATGAGAACAACGTGCCCGGTGATACACCTTCAAAATTAAGCGTAGATGGCAATTGAGAAACTTGCCTGCACGGCTTTCTGAATTTCAATGGCATATCAACAACTCATCCATAAAAATTGCATAACTAATGTAAAGAATAATGCCGCCAGAAACGCAGAATTCATTCAGCTGTAAGCACTGCGTCATCAGCGTCAGGAAAATTAAACAGTTACCTTTTGAAATGAAAACGTAAAAAGTTTGGGTTTCGTTGTATTGACGGGTAAACTTTGTCGCCCGCTAAACATTTGTTTAAGGAATAATTAATTGTGACCAAACTCAAACTTCTGGCACTTGGAGTGCTTATCGCAACGTCTGCAGGCGTAGCACACGCTGAAGGTAATTTTTCCCTGGGCGCAGGCGTAGGTGTCGTTGAACACCCTTATAAAGATTACGATACCGATGTTTACCCAGTACCGGTAATCAACTACGAAGGCGATAACTTCTGGTTCCGTGGCTTAGGTGGTGGTTACTACCTGTGGAATGATGCAACGGATAAACTCTCAATTACCGCTTACTGGTCGCCGCTCTACTTCAAAGCCAAAGACAGTGGCGATCACCAAATGCGTCACCTGGATGACCGTAAGAGCACCATGATGGCTGGTCTGTCTTACGCTCACTTTACCCAGTATGGTTACCTGCGTACCACCCTGGCTGGCGATACCCTGGATAACAGCAACGGCATTGTCTGGGATATGGCCTGGTTGTATCGTTACACCAACGGTGGCCTGACCGTGACCCCGGGGATCGGTGTGCAGTGGAACAGCGAAAACCAGAACGAATACTATTATGGCGTATCGCGTAAAGAGTCCGCTCGCAGCGGTCTGCGTGGCTATAACCCGAATGACAGCTGGAGCCCGTATCTGGAGCTGAGTGCCAGCTACAACTTCCTCGGCGACTGGAACGTTTATGGCTCCGCGCGCTATACCCGCCTGTCTGACGAAGTTACTGACAGCCCGATGGTGGATAAATCCTGGACTGGCCTGATTTCTACCGGGATCACCTACAAATTCTGATAATGCATCTTTCCAGGGCATTTTGTGCATAAAAACAGGGCGTAATGCCCTGTTTTGCATTACGGTGGTGCAAAACTGGGAGGAAGCGATGCAACAGAAAACGATTCAATTTAGTGGCGATGTCTCACTGTCAGCCATAGGGCAGGGAACATGGTATATGGGCGAAGAGGTCAGCCAGCGTAAAATCGAAGTTGATGCACTGCGTGCGGGCATTGATCTTGGTTTAACTCTCATTGATACCGCCGAAATGTATGCCGATGGCGGTGCCGAAAAGGTGGTTGGTGAAGCATTATCCGGCCTGCGTGATAAGGTTTTCCTCGTTTCCAAAGTCTATCCGTGGAATGCCGGCGGGCAAAAAGCCATTAACGCTTGCGAAGCCAGTTTACGTCGTCTCAATACCGATTATCTCGATCTCTACTTATTGCACTGGTCTGGCAGTTTCGCTTTTGAAGAGACTGTTGCGGCAATGGAAAAACTGATCGCCCAGGGCAAAATTCGTCGCTGGGGCGTTTCTAATCTTGATTATGCCGACATGCAGGAACTCTGGCAGGTGCCAGGGGGAAATCAGTGCGCTACCAATCAGGTGCTTTATCATCTCGGTTCGCGCGGTATTGAATATGATCTGCTACCCTGGTGTCAGCAACAACATATGCCAGTGATGGCATACAGTCCGTTGGCGCAGGCCGGGCGCTTACGTAATGGCTTGCTAAAAAACGCAGTGGTCAACGAAATAGCTCATGCTCACAATGCCACTGCCGCGCAAGTTTTGCTGGCGTGGGTGATCAGCCATCAGGGCGTGATGGCGATTCCGAAAGCGGCAACTGTCGCACATGTCCAACAAAATGCGGCAGTGTTGGAATTGACGCTTTCAGGGGAAGAACTGACGATGCTGGAAAAAGCGTATCCGGCACCAAAAGGAAAAACTGCACTGGATATGGTGTGATTTGCTGCAAGGCCGGATGCATGCATCCGGCACAGTAACTCACGCAAATTAACGTTTGGCAACGCGAATGGATTGCGCCAGATGTGAAGGTTTCTCTTTGGTGACTTTTTGAGTTTCTGAGGCGTAAGCTGTTTCTACACAAACAAATGTTTTGTAGCCATCATCCGGCATATCGCCCATGCTGACTGAAAGCGCCGGTCCTGGGTTCCAGCCAACGACGTTCAGATGATGCTGGTGGCCTACGGTGACAATACGATTCAACGCCTCGTCATTAATCACACTGCAATCCTGCGCATTCAGATACACGCGATCGGTACGGTCAGGGAAGGTCTGAGTACCGTCGGTCAGTACATCTTCTTTCGCGTCATTTACTTTATCAATGAAGCGATCGCCCAGTCCGCTGACGCTTACCTTAGCAATATCACCCACGTTAAAGTAGGTATGTAGGGCAGAGGTGGTTTCAAATTCGCCATGTGATTCAAGATCGATTTCACAGGTTTTACCCACGCGGAAATGCGCTAACAGCGTAAAGTCGTGCGGCCAGAATTTTTTCGTCTCTTCGCTTTGTGTCAATTCGAAAGTCAGCGCCACGCCATCGGCATCTTCACGATGTGATTTCAGCGTCCACGGCAGGTTACGGGCAAAACCGTGCGCAGGCAGACCTTGTTGTGCAGCCGGACCAAACCACGGCCAGCAAACCGGTACGCCACCGCGAATGGCGACACCATTTTTAAACGGGGTATTGTTGCTCAACCACAGAACTTCTTCCTCACCCGCAGGTTTCCACGAGAGAAGATGAGCGCCCTGTAATGCAAAAGAGGCTTTTACCTGGGGATGATCGACCACAATAAGGTCCAGTTCATCCAGTTTACGACGGGAGAGGACAGGGGTAATTTGTTCGATGACCGGAAGGGCAAAAATTTTCTTAATCATGACGCAGTCCTTTAACTTCATTTCATCAGGTAAAAAAAAGAGCGACCGAAGTCGCTCTTTATAGATCACAGTATCATCTCAACTTATTTGGAGATGTGAGCGATCAGGTCCAGAACTTTGTTGGAGTAACCGGTTTCGTTGTCGTACCAGGATACCAGTTTCACGAAGTTGTCGTTCAGAGCGATACCAGCTTTAGCATCGAACACGGAAGTGCAAACTTCGCCGTTGAAATCGGTAGATACTACGTCATCTTCGGTGTAGCCCAGAACGCCTTTCATTTCGCCTTCAGCAGCAGCTTTAACGGCAGCTTTGATCTGCTCGTAAGTTGCAGCTTTTTCCAGACGAACGGTCAGGTCAACTACGGATACGTTCGGGGTCGGAACGCGGAACGCCATACCAGTCAGTTTGCCATTCAGTTCTGGCAGTACTTTACCTACAGCTTTAGCAGCACCGGTAGAGGACGGGATGATGTTCTGGGAAGCGCCACGGCCGCCGCGCCAGTCTTTGTGAGACGGGCCGTCAACGGTTTTCTGAGTAGCGGTGGTAGCGTGAACGGTGGTCATCAGACCTTCGATGATACCGAAGTTATCGTTGATAACTTTAGCCAGCGGAGCCAGGCAGTTGGTGGTGCAGGAAGCGTTGGAAACGATGTCCTGGCCAGCATATTTGTCGAAGTTAGCGCCTTTAACGAACATCGGAGTGTTGTCTTTAGACGGACCAGTCATAACCACTTTTTTCGCACCAGCGGTGATGTGTTTACGAGCAGTTTCGTCAGTCAGGAACAGACCAGTTGCTTCAGCGACAACGTCAACACCAACTTCGTCCCATTTCAGGTTAGCCGGATCACGTTCAGCGGTAACACGGATTTTTTTACCGTTAACGATCAGATGACCGTCTTTCACTTCAACGGTACCGTCGAAACGGCCGTGAGTGGAGTCATATTTCAGCATGTATGCCATGTAATCAGCGTCTAACAGGTCGTTGATTGCAACGATCTCGATGTCAGAACGTTTCTGAGCAGCACGGAAAACAATGCGACCGATACGGCCAAAACCGTTGATACCTACTTTGATAGTCATATATTCCACCAGCTATTTGTTAGTGAATAAAAGGTTGCCTGTAAAATTACAAAAACCTTACGCAGCGTCAAGCGGAATCGTGTCAATCATTGCGACAAATCAATCCTCTGCCTAAGCATTACGCGACTGACTTGCCTCACTCTTCCTTTGTGCCTGAAACCACATGAGGGCGGCGCCGAGAATTTTAAAGGGCAATTATGATAAAAATGTGATTTTCATCACGATTTAGGCGCTGCCATTTCGCTGAGATCAAGTTTAGGACAAATTTTTGCCAGTTGGTGTTAATGTTTTGTTAGAATTGGTCGCGTGATGTGAGCGTGATTAAAGTGAGATGTGAGCAAATGGCTAACAAACCTTCGGCAGACGAAATGAAAAACAAATTGTCCGAGATGCAGTTTTACGTGACACAGAATCACGGGACGGAGCCGCCATTTACTGGCCGTTTACTGCACAATAAGCGCGACGGCGTTTACCACTGTTTGATCTGCGATGCCCCTCTGTTTCACTCCCAGTCTAAATATGATTCAGGTTGTGGCTGGCCGAGCTTTTACGAACCGGTGAGTGAAGATTCAATTCGTTATATCAAAGACTTGTCACATGGAATGCAGCGCATTGAGATTCGTTGCGGTAACTGTGATGCCCATCTTGGCCATGTCTTTCCTGATGGGCCGCAGCCCACAGGCGAACGTTATTGTGTTAACTCAGCCTCTTTACGTTTCACTGATGGTGAAAATGGCGAAGAAATCAACGGTTGAAAAAACGATTCAGCAACTTATTCCACAGGAGCGGAAAAATCATGAATCTTGATGAAATGATCAACAGCATGACGCCTGAGGTTTACCAGCGTTTATCGACCGCTGTTGAACTGGGGAAATGGCCAGATGGCGTTGCGCTGACCGAACAACAAAAAGAGAACTGCCTGCAACTGGTTATGCTGTGGCAAGCACGAAACAATACCGACGCGCAGCATATGACCATCGACACCAACGGTCAGATGGTGATGAAGAGCAAGCAGCAACTGAAAGAAGATTTTGGTATTACGGCGAAGCCAATTGCTATGTTTAAGTGATGGAGTTATCCCCTTTACCGGTAATTAATAAAGGGGATTGCCTGAAATTAATTGTCCAACCCCTCGTCGATTTCATTTGTAGCTTTAAACCTTTCCGGAGCTTCACGTCTGTATTAACCCCCTGAATTTTTCATCCCTGAATCCTTTCTTTCGTTAAGTAGGGATCACTGCTGAATTTCCCTCTTTTGCGTACCGCCTTCCATCAATCTGTAACCCATTCTCAGGTTTTCTGCGTATTTGTGATCTAAGTTGTAAATCGCAGATCATTATCTGTGTTTTAAAGATTTAATGTTGACCTCAAAAATCATGTGGGTAAGTATGATGGTCATCTAAGCAAAACAAAACACAGAGGATGACGCAATGAAAGCACTGGCTCGGTTTGGCAAGGCCTTTGGCGGCTACAAGATGATTGATGTCCCACGGCCCGTTTGTGGCCCGGAAGATGTGGTGATTGAAATTAAAGCCGCAGCTATCTGTGGTGCAGACATGAAACACTACAACGTTGATAGCGGTTCAGATGAGTTTAACTCGATTCGTGGCCATGAATTTGCTGGCCGAATTGCGCAGGTTGGCGAAAAAGTCAAAGACTGGAAAGTGGGGCAGCGCGTCGTCTCTGATAACAGTGGTCATGTTTGCGGCGTTTGTCCTGCCTGTGAACAAGGTGATTTTCTGTGTTGTAAAGAAAAAGTGAATCTTGGTCTGGATAACAATACCTGGGGCGGTGGCTTTTCCAAATATTGTCTGGTTCCTGGCGAAATCCTCAAAATTCATCGCCATGCGCTGTGGGAAATTCCCGATGGCGTCGATTATGAGGACGCAGCCGTACTTGACCCTATCTGTAATGCCTACAAATCCATCGCGCAGCAATCGAAATTCCTTCCTGGTCAGGATGTGGTCGTCATCGGCACTGGCCCGCTCGGGCTGTTCTCTGTACAAATGGCGCGGATTATGGGGGCGGTAAATATCGTCGTCGTTGGTCTGCAAGAAGATGTGGCGGTCCGCTTCCCGGTTGCAAAAGAACTGGGGGCGACGGCAGTAGTAAATGGTTCTACCGAAGATGTGGTGGAGCGCTGCCAGCAAATTTGTGGCAAAGACAATCTCGGACTGGTGATTGAATGCTCCGGTGCCAATATCGCACTGAAACAAGCCATCGAAATGCTGCGCCCGAATGGGGAAGTGGTACGCGTTGGAATGGGCTTCAAACCTCTTGATTTCTCGATTAATGACATTACCGCATGGAACAAAAGCATCATTGGGCATATGGCCTATGACTCCACCTCCTGGCGTAACGCTATCCGGCTATTAGCCAGCGGCGCTATCAACGTCAAACCGATGATCACGCATCGTATCGGCCTTTCGCAATGGCACGAAGGGTTTGATGCGATGGTCGATAAAACCGCAATCAAAGTGATTATGACTTACGACTTTGATGAATAACTACTCTCCTGAAGGAACGTTATCGCATGGAACAGATAACAAAACCGCATTGCGGCGCCCGGCTGGATCGTTTACCGGATTGTCGCTGGCATTCATCAATGTTTGCCGTCGTCGCTTTTGGCTTGCTTGTCTGCTGGAGTAATGCCGTAGGAGGCTTGATTCTCGCGCAGTTAAAAGCGTTGGGCTGGACAGATAACTCCACCACCGCCACCTTCTCGGCAATTACGACCGCCGGAATGTTTCTCGGTGCGCTGGTGGGCGGCATTATCGGAGACAAAACCGGACGCAGAAACGCGTTCATCCTCTATGAGGCCATTCATATTGTCTCTATGGTTATTGGCGCTTTCTCGCCAAATATGGATTTCTTGATTGCCTGCCGCTTTGTGATGGGGGTCGGGCTGGGGGCATTACTGGTTACTCTGTTTGCCGGCTTCACCGAATATATGCCCGGTAGAAATCGTGGAACGTGGTCCAGTCGGGTTTCATTTATTGGCAACTGGTCATATCCGCTCTGTTCATTGATTGCGATGGGACTTACACCGCTAATTAGTGCCGAGTGGAACTGGCGGGTACAACTGCTCATTCCCGCAATATTGTCGCTTATCGCTACCGCGCTGGCCTGGCGTTACTTTCCTGAATCACCGCGCTGGCTGGAATCGCGCGGACGGTATCAGGAAGCAGAACAAGTCATGCGGAACATTGAAGAAGGGGTCATTCGCCAGACGGGTAAACCCTTACCGCCAGTGGTTATTGCTGATGACGGTAAAGCGCCACAAGCGGTGCCTTATTCTGCCTTACTGACGGGAGTATTACTGAGACGGGTTATTTTAGGCTCTTGTGTACTTATTGCCATGAACGTTGTGCAGTACACGTTAATTAACTGGTTGCCAACGATATTCATGACCCAGGGAATTAATTTAAAAGACTCCATTGTCTTAAATACTATGAGTATGTTTGGCGCGCCGTTTGGCATTTTTATTGCCATGCTGGTGATGGATAAAATTCCGCGCAAAACAATGGGTGTTGGGCTGTTAATTCTGATTGCGGTGCTCGGATATATCTATTCACTGCAAACCCGTATGTTGCTCATAACGTTGATTGGTTTCTTCCTGATTACTTTCGTCTATATGTACGTTTGCTATGCCTCGGCAGTGTATGTACCTGAAATCTGGCCGACAGAAGCCAAATTGCGTGGCTCGGGCCTGGCGAATGCAGTAGGGCGGATCAGTGGTATTGCCGCACCTTATGCCGTCGCAGTGTTACTAAGCAGCTATGGTGTTACTGGGGTATTTATCCTGCTTGGCGCTGTTTCAATTATTGTTGCAATTGCTATCGCCACCATTGGAATTGAAACCAAAGGTGTCTCGGTTGAAAGTCTAAGTATTGAAGCTGTGACTAATAAATAATTTTTAGGGGGAGAAATGAAAAATTCAAAAGCAATATTACAAGTACCTGGCACCATGAAAATTATTGCTGCAGATATACCCGTACCCAAAGAAGATGAAGTGCTGATTAAAGTGGAATATGTCGGTATTTGCGGTTCAGATGTACATGGTTTTGAATCAGGGCCGTTTATTCCACCTAAAGACCCAAATCAGGAAATTGGTCTGGGCCATGAATGTGCGGGGACGATTGTGGCTGTGGGAAGCCGCGTGCGTAAATTTAAACCAGGGGATCGGGTAAATATCGAACCTGGCGTTCCTTGTGGCCACTGCCGTTACTGCCTGGAAGGCAAATACAACATTTGCCCGGATGTCGATTTTATGGCGACGCAACCGAACTACCGTGGTGCATTAACGCACTATCTGTGTCATCCGGAGAGCTTTACTTACAAACTGCCTGACAACATGGACACGATGGAAGGGGCGCTGGTGGAGCCTGCGGCGGTCGGGATGCACGCCGCCATGCTGGCAGATGTTAAACCTGGCAAAAAGATTGTCATTCTGGGCGCGGGATGTATTGGATTAATGACTTTGCAAGCCTGCAAGTGCCTCGGGGCAACGGAAATTGCCGTGGTCGATGTGCTGGAAAAACGTCTGGCAATGGCGGAACAGCTTGGCGCGGCAATGGTCATCAATGGCGCTAAACAAGACACTATTGCGTGCTGTCAGCAATTTACCGAAGACATGGGTGCAGATATTGTTTTTGAAACAGCGGGTTCTGCGGTAACGGTAAAACAAGCTCCCTATTTGGTGATGCGCGGTGGAAAAATTATGATTGTCGGCACAGTACCCGGCGATTCGGCCATCAACTTTCTCAAAATCAATCGCGAAGTCACCATCCAGACGGTTTTCCGCTATGCCAACCGTTATCCGGTCACGATTGAAGCTATTTCATCAGGGCGATTCGATGTGAAATCGATGGTAACGCATATTTACGATTACCAGGATGTACAACAGGCATTTGAAGAGTCGGTTAACAACAAACGCGACATTATTAAAGGCGTTATTAAACTTAGCGATTAATTACTACGGGAGAACGGAATATGCTAGCAGATATCAGATTTTGGGAAAACGATGCCACTAATAAACATTATGCAATTGCCCATTTTAACGTATGGAATGCTGAAATGTTAATGGGTGTTATCGACGCAGCAGAAGAAGCAAAATCACCGGTTATTATTTCCTTTGGTACGGGATTTGTCGGAAATACCTCATTCGAAGATTTCTCGCATATGATGGTATCGATGGCACAAAAAGCAACGGTACCGGTAATTACCCACTGGGATCATGGCCGGAGTATGGAAATTATCCATAACGCCTGGACTCATGGAATGAACTCCTTAATGCGCGATGCATCCGCGTTTGATTTCGAAGAAAATATTCGTTTAACCAAAGAGGCTGTTGATTTCTTCCATCCGCTGGGTATTCCGGTAGAGGCGGAATTAGGGCATGTCGGTAATGAAACCGTTTATGAGGAAGCGCTGGCGGGCTATCACTATACCGATCCTGACCAGGCCGCAGAATTTGTTGAACGCACGGGCTGTGACTCATTGGCTGTCGCCATTGGCAACCAGCATGGGGTTTACACGTCAGAGCCACAATTGAACTTTGAGGTCGTCAAACGCGTGCGCGATGCCGTTTCTGTTCCGCTGGTTTTACATGGCGCATCGGGGATCAGTGATGCTGACATTAAAACTGCAATTTCGTTGGGTATCGCGAAAATCAACATTCATACGGAACTGTGTCAGGCCGCAATGGTGGCAGTGAAAGAAAACCAGGATCAGCCTTTCCTGCATTTAGAGCGTGAAGTGCGTAAAGCCGTAAAAGAACGGGCATTGGAAAAAATTAAACTGTTTGGTTCTGATGGCAAAGCGGAATGATGATATGGATAATCTCGATGTTATTTGTATAGGTGCCGCTATTGTTGATATTCCATTACAACCGGTCAGTAAAAATATCTTTGATGTAGATTCTTATCCTCTTGAAAGAATCGCAATGACCACCGGGGGCGATGCAATAAATGAAGCAACAATTATTTCTCGTTTAGGTCATCGTACGACATTAATGAGCCGCATTGGTAAAGATGCCGCAGGGCAATTTATTCTCGACCATTGTCGCAAAGAGAATATTGATATTCAAAGCCTGAAACAGGATATCACCATAGATACATCTATTAACGTTGGACTGGTGACGGAGGATGGCGAGCGGACGTTTGTCACGAACCGTAACGGCAGTCTGTGGAAATTGAATATTGACGATGTTGATTTTGCGCGGTTTCCTCAGGCGAAATTATTATCACTGGCCAGTATTTTCAACAGTCCTCTATTGGATGGTAAAGCGCTAACAGAAATTTTTACGCAAGCGAAAGCCCGGCAGATGATCATTTGTGCCGATATGATCAAACCGCGGTTGAATGAAACGCTGGATGATATTTGCGAAGCATTGAGTTATGTCGATTATCTGTTTCCAAATTTTGCTGAGGCAAAATTACTCACAGGGAAAGATACGTTGGATGAAATTGCTGACTGCTTTCTTGAGTGCGGTGTAAAAACGGTAGTAATTAAGACGGGTAAAAACGGCTGTTACATCAAGCGTGGTGAAATGACGATGACGGTACCAGCAGTAGCGGGAATTACGGCCATCGACACCATTGGCGCGGGCGATAACTTTGCTTCAGGTTTTATTGCGGCACTGCTGGAAGGTAAAGAACTGCGTGAATGCGCGCGCTTTGCCAATGCAACGGCAGCTATATCGGTACTGAGTGTTGGTGCCACCAGCGGTGTGAAAAACAGAAAGCTGGTCGAACAATTGCTGGAAGAATATGAAGGGTAATGAAGGCAAATGAAAATGATACCTTTAGGCACAACGGATATAACGCTTTCTCGGATGGGGTTGGGGACATGGGCCATTGGCGGTGGCCCTGCATGGAATGGCGATCTCGATCGGCAAATTTGTATTGATACGATTATTGAAGCTCATCGTTGCGGGATTAACCTGATTGATACTGCACCAGGATATAACTTTGGGAATAGTGAAGTTATTGTCGGGCAGGCGTTAAAACAATTGCCTCGCGAACAAATTGTCGTCGAAACGAAATGCGGTATTGTCTGGGAACGAGAAGGCAGTTTATTCAACAAAGTCGGCGATCGTCAGTTGTACAAAAACCTCTCTCCTGAATCTATCCGCGAAGAAGTCGATGCCAGCTTGCAACGTCTCGGCATTGACTACATCGATATTTACATGACGCACTGGCAGTCGGTGCCGCCTTGTTTTACGCCGATTGCAGAAACCGTAGCAGTACTTAATGAACTGAAGGCTGAGGGGAAGATTCGTTCGATAGGCGCTGCTAATGTCGAAGCTGACCATATACGCGAATATCTGCGATATGGTGAGCTGGATATTATTCAGGCGAAATATAGCATCCTCGATCGGGCAATGGAAAACGAACTGCTGCCGCTATGTCAGGATAACGGCATTGTGGCTCAGGTCTATTCACCGTTAGAGCAGGGACTGCTGACAGGTACCATCACTCGCGATTATATTCCGGGCGGAGCACGGGCAAATAAAGTTTGGTTCCAGCGTGAAAACATGCTCAAAGTGATTGATATGCTTGAACAGTGGCGGCCACTTTGTGCGCGTTATCAGTGCACAATTCCTACTCTGGCACTGGCGTGGATATTAAAACAGAGTGATTTAATCTCCATTCTTAGTGGAGCAACCGCGCCGGAACAGGTACGGGAAAACGTGGCGGCACTGAATATCAACTTATCGGATGCTGATGCAATATTGATGAGGGGAATGGCAGAGGCCCTGGGGCGTTAACTACCCCACACGATCCACCTCTGTTTCTTTGAAAACTGTGATGAAAATCTGTGATTCAAACAGGTTATTTTGAAAGTAAACATCGCTTATGCGATAATCGCGCTAATGTGATGTAAAAGAGACAGGGGTGTAATCGTGGCGGCAAAAGACAGGATTCAGGCAATTAAACAGATGGTTGCCAACGATAAAAAAGTAACGGTTTCGAATTTGAGCTCGATTTTTCAGGTAACCGAAGAAACCATTCGCCGCGATCTTGAGAAGCTGGAAGATGAAGGCTTTTTGACCAGAACTTATGGTGGCGCTGTTTTAAATACAGCGATGTTGACGGAAAATATTCATTTTTATAAGCGCGCTTCGTCGTTTTATGAAGAGAAGCAGCTTATTGCTCGCAAGGCACTACCCTTTATCGACAATAAAACGACGATGGCAGCCGATTCCAGTAGTACCGTTATGGAATTGCTCAAATTGTTACAGGACCGTAGTGACCTGACGTTGCTGACAAACTCGGCGGAAGCCATTCATGTTCTGGCTCAGTCAGAAATTAAAGTTGTTTCAACCGGTGGGGAACTGAACAAAAACACGCTTTCTCTGCAAGGACGAATTACTAAAGAGATCATCAGTCGTTATCACGTCGATATTATGGTGATGAGTTGTAAAGGTCTTGATATTAACAGTGGCGCGCTGGACTCGAACGAAGCTGAAGCTGAAATCAAAAAGACAATGATCCGCCAGGCGGCAGAAGTCGCGTTATTAGTCGATCACTCCAAGTTTGATCGCAAAGCTTTTGTCCAGTTAGCTGACTTTAGTCATATTAATTACATAATAACTGATAAATCACCGGGTGCAGAATGGGAAGAATTTTGCAAAGACAATAATATCCAGCTGGTGTGGTAGCTTAAACACACGTTGTCAATGTTATTTGTTCCAGCGCCTGTGAAATAAAATGATGATAAAAATGCGGCAAGTAAATTTGCCGCAATTGCTACCTTTTTTAGCAAAATTCGAGGCACCAAATGGAACAATATGATCAAATTGGCGCAAGACTGGACCGCTTGCCTTTGGCCCGGTTTCATTATCGTATATTTGGAATTATAAGTTTTAGTCTGTTATTAACGGGGTTTTTGAGTTACTCCGGTAATGTCGTCTTAGCAAAGCTGGTAAGCAATGGATGGTCAAATAATTTCCTCAATGCTGCTTTTACGTCGGCATTGATGTTTGGTTATTTCCTCGGTTCGCTTGCAGGCGGATTCATTGGTGATTACTGTGGACGGCGCCGGGCATTCCGCATAAACCTTCTGATTGTCGGTATTGCGGCGACAGGCGCTTCTTTCGTCCCTGATATGTACTGGCTCATCTTCTTTCGCTTCCTGATGGGGACAGGAATGGGGGCGCTGATTATGGTTGGCTATGCTTCATTTACTGAGTTTATTCCCGCTCTGGTTCGTGGAAAATGGTCCGCGCGACTCTCATTTGTCGGCAACTGGTCGCCCATGTTGTCTGCGGCGATTGGCGTTGTCGTTATCGCTTTCTTCAGTTGGCGCATAATGTTTCTACTGGGCGGCGTTGGGATAATATTAGCATGGTTACTTTCTGGTAAATATTTTATTGAGTCGCCTCGTTGGCTGGCGGGTATTGGACAATTCACGGGAGCAGAGAGGCAACTTCGTGAAGTAGAGCAGCAAATCGAAAAAGAGAAGGGTATTCATCTACCACCACTTGCTTTGAGGCAAAGCGAAAGTCGGAGTCATGAAATCAGTGGTACTTTTTGGTTGCTATTTAAAGGCGAGATGTTGCGGCGCACGTTAGTCGCGATTACGGTTTTAATTGCGATGAACATTTCACTTTATACCATTACCGTATGGATACCGACCATATTTGTTAACTCTGGTATTGATGTTGATAAATCGATATTAATGACCGCTGTTATTATGATTGGTGCTCCGGTTGGAATATTTATAGCTGCGTTAGTTATTGATCACTTTCCTCGCCGATTATTTGGCTCGTCTTTGCTAATAATTATTGCTGTGTTGGGATATATATATTCAATACAAACTACAGAATGGGCTATTTTAGGCTATGGCCTGGTGATGATCTTCTTTCTTTATATGTATGTTTGTTTCGCGTCGGCGGTGTATATCCCGGAACTTTGGCCAACCCATTTACGCCTGCGCGGCTCGGGATTTGTTAATGCAGTAGGACGAATCGTCGCGGTCTTCACTCCTTATGGCGTCGCGGCGTTATTAACGCATTATGGTTCGATAACGGTCTTTATGGTGCTTGGTGTCATGTTGGTGTTATGTGCGCTGGTCCTCTCCATTTTTGGCATCGAAACGCGGAAGGTGTCGCTGGAACGAATTTCTGGTGTGAATTGAATCTTCGCTGATTGTGTCAATTGCCAGATGCAACGCTGGTGTGTTTATCTGGCCTACGATGTAATTAAGGAATTGTAGGCCAGAGATGGATCTGACTAATTTTATCCCTGCGTCTCTTCCCAGTCTGCCAGCGTGTACAATGTTGCCCCGGCAACTGACATCTCCATAAACGCGTGCGCACTGTCCTGCGGCTGGATATTCACGCCACGACAGCCATCGGTAATCACGTTCACCTTATAACCTAACTGTAATGCGTCCAGGACGGTAAACTTCACGCAATAGTCCGTAGCCAGCCCCATAACGATCAATTCATTGATTTCATGGTCGCGCAACCAACCATCGAGCTCGGTTTTCTGCCGCCGCCCGTTATCAAAAAAGGCACTGTAACTGTCAACTAAAGGATTTTCGCCTTTATGAAACACGGCATCAATCGACTTTTGCGCCAGCAGAGGGTGCAACGCCGCACCTTCGCTGTGTTGCACACAGTGATCGGGCCAGAAGGTTTGCGGTAGGCCATCGAGCTGACCCTGTGTATAAGGCTCTACACCTTGCTGGCTGGCGAAGCTGCCGTGATTGGCCGGATGCCAGTCCTGACTAGCGACGACCGCTTCACCGCGCGCTTTGCACCAGCTTATCAGGGCATTAGCAACATCAACCGTGCTATCGCCTTCGGCAACAGCCAGCGCACCGCCAGCGCAGAAATCATTTTGTAAATCGACCAGTAACAGAGCGCGTTGGGGCATTACAGTCTCCTTAATCATCCGGCGTCAGTTCGCCGCGCAGGTTTTGGCTCATGGCCTTGCGAATGGTTTCGGTATCCAGTCCCTGGCTGAGCAGGTAGTGCAGTTTGGTTAGCGTGGCTTCTACGGTCATATCCGCACCGCCAATAACACCGGCATGGGCGAGGGCGTTACCGGTGGCATAACCGCCCATATTCACTTTACCGGACATGCATTGTGTCAGGTTAACCACCACAATTCCGCGATCGCTGGCTTCTTGTAATTCTTGCAGGAATGCTTTGTTTTGCGGCGCATTACCCACGCCATAAGATCGCAGAATCAACGCTTTAACCGGTTGACGCAGGAAGTTACGTACGACGTCAGCAGAAATCCCCGGATAAATCGTCACTACGCCGATCGGCTGTGGTGTAATCGGATGAACGATCAGCTCACCAGTGCCGTGCGGGGCGGGTGGTGTATTTAAACGGCGAATATGAATACCCGCTTCCAGTAACGGCGGAAGATTTGGTGACGCGAAGGCATCAAAACCATCGGCATGAGCTTTGGTGGTGCGGTTGCCGCGATACAGGCGATTATTAAAAAAGAGTGTGACTTCGTTGATGGGATAGTTCGCCGCAACGTACAACGCATTCAGCAAATTGATTTGTCCGTCAGAGCGTAACTCGGCTAATGGGATTTGTGACCCTGTCACAATAACCGGTTTTCCGAGGTTCTCCAGCATGAACGACAGCGCAGAGGCGGTATACGCCATCGTGTCGGTGCCGTGCAGAATGACAAAACCATCATAGTCGTCATAGTGCGCTTTAATATCTTCAGCAATATGCTGCCAGTCCTCTGGCGTCATATCAGAAGAATCCATCAGCGGCGTGTATTCATGAATGGTGAAATCCGGCATCTCCGGGCGATGGAACTCTGGCATCAGCGCCAGCTGGCGTTGTAGATGGCCCGACACCGGAATATATCCCTGCTCGGAACGCTGCATCCCGATGGTCCCGCCCGTGTAGGCAACGTAAATTGATTTCTTTTGCATGATATTGATATGAATGATACCGAAAGAGCAAAAGTATATACGTGAGGGGCAGCGAGCGCACCTGGATACTCTGTGGATATGAGAAAAGTCCGGCGGAACAGAGGGATTAGCGTTCCGCCGGAGAAAAATGGTTAATCCTGCAACGCATAGGTTACGGTCGTGACTACGCGCACCGTTTTGTTAATCGCCGAGGGATCATCTTCGTCACTGCCACTGGCGAAGATCTGGAATACGCCTTGTGACGCATCGCTAATGGACCCCACCTGACTACCTGAATCCGTCGCAAACTGTAATGCTGCGTTGCGTGCGTCTTTCGTTGCGGCAGCAATCATCTCCGCGCGAACTGCGCCAATACCATTAAAGCGATAGGCGATTTTGCTATCAGCGATCGCGCCATCTGTGGCGATTTGCAGGTCGTTTAGTTTCGCGACGACTTTTTCGACAGCAGCAACGTTATGCGTTTTTATCGTAACAGACCCGTCAGCGTTATAGCGTGGCATCGTCGGATCATCTTTGAGGTAAAAGGCATCCGTTCGCTTACTTGTCCATTGACCCACGTTGATCTCTTTGTCGTTAATCCCCTGAGCGTGGAATTCGGCAACAATCTTTTTCTGCGCATCTTCAAGTTTCGGGAACAGTTCGCCAGGAACATTACCCTTAAAGTTGATAGCAATTGTTAATTCAGCCGTATCTGCGCGAACTTCTTTTTCTGAAAGCCCCCGCACGTTCACATAACGGTTGTTGGTTTTTAGATGTTTAACACCATCGCCAACAAAATAACCACAGGCGCTGATCCCCAGTCCGAGGACAATAGCGGCAATTAAAGAGGGTGCCTTATTCACTGATGACTCCATATCAGATGCTAAATGAGCAAGGGAATGTAGTGGAGAGAGGGAGTGAAAGACAGTCCGGTTCAGGAGTGTGGCCGACAGCATATCGGCCACATATTTGCAGGAATTAACGCACGTTGGCGCAGGTCAGGCAAAACGCGTAACGGTTTTGCGGATCGTTAAAGGCCGCCAGCTTGTCGCTTTCGCTTTTAACGGTTGAAGCGACCGAGGCCAGCGGCGCAGGCAGCATGGCCTGGAGCGTATCTGGCAGCATCGCCCGTACTGAACCTGACATGTTGTCCATCACCTTGTCGAAGAAGGTCGGTTCATCGACGTAATATTCCAGATGCCATTGTTTCAGTTTTGCCAGTTCAGCCGCTTTGGCAACTGCATCATCGAAATCACCGAGACTATCGACCAGCCCATTCGCTTTTGCATCCTGACCGGTCCAGACATGGCCCTGGGCGATTTTATCAATCTGCTCTGGCGTCGAATTACGCGAATCAGCAACCAGCGTGATAAAGCGTTTATAGCCGTTCTCAATGCTCAATTGCATCATCTGCTGCACTTCTGGCGGCAGTGATTTAGTGATGGAAACATCTGCCAACGGTGATGTAGACACGCCATCGGTATGTACACCAATCGAATCCAGGCTGTTTTCTACAGTGGTGATCACGCCGAAGATACCGATAGAACCGGTCAGGGTGCTCGGGTTAGCCACAATGTAATTGGCCGGCGTGGAAATCCAGTAACCACCGGATGCCGCCATACCGCCCATTGACACAACCACAGGCTTGCCAGCGGCTCTGGCGGCTGCCAGTTCAGCGCGAATCACTTCAGAAGCCGTTACGCTTCCGCCAGGGCTGTTTACGCGCAGAACGATCGCTTTCACTTTCGGATCAAGGCGAGCGTCACGGATTTGTGCCGCAGTCGTATCGCCGCCAACATTCCCCTGAGTTTCTTCGCCATCCATAATCGCGCCATTAGCGAAGACGACACCGATGCTATCGCCGGTATCAGCCGGAGTTTTCAGTGCGTAATCGTAATAACTGATGGCGCGATAATTTTTATCAGCCTTGCTCCAGCCAAACTCTTTAGTCAGGGCTTTTTCAATTTCGGCATTCGTTGCCAGCGCGTCGACCAGTTTGTTGTCCAGCGCGTACTTCGCAGTATCGCCGCCCGTTTTGGTTAAGCCAGCAAGTAGCCCTTGCGCCCCAGGGAATACCTGCTGGGCAGAGATCTGGCGGTTAGCGGCAACGGTGTTGAGATAGTTTTGCCACAGTTCGCCAATCCAACGGCTATCGGCTTCGCGAGCCGCCGGGGACATATCATCACGAATAAACGGTTCAACGGCAGATTTATACGTACCCACGCGGAATACATGGGTGGAAACTTTCAGCTTATCCAGCAACGATTTGTAGTACAGACCGTTGGTGGCAAAACCGTGCAGATCAACCGCGCCTTGCGGGGACAGCCAAATTTTGTTGGCGAAACTTGCGAGATAATATTGCCCCTGGCTGTAGTTCTCGCCAATGGCATAAACCGGTTTACCGCTGTCACGAAACTCTTTCAGGGCTTTGCCGATGTACTGCATAGACGGTTGGTCGCCGCCCGCAAAATCTTTCAAATCCATCACGATACCGGTGATATTCCGGTCATCTTTAGCCTGGCGAATCGTGTTCACGATATCAAACAGTGAATTTTCCTGCAGACGATCGGAACTGGCGCCAAGCAGCTGGCGGCTTAACTTACTAAACCGCTGCGAACTGTCGGGCTTATCGACGATCACGCCTGAAATATCGAGCAGTAATGCGCCACGACCGGCGGTTTCTTTGGTATCGCTACTACTGACCTGCATCCAGATCCCCACGCCAACCAGCACGAGGAAAATAAAGAACAGGTTAAGTACCATTTCACGGACAAAATTGAGCAGACGCCACGTCCATTTAAAAAATCCGGCAATAAATCGCCAAAGGGTTCGCATGTATTCTCCCAGACTAAAGGTCACACCTGTTGCAGGTGCAATAGATGTGGTTATCGTAATGACCCAACCGGCACTTGTCAGCAGGAATCGCGGACTGTGCTGTAACAAAATCCACTCTCGTGTTAATTTTGTGAATAAACATCATGACAGGAGTTAATCAAATGGATGCACTCGAACTATTGATCAACCGCCGCAGCGCCTCACGTCTGGCTGAACCTGCTCCGACTGGCGAACAACTGCAAAATATCCTGCGTGCCGGAATGCGTGCACCGGACCATAAGTCCATGCAACCGTGGCATTTTTTTGTGATTGAAGGGGAAGGCCGCGAACGTTTCAGTACCGTGCTGCAACAGGGTGAAATTGCTGCGGGTAGTGATGATAAAGCTATCGACAAAGCCCGTAATGCCCCGTTCCGTGCGCCGCTCATCATCACCGTGGTGGCGAAATGTGAAGAAAATCATAAAGTCCCGCGTTGGGAGC
Organism: Escherichia sp. E3659; assembly: GCF_005781135.1. Classification (NCBI taxonomy): domain Bacteria; kingdom Pseudomonadati; phylum Pseudomonadota; class Gammaproteobacteria; order Enterobacterales; family Enterobacteriaceae; genus Escherichia; species Escherichia sp. E3659. The sequence continues at coordinate 230,554 of NZ_VATQ01000002.1, read as the reverse complement.
AGGAGATGTCTGCGGGTTGCGCGGTTATGGCGATGCAAATGGCGGCGGTTGCCCAGGGCTTTGGCGGCATCTGGCGCAGTGGCGCATTAACCGAAAGTCCGGTGGTGCGCGAGGCGTTCGGTTGTCGGGAGCAGGATAAAATTGTCGGCTTTCTCTATCTCGGCACGCCGCAATTGAAAGCGTCAACGTCGATTAACGTTCCGGATCCGACGCCGTTTGTGACTTATTTTTGATAATTTTCGCAAAACTGTCTGGATTATGAGCAAAGGCGCAGGAATTCAGACACTCTCACTTATCACTTCACGGAATGAAGGTTACCATACCCGGATTGCATTGACAGGAGATGTCCATGAGCGAGAACTCGATTCGTTTGACCCAATACAGCCACGGAGCAGGTTGCGGCTGTAAAATTTCCCCAAAAGTGTTGGAAACCATTCTGCACAGCGAGCAGGCGAAGTTTGTTGATCCGAATTTGCTCGTGGGAAACGAAACCCGCGACGATGCGGCAGTATACGATCTTGGTAATGGCACCAGTGTCATCAGCACCACCGATTTCTTTATGCCGATCGTTGATAATCCTTTCGATTTTGGCCGCATTGCGGCGACTAATGCTATCAGCGATATCTTCGCGATGGGCGGCAAACCGATTATGGCCATTGCGATCCTTGGCTGGCCGATTAACAAACTTTCCCCGGAAATTGCCCGCGAAGTGACCGAAGGTGGCCGCTATGCGTGCCGTCAGGCGGGTATTGCGCTGGCTGGCGGTCACTCCATCGACGCGCCGGAGCCGATTTTTGGTCTGGCGGTGACGGGGATCGTACCGACCGAGCGAGTGAAGAAAAACAGTACCGCACAAGCCGGATGCAAACTGTTCCTGACGAAACCGCTGGGAATTGGCGTTCTTACCACGGCTGAGAAAAAATCACTGCTCAAGCCAGAACATCAGGGGCTGGCGACGGAAGTGATGTGCCGGATGAATATCGCAGGTGCGTCATTTGCCAACATTGAAGGCGTAAAAGCGATGACCGACGTCACCGGTTTTGGTCTGCTGGGCCACTTGAGCGAAATGTGTCAGGGCGCAGGTGTGCAGGCGCGCGTTGACTATGAAGCGATCCCGAAACTGCCGGGCGTGGAAGAGTACATTAAACTGGGCGCTGTGCCGGGTGGCACCGAACGCAACTTTGCCAGCTACGGCCATTTGATGGGCGAAATGCCGCGTGAAGTACGCGATCTGTTGTGCGATCCGCAAACTTCTGGTGGTCTGCTGCTGGCGGTTATGCCGGAAGCAGAAAATGAAGTCAAAGCTACCGCAGCCGAGTTTGGCATTGAACTGACGGCGATTGGCGAACTGGTGCCAGCGCGCGGCGGTCGTGCCATGGTTGAGATCCGTTAATTCAATGCGGTTGTTTATAGCCGAAAAACCGAGTCTGGCACGCGCTATTGCTGATGTCCTGCCCAAACCGCACCGTAAAGGCGATGGCTTTATCGAGTGCGGCAATGGTCAGGTGGTGACCTGGTGTATCGGTCACCTGCTTGAGCAGGCGCAGCCAGACGTCTACGACAGCCGCTATGCGCGCTGGAATCTGGCGGATTTGCCGATTGTCCCGGAAAAGTGGCAACTGCAACCACGCCCCTCAGTAACCAAACAACTTAACGTCATCAAACGCTTTCTGCATGAAGCCAGCGAAATTGTTCATGCCGGTGACCCGGATCGTGAAGGGCAATTGCTGGTGGATGAAGTGCTGGACTACCTGCAACTGGCACCAGAAAAACGCCAGCAAGTTCAGCGTTGCTTGATCAATGACTTGAACCCGCAGGCGGTTGAGCGGGCGATCGATCGTCTTCGCTCCAATAGCGAGTTTGTACCGTTATGCGTTTCTGCACTGGCGCGAGCGCGTGCCGACTGGCTGTACGGTATCAATATGACCCGCGCGTATACCATTCTCGGTCGCAATGCTGGCTATCAGGGTGTACTTTCCGTTGGGCGCGTACAGACTCCCGTTCTTGGGCTGGTGGTGCGGCGCGATGAAGAAATAGAAAACTTCGTGGCGAAAGACTTCTTTGAAGTCAAAGCGCACATCGTGACACCTGCCGATGAGCGGTTTACCGCTATCTGGCAACCGAGCGAAGCGTGTGAACCGTACCAGGATGAAGAAGGGCGCTTGTTACATCGTCCACTGGCGGAGCATGTGGTTAACCGCATTAGTGGTCAACCGGCTATTGTCACCAGCTATAACGATAAACGGGAATCAGAATCCGCGCCGCTGCCGTTTTCGCTTTCGGCGTTGCAGATTGAAGCGGCAAAACGCTTTGGTCTGAGCGCGCAGAACGTGCTTGATATCTGCCAGAAGCTGTACGAAACACACAAGCTAATCACTTATCCGCGTTCCGATTGTCGCTATTTGCCAGAAGAACATTTTGCCGGACGCCACGCGGTAATGAATGCCATCAGTGTTCATGCGCCGGGGCTATTGCCGCAGCCGGTGGTTGACCCGAATTTACGCAACCGCTGCTGGGATGACAAAAAGGTCGATGCTCACCACGCCATTATCCCGACCGCGCGTAGTTCAGCCATCAACCTGACGGAGAACGAATCGAAGGTCTATAACCTGATTGCTCGTCAATACCTGATGCAGTTCTGCCCGGATGCGGTGTTCCGCAAGTGTGTTATTGAACTGGAAATAGCCAAAGGCAAATTTGTCGCTAAAGCCCGTTTTCTGGCCGAAGCAGGCTGGCGCACGCTGTTAGGCAGCAAAGAGCGTGATGAAGAAAACGACGGTACGCCGCTGCCTGTGGTGGCGAAAGGTGATGAGTTGCTGTGCGAGAAGGGCGAAGTGGTAGAGCGGCAAACCCAGCCGCCACGCCATTTTACCGATGCAACACTGCTTTCGGCGATGACCGGGATCGCGCGCTTTGTTCAGGATAAAGATCTGAAAAAGATCCTCCGTGCGACCGATGGTCTGGGAACAGAAGCGACCCGAGCCGGGATTATTGAACTGTTGTTCAAGCGTGGTTTCCTGACCAAAAAAGGGCGCTATATCCACTCCACCGACGCCGGAAAAGCGTTATTCCATTCGCTGCCAGAGATGGCGACGCGACCGGACATGACCGCACACTGGGAATCGGTGCTGACGCAAATCAGCGAAAAGCAGTGTCGCTATCAGGACTTTATGCAGCCGCTGGTGGGGACGCTTTACCAACTGATTGATCAGGCTCGCAGCACTCCTGTCAGGCAGTTCAGGGGAATTGTGGCACCAGGTGGGGAGTCAGTTAAAAAAGCACCCAATAAACGTGTGAAAAAAGTGGCAAAGCCCCAAAAAGATAATACGGATTCTGCTAATTAATTCGGTTTCCACTCTTAAATAAAGCCAGTGGTAGATATTCTGCCATTGGCTTTATTGGTTATACTCGTCATACTTCAAGTTGCATGTGCTGCCTCTGCGGGTTATTCGGCCCATCCATGGGCCTCACCCCTTACGGGGCCGCTGAAAGCAGCGTTCAAATCCGCTCCATGCGGATTTGTCATTCACCCCAGTCACTTACTTATGTAAGCGCCTGGGGATTCACTCACTTGCCGCCTTCCTGCAACTCGAATTATTTAGAATATATGATATAAGTACCCACAGCTAAAATTATTAACGGAATATCTTTATATTCACGTGATTAATGTTATTGGCTGCATCATTATAATTTATTTTAAAACGCAGAGATTGTGAACATTATTCACAAAACGAATATATATAACTGCTCTATAAAAGGATCAGTTCATTTATTTGAAGAGGATAATTATGATTATCGGTATCGATCTAGGGACGACTAACAGTCTGGCAGCAGTCTGGCGAAATGGACAAAGTGAACTGATCCCCAATGCGTTAAGTAAGTTTTTAACACCCAGCGTAGTTTGTGTTGACGAAGATGGTATAGTTTTGACAGGGGAGGCAGCTCGTGACCTGCAACTCATCAAACCACAAAACTGCGCAGCCAATTTTAAACGCATGATGGGAACATCAAAGACGTTTAAATTGGGCGGACGTGAATTCCGGGCAGAAGAACTCTCATCGCTGATATTGCGTCAGCTAAAAGAAGATGCTGAAAGCTATTTAGGTGAAGAGATAACAGAAGCAGTAATTAGCGTACCTGCTTATTTTGGTGATGTGCAACGCAAAGCAACAAAATTGGCAGCTTCAATGGCAGGCTTAAACGTCGAACGTTTAATTAACGAACCAACCGCCGCTGCACTGGCGTATGGTTTGCATAATAAGGATGATGAACATCAGTTTCTGGTATTCGATTTAGGTGGTGGTACATTCGATGTCTCTATACTGGAGTTGTTTGACAATATTATGGAAGTACGTGCCAGTGCCGGGGATAACTTTTTAGGTGGTGAAGATATTGTCGATATCCTGATCGATGCATATTGCTCACGTATGGATCTTCCTGAAAATATTGAATGGCGTGAACCGACACTCCAGCGCCATTTACGCATTGAAGCGGAGCGTGTGAAACGCGTGCTTAGTATGCGCGACGAAGCTACTTTCAGTATGGAGATTGAAGGAAGGCGATATTACTGGCATCTGACCACAGAAAAATTTGAATTTTTATTACAGACCTTTTTCGAGCGAATCCGTATGCCACTGGAACGGGCAATTCGCGATGCCAAAATTAATATTAGCCAATTAGACCAGGTCGTTCTTGTGGGTGGCACTACACATATGCCGCTGATTCGCAAACTTGTGACACGACTTTTTGGTCGTATACCGGCAATGCATTTAAACCCTGATGAAGTCATAGCTCAGGGCGCGGCTATTCAGGCCGCACTTAAAGCGCGCCACAGCGAATTACAAGATGTAGTAGTGACCGATGTTTGCCCTTATACGCTGGGCGTTGATACCTCTAAATCGCTGGGGCATACCCGCGAATCAGGCTATTTTGCACCCGTTATTGAGCGTAACAGGAGTATTCCTTGTAGTCGCGTTCGTGCCTTTTACACGGCACATGATCAACAAACAGAGGTTAATTTTAAAATCTACCAGGGTGAAAGCAGGATGGTGGCTGATAATATTTTCCTTGCGGAGTTGTCAGTGAATGTTCCCCCAAAACCGGCCGGTGTTGTGCGTATTGATGTTCGTTTTACGTACGACATTAACGGTATTCTTGATGTTGATATCAGCGTGCCACTGACAGGGGTTAAAAATAGTCTGGTTATTGAACAGAATCCAGGGGCATTAACGGAAGAACAAATACAGCAGTCGTTGTCCAAATTAAGCCTGTTAAAAATTCACCCACGCGATGAACAGATAAACCAGGCCTTTATTGCCCGTCTTGATAACCTCTATCAACTCACCCTGGCGGAAACACGAGACTGGATAAGCAATTGCTCTCGTCAATTCAGTTATCTACTCGAGAAGCAGGATCCTGATCAACTTGCTGATTTTCGGGCTAAAGTTGAACCTACATTAGACTCTCTGGAATGGGAGCGCCTGCAATGAACTGCTGGGAAATATTAGGTTTACAACCAGGCGTGGAAGAACGAGATATTAAGCGTCGTTATGCGCAACTGGTAAAAAATTGCCGCCCGGAAGATTCTCCCGAAGCCTGGCAACAATTGCACGATGCTTATGAACAGGCTTTACGTTATGACGACGAAGAGCTGTGGCAAGAAGATGAAGAAGAACAGTGGCAAGAAGAGGAAGAAGAGCAACCGATCAATATGTCCAGGGGTATTGTTCATCCTCGCCCTGTGATGACATTTCGCGCACCCAACACCTTTTCTGGTCATCCACTTCCTGATGTCACTATTAAATCAGAGGGGGAGTTCACCTGGCAAGCCGTGCAGGATATGCTCTTTGAGGAGAATGAAGCTACCCCCGAACACGCCCCCATGCAACTTGCTAAGGCGTTATCTTTCCTTGAGAAAAAAGATCTCAGCTCACGAATGTGCTTTGAAGAAGCGTTATTACTGCATCTTCATCGGGTATTCCGGCCATTATTAACTCTCGCTGCAGCACAAACGTTCAGATGGCATTTAGTTGCAGGCAGCCGTCAACCCGCAATCCAGACAGAAATTAACGAAAGTTGTCTTCTTTATTATCGCATCGAAAAACAAATTACCCCTTTCTTTGCCAGTAACTTGTCTCCACTGGAAGAAATGGAAAACGGGAAGGAAATGGCTACGATTTATCAATCATTAAAGGATAATGAAGAGAGCCTGAAATGGTTTGATATCGCAGTATTAAATAAAGTTGCTGAATTTGAACTGTCAGACAACTATATGGCATTGTTAATGGAGCCTTTATCATATTCCTGGCGAAAAGAAAAAATGATTCGCAAGTGGAAATTAACAGAACGCTTCAATGATTTAGCAATGCAACATCATAGTGGATATGAAAAGTTGTTAAATGCTATAAAATTAAAAGGTCTTTATTATTATCCATCTTCTGTATTCCAGTCTTGCTTACATGCTGCAGAGCAAGGCTATTCACTTGCCTGGTATTCTCTTGGCAAAATGTATTACGAAGGTGATGAGGTTTCACAGGATCTAAAATTAGCCTTTAACTGGTTTACCCGCGCCGCGCAGCATAATGTTATCGATGCTCAGTATGCGTTGGGCGTTATGTATAACGATGGAAAGGGGACGGACAAGAACATTAGTGAGGCAAGAAAATGGTTTTTACTTGCAGCCGAAAATGGCAAAACATCTGCGCAATATGAACTTGCCTGTATCTCTCGCTTTGCTGTTGAGCCATTACGAAATTATGAAGAAGCATTACGGTGGTATTTATCTGCCGCCACACAAGGACATGAACTGGCCCAATATGAATTGGGACAAATGTATATACAAGGTATTGGTGTGGCGCGTGATGAGGTGCAGGCCCATCGTTGGTTTTTGCAATCGGCGGAACAGGACCATCCTGACGCACAATATCATACTGCAAGGTTGTATAGTGAAAGCGGAAAAATTCCTCAGGATCCGGAAAAAGCACTGTACTGGTTTACCATATCTGCAAAAAATGGTTCCGGGGATGCCATGTATGAATTGGGAAAATATTATTTAACCAACAATGATGATCCTGAAAATAACGCTGAGGCTATTCAATGGCTTACTGGTGCAGCGCAGCGTGGGCGAATAGAGGCGATATTTTTGTTAGCCGAAATGTATCTCTACGGTACAAAAGATATCGCAAAAGATGAAAATCATGCGCTGCACTGGTACGAAAAAGCAGCGCGTTTAGGGGCGACCGAAGCGCAACACCAGACTGCGGCAATGTATGCTCAGGGGACAGGCACTAAAATTGATAATAAACAAGCATGGATGTGGTTAACAATTGCCGGAAATAACAATCCCTGGATTGAAAAAGATGCGTTGCGATGCTTAATGTCTGAACAGGATATTCAGGATGCAGAACAAACGGCTGCAAATTGCAAACGTCTGCTAAGGATTTAATTAACTCAGGGAAAATCGTCTGGTTATAAGGAAAACCAGACGATTGTAATAACGATTAAATCACGCCCTGGCTTAACATCGCATCCGCAACCTTCACAAAGCCCGCAATGTTCGCGCCCTGCACGTAGTTGGTTTGCTCACCTTCACCACCATGTTCAACACAGGCATGGTGGATATCCAGCATGATGTGATGCAAACGTGCGTCAACTTTCTCGGCTTTCCAGCCCAGACGCGCAGCGTTTTGCGCCATTTCCAGGCCCGATGTTGCTACACCGCCAGCATTAGCCGCTTTACCCGGAGCAAACAGTACGCCTGCCTGCTGGAACAGTTCAGTCGCTTCGATGGTGGTTGGCATATTTGCCCCTTCGGCGACGGCTTTAACGCCATTGGCGATAAGCTGATGCGCGGCGTCAACATCCAGTTCGTTCTGGGTGGCGCAAGGCAGGGCGATATCAACCGGTACAGACCACGGCTGTTGGCCTTCGAGATAGACCAGACCAAATTCTTTGGCGTAATCTGCCACTCGACCATCGCGGCTGGCTTTGATTTCGATCAGACGTGCCAGTTTCTCTTTCGTGAATCCGCTTTCATCAACTACAGTGCCGCTGGAGTCTGACGCAGTGATCACACGAGCACCAAATTCCATCGCTTTTTCGATAGCGTACTGGGCGACGTTGCCGGAGCCAGAAACGGAAACGCGCATCCCTTCAAAACCCATACCGTGGCGTTTAAGCATCGCTTCTGTGAAATAGACCAGACCGTAGCCGGTAGCTTCCGGGCGAATAAGACTGCCGCCAAAAGAAAGACCCTTACCGGTGAAGACGCAGGCGGTATTGTTGGAGAGCTTTTTCATCATCCCCGCCATAAAGCCGACTTCACGACCACCAACGCCGATATCACCTGCCGGAACGTCGGTATCCGCACCCAGGTGGCGATACAGTTCAGTCATCAGTGCCTGGCAGAAACGCATCACTTCGCCTTCGCTTTTCCCTTTCGGGTCGAAATCGCTGCCGCCTTTACCACCGCCCATCGGCAGGGTAGTCAGGGCATTTTTGAAGGTTTGCTCGAAGCCGAGGAATTTGAGAATGGAGAGGTTAACTGACGGATGGAATCGCATACCGCCTTTGTACGGGCCGATGGCGGAGCTGAACTGCACGCGCCATGCTCGGTTGACCTGCACCTGGTTGCGATCGTCAACCCATACCACGCGAAACTGGATCACGCGCTCCGGTTCAACCAGACGTTCCAGTAATGACATCTGGCGATATTTGGGATTTTGTTCAAGAAAAGGCCAGAGTGTGGTCATTACTTCACGAACGGCTTGCGCGAACTCGGTTTGATTCGGGTCGCGCTTTTGTACATGGTTGAGGAATGACTCCAGAGAATATGTCTGATCCATAGATATAAAACCCTTATATATTAAGACGATTGTGCGTATGTTGTTTGTGTTAGGTGTTTTTGCAGTTTTCGACTATACCATCAAGAATGTGACGGTAAGCAAGAAAAAAATGACCCAGGAAAGCAAATTAATAATGTGCTGAATTTATAAACGTCACCTAATGTCTGGTGCGTCTTATCAGACCTACAAAAATGGAAGCATTTTCAAGAGTGACAGGCGGATATGGCGTTCAGGCCGCATCAGACCACCTGACGCTTAAGTTTTGCCTTCAGCCTACCGATATCAGTACATAGGTAACGAAATATAAGGAGTTTCCAGTGAGTCGAGCATTGTTCGCCGTAGCGTTGGTATTCCCGTTTTTTGCGCTGGCTAATCAGCATTATCGTCCGGATGTGGACGTGAATGTGCCGCCGGAAGTGTTTAATTCTGGCGGACAGTCGGCACAGCCTTGTAGCCAGTGCTGCGTTTATCAGGATCAAAACTATTCCGAAGGGGCAGTGATTAAAGCAGAGGGAATACTGTTGCAATGCCAGCGGGATGATAAAACCATTAGCACTAATCCGTTGGTCTGGCGGCGCGTAAAGCCATAAACGCCTGTAAAAGCGGAATGTCAGCAGGGGCCAGCGGATATTGCGTTGCCTCTTCAGGTGAGCACCAGACCAACGCCTGATGTTCATGTGCCTGTAACGTCCCTTGGAAGTCGGGTACGTGCCAGGCATGAAGATGGATAATCCGCCCTGAAACTTCCCGCTGGTGGCTGGCAACATATTTCCCGGTGATAGCATCGATACCGAGCTCTTCATGCAGCTCGCGTATCAGCGCCTGTTGCTGGCTTTCTCCAGGTTCGACTTTACCGCCAGCAAATTCCCATAATCCCGCTTGATCGCTATGCGCAGGGCGTTGCGCGATTAAAATTTTGCCATCCCGTTCGATAATGGCGGCAACAACATCAATCATTTTCATAAATTACACACGGTCGAATACAGGAAAAATGCCATAATATCCGCAGTGTTGCCCGAGCTGAAGGGTTTTATTTCTTAAGGAGTATCCGTGTTAGACCGCCATCTTCATCCCCGAATTAAACCTTTGTTGCATCAGTGCGTGCGAGTTCTGGATAAACCGGGCATTACACCTGATGGTTTAACGTTAGTGGGGTTTGCAATCGGCGTGCTGGCGCTGCCGTTTCTGGCACTGGGCTGGTATTTGGCGGCGCTGATTGCCATTTTACTGAACAGGCTGCTTGATGGTCTGGACGGTGCGCTGGCGCGGCGCAGAGGGTTAACCGACGCGGGGGGCTTTCTCGATATTTCGTTGGATTTTCTTTTTTACGCGCTGGTACCGTTCGGGTTTATTCTCGCCGCACCGGAACAAAATGCGCTGGCGGGCGGCTGGCTGCTGTTTGCGTTTATCGGCACGGGCAGCAGTTTTCTCGCATTTGCTGCGTTGGCGGCGAAACATCAGATTGATAATCCCGGTTATGCGCACAAATCGTTTTACTATCTGGGCGGGTTAACAGAAGGCAGCGAGACGATTTTGCTGTTTGTTTTAAGTTGTCTCTTTCCGGAATATTTCCCGTGGTTTGCCTGGATTTTTGGCGCGCTTTGTTGGATGACGACATTAACGCGGATTTGGAGTGGGTATCTGACGCTGAAGAGACTCGCAAATCCATGACGTAACCGTGAATCAACGGATAATACTCACTATGACGAAAAGAAACCTGATACCCATGCACAACAACATTTCGATGAGATTTCCGGCAAATTCTATTTTTTCTCTTCCGTAGCGTGCTGTGGATACAGAATTATGTGCGAAGGAGGTAAGCGATGCCAAAACAGCAAATAAGGAGCATGCCTCCCCAACTCATTGTGATGAATATATTTCGCATGGCACGCCTGAATTTATGTGGGCCGTCAGGCGTAAATTTGAAACCAAGGATCCCAATTATGGAGAGGATGACAATTGCAAGCGACAAATAAAGAACACAAACGATGACAACCACATATACCATATACATTCCTTGTAAAGTCGGGCAACAACGTCACCCGACCTGAGTAATGAAATTATTCCGGCTTTCTTTCACCGGTCGCTATCGGGTTTTTCGGGTCGCTGCTCCATTCGTACCAACCACCGTCATAAACGGAGACGTTATTCCAGCCCATTGCGCGTGCATACATAAAGGTTTCTGAGGCGCGCCAGCCGGTGCCGCAGTAGAACGAGACTTGTTGATCCGGCAGGATATTCCATTCTTTCCACATTGCCGCGACGTCATCGGCAGTACGCATGGTGCCGTCTGGATTATGGAAATCTTCCATATGCGTTGAATCGCTGCCCGCATGGCCCCAACGTGCGCCCGGAATGTCACCTTTTGGCTTGATGTAATCATAGCCGCTGGTGGTACCGATAAATTCCGCCCAGGAACGTACGCTGACCAGTGAGGCATCCTGGCGATGTAGCAGACCGCGCGCCTGTTCCATATCGAGCATCAGTTGCGGTTGCGCCGGGATCTTCACGCCGAAATCCGGTTCCGGTTTCACTTTCGGTGGCGTACCGCGCTCAACGGGCAGACCTGCGTCGGACCAGGTTTGCCAGCCGCCATCCAGCAGTCGCACATCTTTCACGCCAGCGTAGAGCATAATTTGCGCCACGCGCGCTGCGGCGTAAACATCACGCCCGTACAGAATGACCGTGGTGTCATGACGAATGCCGTGCTTCGCCAGCATTGCTTTAAGTTGTTCGTCAGAAACTTTATTCCACAGCGGTTCGCTTTCGACTTCGTTGGTATCGATGTAGTCAGCGCCGGGAATATGGCTGATAAGGTAAAGCTTAGGAGCGCCCCAGGCCGCTTCGATTACTTTCCAGTCACCCGCAGGTTTCGCCGTAACTTCTTTACCTTGTTGCAGGTCATGCAGCCATTGCGGATAAACCAGCTGTTCAAAGTGCGGCAGTTTTTGCAGTCGGGAAGGTTCGCTCAGAGCATCACTCAAGATAGAGATGTGCGTAAAGCCTGCTTTTTGTAGTCGCGTTTTAACGGCATCGACATCTTTGTCATTACCGTACAGCGCCACCGGGGCATCCATTTTTAGGTTATGCAGCTTGATCCACTCGTTGAGCTGCTCGGTGCTCATTTTGTCGAGCCAGCTAGCAGAAAGGTTTAAGGCGGCAGGTTCATGACCGGAAGGGCCATTTAAGGTTTGTGGCCAGCCGTTATAAAACGCGCTGGGGCGAGTATCAATCGCTTTGCCATTTTGTTGTTGAAGCTGGTCAAGTGTAAGAGGCTTCGCCAGTTCAGCGGCCCACGAAGAAGCGCAAGCCAGCCCTAAAGCCATTGCCAGCGCGGTCATTTGAGAAACACGTTTCATCGAAAATCCCGACATTGTAGTTTTGAGTGCGCCATTCTGAACTGACGCATTTGGAAAAACTTTGCGTTATCGCAGTTTGTTGTAATTTTCTGACCACTGCGTCATATCCATAACGGGACTATCGGCAGGAACATCCTGAAGATCGTGGGTTACCTGAACGACGGGGATCGCCAGGTCGCGAACTTCATTGAATACCCACTGACGAAAATTATCGCGCAGAGCAACGTCAAGACGGCTGAACGGCTCATCCAGTAGCAACGCTTTTGGCTGAGCGAGAAGGGCGCGCAGCAGGGCCACCCGCGCTCGCTGACCGCCAGATAATGTCGCAGGGTCCTGGTGATAAGTTTCAGCCAGTCCCGCTCGCTCAAGCGCGTCTTTCACGGCATTGCGCCTGGCAGTCCCCTTGAGCGTCGACGGTAGCGCCAGCAGTAAATTTTGCCCGACGCTGAACTGGTCAAATAGCAGTGCATCCTGGAAAAGAATGCCAATCTGACGCCGGGCGGTGGGTAGCATGTCAATCCGTTGCTCATTGAGCCAAAGCTCACCTGTACAAGAAAATTGCCCGGAAAGCGCACCAATCATCCACGAAAACAGTGTAGATTTTCCACAGCCAGACGGCCCCATTAACGTGACAATGTCACCTTTATTGACTGTAAAGTTAACGTCTTCCAGTAAACAGGTTTCAGGCAAACGCAGCGAAACATCTTTCACGCAGAGCATTAGCGGAGTCCTTGTCTGATAAAACCTACCCATTTTGCGACTAACGCGGTCAGGGCAAAAATAATAAGTGGCAATAGCAGTTGCCATAAGGCCTGGGTGGCGAGGATGCTGTTACTACCGCCGCTACTTAACGCTACCGCTTCGGTGGTGAGCGTCGAGAAACGTCCGGCTCCCAGCCACAGCGTTGGCATATATTGCGCAATACTTACTGAAAATCCGACAGCGAAGGCAATCAGCGCAGGGCGCAGCATTAGCGGACATTTCACGTAAAAGAAGATTTTGGCCCGTGACCAACCCAGCGTCTGCGCAATCAATATTAATCGTGAATCGATGCGCCGCCAGGCCGGTTGCAGGATAAACAGCATCCACGGCATCACCCACAGCAGATGCCCCCACACCACCGCCGTCCAACTTCCATCCAGATTCAGCCATAGCGCCAGCGTGTACTGGCCCGCCACCAGCGGCAAGGCGGGTAATAATATGGGCAACCATAGCCACAACTGGCGACGCTGTGGCCCCCATTCCAGCCACAGCAGCAACAGAACCAAAGCGATGAATGTTGCCACCAGTCCCATCGTCAGGCTATTGAGCAGCGCCTCGTTATTGATCGTCGACTGATCCGCGAGGATCGCCAGCAGAATCACACAGAGCACGCCAGTTAAGGGTAACAACTTCGCCAGCATCTTCCCTGGCAATAAAGGCGTGACTGGCTTACGAACGCCATCTACGCGGGGAATAGTACGCCGCCAGCTACGCCATAACAGATAACCAAGCAAAACGTAGGCGGCGAGTAACAGCATCAGCAGCAGGCTGGCAAGCGCGCCTTTTGTTTGTTGGTCAATGTCGCCCTGGGTTAACCACTGCCAGCTAATTACCGCCAGCGTCGGTGGATTACCCGGCCCAAGAATAATCGCTACATCCACGACCGAAAGCGACCAGGCGACAATCGCCAACATCGCCATTGCCAGTGCAGGTGCGACGGAGGGCAATAACAACCAGTTCAGGCATTGCCAGCGGCTGTAGCCCAGCGAATCCAGTACAATAACTTGCTGCACCAGGCGTTTTTCACTCAGTGCTGCCAATAAGATCCACAGCAGAAATGCGCTTTCTTTCACCGCCAGAGTGAAGCCCAGCCCAATACCCAATTTGTCCATTGGCGGAGTGAAATACGGGAAATAGTCATAAAGCAACCCTCCGTCAGCAAAGAGCAGCAGGGCGCTGGTGGCAAAAGCCACGTGGGGGATGGCGAGTAGCCACGGCAGACGGGCGCACATACGCTGCCATTTCGGCCCAGGCCACAGCGCTACTATCACCAGCAGGGCAATCAACAAAGCGCCGACCGCCGCGATGGTTGTCGACACCAGCGTTGCCAGTAATGCCTGTGGTAGCTGCGGATCGGCAAATAAAATCTGCCAGTGCGTCAGCGACATGGCAGGTGTTATCAGCGTAAAAGCCGACGGTACCAGCGGTGCGTAAATCACCGCCATCACCACCCACAGCAAAGAAATTAATGCGTACCGTAACGGCGTAGCCATTCTTGTTCCAGCGCATTTACCCAACCAGCATGCGGTTCCGCCAGGACCGGCGGCAGATCCTGCGGCATTCTTGATTGCAATGTTTCACGCTGCCCGGCAGGTAGTTTTTGCGGATCGAGAACCGAAGGATCGCCCCAGACAGCGGGATCCGCTTTACGCAGTTGTGCTTCAGGTGACAACAGAAAGTTGGCGACGACTTTTGCCGCAGCACTGGCAGTTGCGTTGGCTGGAATGGTGACGAAATGCACGTTGCCAATCATTCCCTCGCTAAAGCCAAAGCTGTAACTGCTGGTGGGTAAATCGCCGCTGGCGATTTTTTGCTGCGCATGAGCAGGATTAAAAGTCAGCGACAGGCGCAATGTGCCGGCTTTCAGCAGGGCATCCATTCGCGCGGGCGAGGGGGGGAAATCTTTTCCCTCACGCCATAAATATGGATGCAGCGCATCAAGATATTGCCACAAGGGCGCAGTGACACGGGCGAAAGTCGCATCGTCCGGCGCTTTTTTTAATGCAGCGGGATCGGGCGTCAGCATAATCAGCAGCTGTTCAAGAAACGCGGTGCCGGTAAAGTCCGGTGGGCGCGGATAGGTAACCGTACCAGGGTTGGCTTTGGCAAATTCCAGCAAGGATTGTGGCGTTTTCGGTGGCTGTGGTGTCTGATCGCGGCGAGCGATAAACGTCAATTGCGCACCGCCCCAGGGAGATTCCGCACCTTGTGTCGGCACAGAAAAATCTTCCCTTACAGGCAGCTGTGTGTCGACATAGCGCCAGCTGGGTAGCGTTTCCGCCCAGCCCGTTTGTAATAAATTGGCCTCTTTTAAGGTGCGGAAGTTTTCGCCGTTCACCCAGAGCAGATCCACCGAGCCGCCCGTTTTACGTCCGGCAGCAGCTTCGGTCTGAATGCGCTTCACCGCGTCTGCGGCATCCGCCAGACGGACGATTTTCAGGTTGATGGCGTAATGGGTTTTCATCTCGCCGCTAACCCAGTCGAGATAACGGTTAATCGCGGTGTCGCCGCCCCAGGCGTTAAACCAGACGGTTTGCCCTTTGGCCTCATTTTTAATTTCCTGCCAGTCACTGGCATGTGTTGCCAAAGAAAACAGCGATAACAATCCCAGCAACCATACACAATGGCGCATCATCTCTCCTTAAGAACGTTTGTCAGGAATACGGCACAGCCCCTGAGCGGGAATGTCCATGGCAGAATTAAAACGGGCTGACAGATTTTGCAAGCCGATCAATGCCGTCAGCTCGGTGAGCGCCTGGGCGTCAAAATGCGTAGTCAGTCGGGTGCGCAGGGCATCATCGACCGTTGGCGGCGTTACGCTTGCGGCTTCGGCGTACTCCAGCGCCAGCCGCTCTTCGTCGCTGAAGAGCGGGCTTTGTCGCCAGTCAGCTACCGCCAGCAATTTATCGGTGCTGCCGGTGCGCTCGGCGACTTTCATACTGGTGATATCCACGCAAAACTCACACAGACACATTTGCGCGATACGCGCGCTGACAAGCGATCGCACCACTGGATCGAGCGGTGAGCGTTTGCGCTCCAGCCAGCCAACAAACATCGACACCAGATAAAAGATAAACGGGATCCGCCCCCACCAGCGAATGGGGCTTAGCACCTCGCCGTAATGGCGACGATGCAGCCACGCCTGTGGACGTAAAATGAAAGGAATTTTGCTAAGCGGCGGTAAACCCATCAGGCATTCCTCTTCTGGCGCTCAAGCCATATTTTCTTCGCCATAAAAATCACCACGGTCAGGGCAAACAGAATAAACAGTCCGGTGACAAACCAGAAAGTACCGCCTGTTAACATGCTGCCCGCCCAGGAATAAACAATAGTCGCCGGTAACTGACCAAGCCCGGTGGCGATAAAAAACGAGCGAAAACGTATTGAAGTCAAACCGGCAGCATAGCTGATTGGATCGAATGGGACAAAAGGCAATAACCGACATACCAGGATGGTGTGTTTGCCGTAGCGAGTGAAAAAGCCGTCCATACTGTCAAGCACGGTTTTGCCGGTTAATTTTTCCACCACTTCGCGGCCCATCACTCTGGCGATAAAAAAGCACAGCGCCGCGCCGGCCATCGAACTGGTCCACGACAGCAAGCCGCCCCAGAACGCGCCAAACAGCGACGCATTGGCAAAGGTGATCAAAAACGCAGGTAGCGGTGCAGCAATGGCCTGTAGAATCATCAACAAGAACGAAACAACTGCCGCCAGTGCGCCGTAAGACTGAATAAAGCGTTCTATACCCTGTTGATCCACGGCGGCAAACGCCGCAACGCTGCGATTGATAAACTCATGGACGCCGGGAAGCAGCGCCCATGCCAGCAGCATAGCGAACAACAGGATGATGAGGGTTATGCGGTAGTACCAGATTTTACGCGATTGCATCTTCATCATCCTTTATCCTGGTTTTATTCGGCGATTTTAAAGGTAACCGTTGCCAGCGTGTTATCTGCCGGGAGAACCGAGGCATTGCCTTTGAATTTCACTTCGCTGCGTTTTTCCACCGCACCATAAGTGTATGTCGCATTGCTGACGATACCGACCGGGCAACTATCCAGACATACCAGGCAGCCCGTTTTCTTCTCTTCCGCTGCCGTTAAATTACCGCCAAAGCGCATATCCAGTTTCTTGCCATTACTGTCAACAATCACTTCATCAAAGGAATACGCTTTTGCCGCTCCTTGCCAGTTAACTGAAATATCCAGTTTGCTGCCTGCGACATGAGTTGTTTCTTTATTATCCATCGTCATGTTTTCGCCCGGCGTACCACCAGCCTCTTTCAGGGCGTCATAAAATGCTTTCGGCGTGGCATAACCCATAAACAGCGATTTATGTCCGTTGGAGCCATCTTTAAACACAATACCGTGGCGGGTATCGTCGGTGAGGAAACGCCCATTAATTTGCACCAGCATGGTTACCGTATGGTTATTGGCATCGACACGCAGCGGCTGGCTGTCCGAAAGCCCGTCATATTCCACTTTTGCCGCCGTATTCTCTTTTTGATCGCAGCCACTAAGCCCCGCAACGGCCAGTAAACACAGTGCAGCCAGTCCTTTTTTCCATGACACTGAATAATGTTGCAACATCGTTCTATCCTTCATTTTTAGGGTGAGTAAGTGGGCTGTGGCGCGAAGCAGACAGATCCACGTGTTTGTGACGAGCGTAGAGTTTGGCGAGCTGGACGAGAATAAATAGCGCCAGGCCCGCCAGACAGAGTTGTAAAATAAAGCGCAGCGTAATGCCTTCACTGGCAAGATCGCTGGCCATCACGGTATAAATCACTATTCCAGGCAGAGTGGTTAATGCCGAAATAAGGGTATAAGGCCAGAAGGCGATGGCGGTTAATCCGTAAGCGTAATTTTGAATATTGTATGGAAATAGCGGGATTAAGCGGGTCAGAATAAGAAAATCGATACCGTTACGCGTAATGCCTTTTTCAATAGCTTGAAAAGTGTGGCAATGACCGACGTATTTCAACAGTAAATCACGCCCCAGAAAGCGCGCCAACAGGAATGAGCACGATGAGGCCAGCGTGGCGGCAATTAACGAAAGTAGCGTTCCTGTTAGCGGACCAAAAACTATTCCACCGGCGATCACCAGTACGCTACCCGGTAGCAGAAAGAGGGTGGCGATGATGAATAACAGAATATAGAGGCTATAACCGAACAATCCGCTCTGGCGAATGAGTGTCTGTAAGTGGGGTAAATCGGTGAGCAGATCGAATAAACCGAAAGCATGGATAGCGTAAATGACCAGCGCAAAAAATAGACAGGCAAAAAGAAATTTACGCTCAGCGTTCATCGTGGAGTTTCCTATATCAAACTTGATAATAGAGAAGTGGTCAGACAACTAAAAAACGCAGTGACGGTATAACAAAGGACGGCGGGCAACAAATCATTACTGACAGTTTGTTGATTTTTCTCAAGGTTAATTCTCCTGACCCAGTGCGAGCCAGGAGAACGGAGAAATTATCGGCGGAAGGTGGCCCAGACAGGTGCGTGATCTGACGGTTTTTCCATACTGCGGATTTCATAGTCGATACCGGTTTCTACGCAGCATTCGGCCAGTGGCTGGCTGGCAAGCAGCAGGTCGATACGCAGACCACGGTTATCGTCAAAACCTTTTGAGCGGTAATCAAACCATGAGAAACGATCTGCTGTTTGCGGATTCGCATGGCGGAAGGTATCGACCAGCCCCCAACTTATCAGCCTGTCCATCCATTCGCGTTCTTCCGGCAGGAAAGAACATTTACCAGTACGCAGCCAGCGTTTGCGGTTCTCTTCGCCAATGCCGATATCCAGGTCGGTGGGGCTGATATTCATATCGCCCATAATCAGCACCGGATTATCACGTTTGAGTTCGGTTTCCAGGTAGTTTTGCAGGTTCTGGTAAAACTGTGCTTTAGCCGGGAATTTTATGGGGTGGTCGCGGCTTTCGCCCTGCGGGAAGTAGCCGTTGATTACGGTGACATTGCCCAGCGGTGAGGGGATTTCCGCCATAATAATCCGCCGTTGTGCCTCTTCGCCGTCGCCTGGGAAGCCACGACGCACGGCAATCGGCGTCTCTTTGGTCAACAGCGCCACGCCGTAATGGCCTTTCTGCCCGTGATAAAACACGTTGTAGCCGAGCTTTGCCACCTCTTCGAGCGGAAACATATCATCATGAACTTTTGTCTCCTGCAGGCCAATCACATCAGGCTGGTGCTTGTCGACAATAGCTTCAAGCTGGTGTGGTCTGGCGCGCAGGCCGTTGATATTAAAAGAGACAAATTTCATAGTCGCTGCCATTTATTCTGATAATGAGTGCGTGGATGTTAGCAGAAATTCGTCTGACTTACTGCCTGTTGTTAAGTGATTTGATCGATGGTTGTTAATGATGTCAACGATGGCGCAGAAAATGCCCGCTTTTGGTGCGAGTTGCGTCAGAATGGCGCAGTAATTTCCAGTAAATTTCGTCAAAGATCACAATTCCAGAATTATATTTTACTTCTGCATAACATTGCGTTTTTTATTCTATTTATTCATCCACATGGCAAACATATTCACTTTATATGCACTTAAGGTGCATATCGTTCGGTTGTAACACATTGATTTCCAGTTAGTGACTGTCATTTATGCACTTTTCCCCCTGGCTGGCATGAACCCTGCAATCTACATTTACAGCGCAAACATTACTTATTATTAACATATAAATAACGAATTATTTACTGTAGAGGTCGCTATGTCTCAGCCAATTACGCGTGAAAACTTTGATGAATGGATGATACCTGTTTACGCTCCGGCACCGTTTATACCGGTACGTGGCGAAGGTTCGCGCTTGTGGGATCAGCAGGGGAAAGAGTATATCGACTTCGCGGGTGGCATTGCGGTAAACGCATTGGGTCATGCGCATCCCGAACTGCGCGAGGCGCTGAACGAACAGGCGAGTAAGTTCTGGCATACCGGCAACGGTTACACCAACGAGCCGGTACTGCGACTGGCGAAAAAATTGATCGACGCCACGTTTGCCGATCGCATTTTCTTTTGTAACTCCGGTGCGGAAGCCAACGAAGCGGCGCTAAAACTGGCGCGTAAATTCGCTCACGACCGCTACGGCAGCCATAAGAGCGGCATCGTGGCGTTCAAAAATGCGTTCCACGGGCGCACGCTGTTTACAGTCAGCGCAGGTGGGCAGCCAGCCTATTCACAGGATTTTGCGCCACTGCCGCCGGATATCCGTCATGCCGCGTATAACGATATTAACTCTGCCAGCGCGCTGATTGATGACTCTACCTGTGCGGTGATTGTCGAGCCCATCCAGGGGGAAGGCGGTGTGGTACCAGCCAGTATCGCGTTTTTACAAGGTCTGCGTGAATTGTGTGACCGCCACAATGCTTTGCTGATTTTTGATGAAGTACAAACGGGCGTCGGGCGCACCGGGGAACTGTATGCCTATATGCACTACGGCGTGACGCCAGATCTGTTAACTACCGCCAAAGCGCTGGGCGGCGGTTTCCCGGTCGGTGCGTTGTTGGCAACCGAAGAATGCGCCAGCGTGATGACCGTTGGCACTCATGGCACCACCTATGGCGGTAATCCGCTGGCCTCGGCGGTGGCGGGTAAAGTGCTGGAACTTATCAACACGCCAGAAATGCTTAACGGTGTTAAGCAGCGTCACGACTGGTTTGTTGAACGTCTTAATACCATTAATCACCGCTGCGGTTTGTTCAGTGAAATTCGCGGCTTAGGTCTGCTGATTGGCTGTGTGCTGAATGCGGATTACGCCGGGCAAGCGAAACAAATTTCTCAGGAAGCGGCGAAAGCGGGCGTGATGGTGCTGATTGCTGGCGGCAATGTGGTGCGTTTTGCTCCGGCACTGAATGTCAGCGAAGAAGAGGTGACGACCGGCCTGGATCGTTTTGCTGCGGCCTGTGAACACTTTGTGAGCCGAGGTTCATCATGATGGTCATCCGTCCCGTTGAGCGCTCAGATGTCTCGGCGCTGATGCAGCTTGCCAGCAAAACGGGCGGCGGCCTGACGTCGCTTCCCGCCAATGAAGCCACGCTTTCGGCGCGTATCGAAAGGGCAATCAAAACCTGGCAGGGCGAACTGCCCAAAAGCGAACAGGGCTATGTGTTTGTGCTGGAAGAGAGCGAAACAGGTACTGTGGCGGGGATTTGCGCCATTGAGGTGGCAGTTGGGCTGAACGATCCCTGGTACAACTATCGCGTCGGCACGCTGGTTCACGCTTCGAAAGAGCTGAATGTCTATAACGCGTTGCCGACGCTGTTTCTCAGTAACGATCACACTGGCAGCAGCGAGCTGTGCACGCTGTTTCTCGACCCGGACTGGCGCAAAGAGGGCAACGGCTATTTGCTGTCGAAATCGCGCTTTATGTTTATGGCGGCTTTTCGCGACAAGTTTAATGACAAAGTGGTCGCGGAAATGCGCGGGGTGATTGACGAACACGGCTATTCACCGTTCTGGCAAAGCCTCGGTAAACGTTTCTTTTCGATGGATTTTAGCCGCGCCGATTTTCTCTGCGGCACCGGGCAAAAGGCATTTATTGCAGAACTGATGCCGAAACATCCGATTTATACCCACTTTTTATCCCAGGAAGCGCAGGACGTCATTGGACAGGTTCATCCGCAAACTGCGCCCGCGCGGGCGGTGCTGGAAAAAGAGGGCTTTCGCTACCGCAACTATATCGACATTTTCGACGGCGGGCCGACGCTGGAGTGTGACATTGACCGCGTTCGCGCTATCCGCAAAAGTCGGCTGGTGGAAGTAGCGGAAGGACAACCTGCACAGGGCGATTTACCGGCTTGCCTGGTCGCCAATGAAAATTATCACCATTTCCGCGTGTTGCTGGTGCGAGCCGATCCGGCGACCGAACGTTTGATTTTAACCGCCGCACAACTGGATGCCCTCAAATGCCACGCCGGGGATCGCGTTCGTCTGGTGCGCCTGTGTGCAGAGGAGAAAACAGCATGACTTTATGGATCAACGGTGACTGGGTGACGGGCCAGGGCGCACAGCGCGTGAAGCGTAATCCGGTATCGGGCGAGGTGTTATGGCAGGGCAATGATGCCGATGCTGCTCAGGTTGAGCAGGCTTGTCGGGCTGCTCGTGCAGCGTTTCCGCGTTGGGCGCGGCTCTCCTTTGGCGATCGTCAGGTAAGAGTTGAACGCTTTGCCGCATTGCTGGAAAGCAACAAAGCCGAATTAACCGCGATTATTGCCAGAGAAACCGGCAAACCGCGTTGGGAAGCGGCAACCGAAGTGACGGCGATGATCAATAAGATCGCGATATCAATCAAGGCGTATCACGCTCGTACGGGAGAGCAGCGCAGTGAAATGCCCGATGGAGCAGCGAGCTTGCGCCATCGTCCACACGGCGTGCTGGCGGTGTTTGGACCGTACAATTTCCCCGGACATCTGCCTAACGGGCATATCGTTCCGGCGCTGCTGGCAGGTAACACGATAATCTTTAAACCCAGCGAACTAACCCCCTGGAGCGGCGAGGCAGTAATGCGTTTATGGCAGCAGGCAGGTTTGCCGTCGGGCGTGCTGAACCTGGTGCAAGGTGGGCGCGAAACCGGTCAGGCACTCAGTGCGCTGGAGGATCTCGACGGCTTGCTGTTTACCGGCAGCGCCAATACTGGCTACCAGTTACATCGTCAGCTTTCCGGTCAGCCGGAGAAAATTCTCGCCCTCGAAATGGGCGGCAATAACCCGCTGATTATTGATGACGTGGTGGATATCGACGCCGCTGTCCATCTGACTATCCAGTCGGCATTTGTCACTGCCGGGCAACGCTGCACCTGCGCCCGCCGTTTATTGGTGAAAAGCGGGGCGCAGGGCGATGCGTTTCTTGCTCGCCTTGTTGCCGTCAGCCAGCGGTTAACGCCGGGGAAATGGGATGACGAACCGCAGCCGTTTATTGGCGGGCTGATTTCTGAACAGGCCGCACAGCAGGTGGTTACTGCCTGGCAGGAACTGGAAGCATTAGGCGGGCAAACGCTGCTTGCGCCACGTTTGCTACAAGCGGGAACATCGCTGCTGACGCCAGGGATCGTTGAAATGACGGGCGTTTCAGGCGTGCCGGATGAAGAAGTGTTTGGGCCACTACTTCGCGTATGGCGTTATGACACTTTTGATGGGGCGATAAAGATGGCGAATAACACCCGCTTTGGCCTCTCTTGTGGGCTGGTTTCCCCAAAACGGGAAAAGTTCGAGCAACTGTTACTGGAAGCGCGGGCAGGGATTGTTAACTGGAACAAACCGCTTACCGGAGCCGCCAGTACCGCACCATTCGGCGGCATTGGCGCTTCCGGCAACCATCGCCCCAGCGCCTGGTATGCCGCAGATTACTGCGCCTGGCCGATGGCGAGCCTGGAGTCGGACTCGTTAACGTTACCCGCAACGCTTAACCCCGGGCTGGATTTTTCCGATGAGGTGGTGCGATGAACGCCTGGGAAGTCAATTTCGATGGGCTGGTGGGGCTGACGCACCATTACGCTGGCCTGTCGTTTGGTAATGAAGCCTCCACCAGCCATCGTTTTCAGGTATCGAATCCACGACTGGCGGCGAAGCAGGGCTTACTGAAAATGAAAGCCCTTGCCGATGCAGGATTTCCCCAGGCGGTGATCCCGCCGCACGAGCGTCCGTTTATTCCGGTGCTGCGTCAGTTGGGATTCAGCGGCAGCGATGAGCAGATACTGGAAAAGGTTGCCCGTCAGGCACCACACTGGCTTTCCAGCGTCAGTTCAGCATCGCCAATGTGGGTAGCTAATGCGGCCACGGTCGCGCCATCCGCTGATACGCTGGATGGCAAAGTGCATTTCACGGTCGCCAACCTGAACAATAAATTTCACCGTTCGCTGGAAGCCCCCGTCACCGAATCGCTGTTAAACGCCATTTTTAACGATAAAGAGAAATTCACCATCCATTCGGCGTTGCCGCAGGTGGCATTACTCGGTGATGAGGGAGCGGCAAACCACAATCGCCTCGGCGGTCATTACGGCGAACCCGGTGTGCAGATTTTTGTTTACGGGCGAGAAGAGGGTAACGGTACGCGGCCTTCCCGCTATCCGGCGCGGCAGACCCGCGAAGCCAGCGAGGCGGTAGCCAGGCTGAATCAGGTTAATCCGCAGCAGGTGATTTTCGCCCAGCAAAACCCGGACGTTATCGACCAGGGCGTCTTTCATAATGATGTGATTGCCGTGAGCAACCGCCAGGTACTGTTTTGCCATCAGCAGGCATTTGCTCGCCAGGCGCAATTACTGGCAAACCTGCGTGCGCGGGTCAATGGTTTTATGGCGATAGAAGTTCCGGCGTCGCAGGTTTCTGTGTCTGATGCGGTGTCTACGTATCTGTTTAACAGCCAACTGCTGAGTCGCGATGATGGTTCGATGATGCTGGTGCTGCCACAGGAGTGTCGGGAACATGCTGGAGTATGGCGTTATCTCAATGAACTCCTTACTGCTGACAACCCGATAAGCTCACTAAAAGTTTTTGATTTGCGCGAAAGTATGGCGAACGGCGGAGGCCCTGCGTGCCTGCGGTTGCGCGTGGTGTTGACGGATGAAGAACGCCGGGCGGTGAATCCGGCGGTGATGATGAACGATACGCTGTTTAATGCGCTCAATGACTGGGTGGATCGTTACTACCGCGATCGTCTTACTGCTGCCGAACTGGCCGACCCGCAATTGCTGCGTGAAGGGCGGGAAGCGCTGGATGCGTTGACTCAATTACTGAATCTCGGTTCGGTTTATCCGTTCCAGCGCGAGGGAGGGGAGAATGGATAATTTTCTCACTCTGACATTAGAGGGTAAAAAACCAGTCATCACCGAGAGAGAAATCAACGGCATTCGCTGGCGCTGGCTGGGGGATGGCGTGCTGGAACTGACGCCATTAACCCCACCGCAAGGCGCGTTGGTAATTTCGGCGGGGATCCACGGTAATGAAACGGCGCCTGTAGAAATGCTGGACGCCTTACTTGGCGCAATTTATCACGGTGAAATTAAGTTACGCTGGCGCTTGTTGGCAATCCTCGGAAATCCCCCTGCGCTCAAGCAAGGAAAGCGCTATTGCCATAGCGATATGAACCGGATGTTTGGCGGACGCTGGCAGCTATTTGCCGAAAGCGGCGAAACCTGCCGCGCCCGCGAGCTGGAACAGTGCCTGGAAGATTTTTATCAGCAGGGGAAAGAGTCTGTGCGCTGGCATCTTGATCTGCATACAGCCATCCGCGGTTCGTATCACCAGCGGTTTGGTGTTTTACCGCAACGAGAAATTCCCTGGGACGAAAGTTTTCTGACATGGCTGGGCGCGGCAGGGCTGGAGGCGTTGGTGTTTCATCAGGCGCCAGGCGGCACGTTTACCCATTTCAGCTGCAAACATTTTGGCGCACTGGCGTGTACGCTGGAGCTAGGCAAAGCACTGCCGTTTGGGCAAAACGAGCTTCGTCAGTTTGCGCCAACCACCAATGCAATTGCTACGCTGTTAGCAGGGGCAAGTGTCGGTATAGAGAGAAAACTGCCCCAGCGTTACCAGGTGGTTTCGCAGATTACCCGTCACACTGCTGCTTTCGAGTTGCATATGGCGAGCGAGACGCTGAATTTCACGCCGTTTAAGAAAGGAACGTTATTGGCGCAGGATGGTGAGGAACGTTTTACCGTGACTCATGATATTGAATATGTGTTATTCCCCAATCCACTGGTGGCGTTGGGATTACGCGCGGGATTAATGCTGGAAAAAATAACCTAGCACTTGCCCGCAGAAAGGTTTCTGCGGGTATTTAATAACTGCTTTCGGAATAATACGGATTAATCCTGGGTGTTTGCTTTATTTATCACCATTTATCAGGTATAGTCCTTCATAATTTCTGCAAAATCATTGTGTTGTAATATTTGTTCATCACTTTCCTTCAATTTTTCTTTTTTTCTCCATAATTGGCGAGAAAATGTTTTTTATACTTTCATTGATTTACCGTTGCTCTGATTAATTGACGCTAAACTCAGTAAAGTTAATCTCGTCAACACGGCACGTTACTTAAGAAAGCCGTAACAAATAACTGAAAGGAAGGATATAGAATATGCGTAAATTAACTGCACTGTTTGTTGCCTCTACCCTGGCTCTTGGCGCGGCTAACCTGGCCCACGCCGCTGACACCACTACCGCAGCACCGGCTGACGCGAAGCCGATGATGCATCATAAAGGCAAGTTCGGTCCGCATCATGACATGATGTTCAAAGACCTGAACCTGACCGACGCGCAGAAACAGCAGATTCGTGAAATCATGAAAGGCCAGCGTGACCAGATGAAACGTCCGCCGCTGGAAGAACGCCGCGCAATGCATGACATCATCGCCAGCGATACTTTCGACAAAGCAAAAGCTGAAGCGCAGATTGCTAAAATGGAAGAACAGCGCAAAGCTAACATGCTGGCGCATATGGAAACCCAGAACAAGATTTACAACATCCTGACGCCGGAGCAGAAAAAGCAATTTAATGCTAATTTTGAGAAGCGTCTGACAGAACGTCCAGCGGGAAAAGGTAAAATGCCTGCAACTGCTGAATAATCTTTCAGCCAAAAAACTTAAGACCGCCGGTCTTGTCCACTACCTTGCAGTAAGGCGGTGGACAGGATCGGCGGTTTTCTTTTATGCGCCTGTGCCTGTCATTTTTGCAAAAACGCTAAGGTAAATCATACGAGTTGCCGATAACAATCCACGGTTGCCTGAGCGATAACAATGAAAAGAGCATGCCCGGAGCGAGTATGGAATACTTTGATATGCGTAAAATGTCGGTGAACCTGTGGCGAAACGCTGCCGGTGAAACTCGTGAGATCTGTAGTTTTCCCCCTGCGAAACGTGATTTTTACTGGCGTGCCAGCATTGCGTCCATTGCGGCCAATGGTGAATTTTCTTTATTTCCTGGGATGGAAAGAAGTGTGACGCTGCTGGAAGGCGGTGAGATGCTTCTTGAAAGCGCAGACCGTTTTAGTCATACCTTAAAGCCGTTACAGCCTTTTGCTTTTGCGGCGGACCAGGTGGTAAAAGCGAAACTGACGGAAGGGCAGATGTCGATGGATTTCAACATTATGACGCGCCTGGATGCCTGTAAGGCGAAAGTCAGAATTGCCGATCGCACGTTCACCACTTTTGGCTCACGCGGCGGGGTGGTGTTTGTGATTAGCGGGGCATGGCAACTGGGCGAAAAATTGTTAACTACCGACCAGGGCGCGTGCTGGTACGATGGCAAACACACCCTGCGGCTTTTGCAACCGCAAGGTAAACTGCTGTTCAGTGAAATTAACTGGCTTGCAGGCCATTCACCGGATCAAGTTCAGTAATTTCATAGCGACCGGAAAGTAGTGGTTTACAAAGAATTTTATAACCATCGTGATCGAATCCGGCAGGCGTACGGATCAACGTTGCCGCCTCTTCCAGCGAATTAACCGCCCCCAGCCACAGCCAGTTATGAATAATATGGTATTGGGTCATTTCCGGGTGCTGTTCTTTCAACGCCACCGCACCTTGCCACGGCCAGCAGATCACCCGCAAACGTTCCAGCGACTGGAGCAGACGTTGAGCATGATCTTCATGGCTCTCTTTTCCGCAGCACGCTCCGGCGCAACGTTTTAGCGCTGAACGAAAGCAAGCACGACCGCGGCTTAGCGGTTCCAGCCCGAGCAGGCCATAACAGAGCTTTTGTTCATCGGCGATTGTCTGTAATGCCTGTAATGCCGAGCGGCGGTTGGCAAACAGGCCAAACAGGTTTGGCGCAGTAGAAAAATCCACGTCTTTGGCGTACACCACATCCACGCGTTTTTCATTCAGTTGCAGGGCGCAGAGCTGACGATTGCGGCGCAACCGTTTATTAAACAAAGGCTGTTGCTCTTTGATTAGACGCGCTTCAAGGAGCAGGGCGCCGATTTCGCCCGCGGTACATATCCAGCTAATGCGTCGGGATTGTCGCAGCATGGCCGCTTCATCCGGGGTACGTAAATGGGAAAGGACGCGGCTGCGGATGTTAACGCTTTTGCCGATATAGAGCGGCATAGTGTTACTTTCGCCATGAAACAGATACACACCGGGTCGGGTGGGTAAGTCATTAAGAAATGAACGTAAATGTTCGGGATATTCATAAATTGCCGCCGCTTCAAATTCGAGGCGCGGGGAGGTTAAACGCCGTACCACTGTTTACTCCGAATACTGGTTATCCATCCAGTATAACAGGCGGGAAACGATTAAAAAAGAGGCGGGGCGATAACAAAGCTAACACTGCCTGATGCGCTACGCTTATCAGGCCTACTCGACTCCTGCAATGTATTGAATTCGCAAAGTTTTGTAGGCCGAATAAGACATTCACACCGCATCCGGCATGAACAAAGTACTCTTTTTCGCACAAACCAATATGTGCAAATTATTACTTTTTCCAGAAATCATCGAAAACCGTAATGGGTGGGCGGCGTTTATGCTCGGTTTTCAGATACCAGTTCTCAATCGTTCTGGCGACCTGTTCAGGGACATTTTTCCCTTCCAGATAGTCATCGATATTTTCATACGTTACGCCGAGCGCGACTTCATCTGGCAGTGACGGGCGGTCATCTTCCAGGTCGGCTGTGGGGGCCTTCTTATAGAGATGCTCAGGGCAACCTAACGCTGCCAGTAACTGTTTACCCTGACGTTTGTTCAGACGATACAGAGGGTTAATGTCTGTACCACCATCACCATATTTAGTGAAGAATCCAGTAATGGCTTCTGCCGCATGATCGGTGCCAACTACGACGCCATTAGTCATACCCGCAATGCTGTATTGCGCTTTCATCCGCTCACGTGCTTTTTCATTGCCACGCACAAAATCGCTCAGTTCGATACCTGCTTCCCGCAATGCCTGTTCACTGGCGAGTACCGCGCCCTTGATATTGACGGTTAATACGCGATCCGGCTGAATAAAGGCAATGGCGTCCTGGCAATCTTGTTCGTCGGCCTGAACACCGTAGGGAAGGCGCACGGCGATAAATTGCAGTGATTCATTACCGGTTTCCTGGCGCAGTTCATTAATTGCCATCTGACACAACTTACCGGCAAGGGTAGAGTCCTGACCACCGCTAATGCCGAGTACCAGTGATTTAATGAACGGGTAGGTTTGTAGATAGCTTTTCAGAAAATCGACGCTGCGACGAATTTCCTCTTCAGCATTAATCTGCGGTTTTGCGCCCAGCGCCTTTATTATTTGTTGCTGCAATGTCATTGAACCCCTCCAGACAAAAAAATAAAACTTCCTTAAAGCTAACCCGTTGCTACAGAAACGACAAGCGACAGCAGGTTGAATGGTGGTTAAAACGTCATACAGGAATCCTCTGAAAGCGAAACCGTTTCGCTCTCAGGCTTGAAAAAGCCCCCGATGTATTCCAGGCTTATCTAACACGCTGATAAACAAGAGGACGGAATATGAACAAGAATATGGCAGGAATTCTGGGTACAGCGGCGGTATTAACCATGCTGGCAGGTTGTACGGCGTATGATCGTACCAAAGACCAGTTTGTACAGCCTGTGGTGAAAGACGTCAAAAAAGGCATGAGCCGGGCGCAGGTTGCACAAATTGCGGGTAAACCTTCGTCTGAAGTGAGCATGATCCATGCTCGTGGTACTTGCCAGACCTACATTCTGGGTCAACGTGATGGTAAAGCAGAAACCTATTTTGTCGCGTTAGATGATACCGGGCATGTGATCAACACCGGCTATCAGACCTGTGCCGAATACGACACTGATCCGCAGGCTGCGAAGTAATTCCTTCATCTGAAAGCTTGAGTCACAACGAAAACCGGCCATTGTGCCGGTTTTTTTATGCGCGTGTTCTTATTTGTTGACGCGAATTATTTAACCGAAATGTGAAGGTGGTCATAACAGCAGGTCAAGGAGAGACAATTTGTATAGTCAAAGAAATACTATTGCTCAGGTCAATACCGTATACTCTTTTCAGCCACCAAAAAAAGTCATGTTGGTTTCGCAAGTTACCCAGAGCATGGAAGCAGGTGAAGGCTTGCGGAGTGTCTGGCTGACAGATAATCGTTGATGAGGGCAGTTTTATGGAAAAGAAACACATTTATCTGTTTTGTTCTGCGGGCATGTCTACCTCTTTACTGGTATCAAAAATGCGCGCTCAGGCAGAAAAATATGAAGTTCCGGTCATTATTGAAGCATTTCCAGAAACGCTGGCTGGTGAAAAAGGGCTGAATGCCGATGTCGTTTTATTAGGGCCGCAGATTGCTTATATGTTGCCCGAAATTCAGCGTTTGTTACCCAACAAACCGGTGGAAGTAATTGACTCGCTGTTATATGGCAAAGTCGATGGTTTAGGCGTGCTTAAGGCTGCAGTTGCAGCAATTAAAAAAGCCGCAGCAAATTAATTTTTAAATTTTCCCGTCAAAGAGTTATTTCATAAATCTATACCGCAATATTTGAATTGCGGTTTTTAAGGGTATTTTTCTATGAGTAATGTTATTGCATCGCTTGAAAAGGTACTCCTCCCTTTTGCAGTTAAAATAGGAAAGCAACCGCACGTTAATGCAATCAAAAACGGTTTTATTCGCTTAATGCCGTTAACCCTCGCAGGGGCTATGTTTGTATTAATTAATAACGTTTTCCTTAGCTTTGGGGAGGGGTCGTTTTTTTATTCCTTAGGTATTCGCCTCGACGCCTCGACCATTGAAACACTCAATGGTCTGAAAGGTATTGGCGGAAATGTTTATAACGGAACGTTGGGGATTATGTCTTTAATGGCACCGTTCTTTATCGGCATGGCGCTGGCTGAAGAGCGTAAAGTCGATGCGCTGGCAGCGGGATTGTTATCCGTTGCGGCGTTTATGACCGTCACGCCTTATAGCGTCGGCGAGGCTTATGCCGTCGGCGCTAATTGGTTAGGCGGCGCAAATATCATCTCCGGGATTATTATCGGCCTGGTGGTGGCAGAAATGTTTACCTTTATTGTCCGCCGCAACTGGGTAATTAGACTGCCTGATAGCGTACCTGCGTCGGTATCGCGTTCTTTCTCTGCATTGATTCCCGGCTTTATTATTCTTTCCGTGATGGGGATTATTGCCTGGGCGCTGACGACCTGGGGTACAAACTTCCATCAGATCATTATGGATACTATCTCGACGCCGCTGGCATCGTTGGGCAGTGTGGTCGGCTGGGCGTATGTGATTTTTGTTCCACTGCTGTGGTTCTTCGGTATTCACGGCGCGCTGGCGCTGACTGCACTGGACAACGGCATCATGACGCCGTGGGCGTTGGAAAACATCGCGACCTACCAGCAATATGGTTCCGTCGAAGCGGCATTAGCTGCCGGTAAGACCTTCCATATCTGGGCCAAGCCGATGCTGGACTCCTTTATTTTCCTCGGTGGTAGTGGTGCGACCCTGGGCCTGATTCTGGCTATCTTTATTGCTTCTCGCCGTGCTGATTATCGTCAAGTGGCAAAACTGGCGCTGCCGTCCGGCATCTTCCAGATTAACGAACCGATTCTGTTTGGTCTGCCGATTATTATGAACCCGGTGATGTTTATCCCGTTTGTGCTGGTACAACCGATTCTGGCTGCAATCACCCTGGCGGCATATTACATGGGCATTATTCCACCAGTGACCAACATTGCGCCGTGGACCATGCCAACCGGTCTGGGAGCCTTCTTTAACACCAACGGTAGCGTTGCCGCCTTACTGGTCGCACTCTTCAACCTCGGTATCGCCACGCTGATTTATCTGCCATTTGTTGTGGTGGCTAACAAAGCACAAAACGTGATTGATAAAGAAGAGAGTGAAGAAGATATTGCTAACGCGCTGAAATTTTAATCGATACCGGCACAGGTAACGCTGTGCCGGGTAAGGAAAGTGAGGAACTGAGTATGATGGATCTCGACAATATCCCGGATACGCAAACCGAAGCCGAAGAACTGGAAGAAGTGGTGATGGGGCTTATCATCAATTCCGGGCAGGCGCGCAGTCTGGCGTATGCGGCGCTGAAACAGGCAAAGCAGGGCGATTTTGCTGCAGCAAAAGCGATGATGGATCAGTCACGAATGGCGTTGAATGAAGCGCATCTGGTACAGACGAAACTGATTGAAGGCGATGCGGGCGAAGGTAAGATGAAAGTGAGTCTGGTGCTGGTCCACGCTCAGGATCATTTAATGACCTCAATGCTTGCACGTGAACTGATTAGTGAATTAATTGAGCTTCATGAAAAATTGAAGGCATAAGGAGTTGATGATGCAGCCAGTGATTAATGCGCCGGAAATTGCCACAGCCCGTGAACAACAACTGTTTAATGGCAAAAACTTCCATGTGTTTATCTACAACAAAACTGAGAGTATCAGTGGGCTGCATCAACACGACTATTATGAATTCACCCTGGTGTTAACGGGTCGTTATTACCAGGAGATAAACGGTAAACGCGTGTTGCTGGAGCGGGGCGATTTTGTCTTTATTCCGTTGGGCTCGCACCATCAAAGTTTTTATGAGTTTGGCGCCACGCGTATATTAAATGTTGGGATCAGCAAACGTTTTTTTGAGCAACATTATCTGCCGTTGTTGCCTTATTGTTTCGTCGCATCACAGGTATACCGAACCAATAACGCTTTTCTCACCTATGTGGAAACGGTCATCTCTTCACTGAATTTCCGTGAAACCGGGCTGGAAGAGTTTGTTGAGACAGTGACTTTTTATGTTATCAACCGCTTACGCCATTACCGTGAAGAACAGGTAATTGATGATGTGCCGCAGTGGCTGAAAGGCACGGTTGAAAAGATGCATGATAAAGAGCAGTTTAGTGAAAATGCGCTGGAAAATATGGTGATACTGTCGGCGAAATCGCAGGAATATTTGACGCGTGCGACCCAGCGATATTATGGCAAAACACCAATGCAGATTATTAATGAAATTCGCATTAATTTTGCCAAAAAACAACTGGAAATGACCAACTATTCGGTAACGGATATTGCATTTGAAGCCGGTTATAGTAGCCCAAGTTTGTTTATTAAAACGTTTAAGAAACTGACCTCGTTTACACCCAATAGTTATCGTAAAAAATTGACTGAATTTAATCAGTAGCCATTGTGTCAGAACACTAAATTTACATGCTTGCTCTGTATAACCTGGTATTTCCGGGTTATTCCTGACTTAGCGGCAGGCACGACGAATATCAGTATTTCCTAATGAAGGGAGAAATTATGAGCCAGAAATTAAAAGTCGTCACTATTGGTGGCGGGAGCAGCTATACCCCGGAATTACTGGAAGGGTTTATTAAACGTTATCACGAATTGCCGGTGAGTGAATTATGGCTGGTGGACGTCGAAGAGGGTAAAGCGAAGCTGGATATTATTTTCGATCTCTGCCAGCGGATGATTGATAACGCTGGTGTACCAATGAAGCTTTATAAAACGCTCGATCGCCGCGAAGCATTGAAAGATGCCGATTTCGTCACTACCCAGTTGCGCGTAGGTCAATTACCAGCACGCGAACTCGATGAACGTATTCCGTTAAGTCATGGTTATCTCGGCCAGGAAACCAACGGTGCAGGTGGCCTGTTTAAAGGTCTGCGTACTATTCCGGTGATTTTTGACATAGTCAAAGATGTTGAAGAACTTTGCCCCAATGCCTGGGTGATTAACTTTACGAACCCTGCGGGAATGGTCACCGAAGCCGTTTATCGTCATACCGGATTTAAACGCTTTATCGGCGTGTGTAATATTCCGATTGGTATGAAGATGTTTATCAGCGATGTTTTAGCGTTGAATGAGAACGATGATTTATCTATCGATCTGTTCGGGCTGAACCACATGGTGTTTATTAAAGAT
Organism: Escherichia sp. E3659; assembly: GCF_005781135.1. Lineage (NCBI taxonomy): Bacteria > Pseudomonadati > Pseudomonadota > Gammaproteobacteria > Enterobacterales > Enterobacteriaceae > Escherichia > Escherichia sp. E3659. Next base: position 196,749 of record NZ_VATQ01000002.1, on the reverse strand, counting down.
GTGCTGGTAAATGGCAAGTCTCGCTTTGCCGAATTGCTTGATGGTGTGGCATCCGGGCAGTTAAAAGCGTCTGGCGTAAAAAATATTTTCGATCTGCCGTTTAGCGAAGGCTTAATTCGCTCACTGAATCTGTTGCCGTGCTCGTATCTGCTTTATTACTTCAAGCAAAAAGAGATGCTGGCGATTGAAATGGGTGAGTATTATAAAGGCGGCGCACGTGCACAGGTGGTACAGAAAGTCGAGAAACAACTCTTTGACCTGTATAAAAATCCGGACCTGAAAGTTAAGCCGAAAGAACTGGAACAGCGCGGCGGGGCATATTACTCAGATGCGGCGTGTGAAGTGATTAATGCTATCTACAACGACAAGCAAGCAGAACATTACGTTAATATCCCGCATCATGGGCATATTGATAATATTCCGGCAGACTGGGCGGTAGAAATGACCTGTACACTGGGGCGCGATGGCGCGACGCCACATCCACGCATTACACACTTCGATGACAAAGTGATGGGCTTGATTCATACCATCAAAGGTTTTGAAATTGCCGCCAGCCACGCAGCCCTTAGCGGTGAATTTAACGATGTGTTACTGGCGCTCAACCTTAGCCCGCTGGTGCATTCCGATCGTGACGCGGAACGGCTGGCAAGAGAGATGATTCTGGCGCATGAGAAGTGGTTGCCAAACTTTGCTGACTGCATTGCAGAACTCAAAAAAGCACATTAACTGAGGCTGATTATGGAACGCTTACTGATTGTTAATGCTGATGACTTTGGCTTAAGTAAAGGCCAGAACTACGGCATTATCGAGGCCTGTCGTAATGGTATTGTCACCTCAACGACGGCGCTGGTGAATGGGGAAGCTATCGACCATGCGGTGCGGTTAAGTCGTGATGAGCCGAGTCTGGCAGTTGGGATGCACTTTGTCCTTACACTGGGCAAGCCGCTGACTGAGATGCCTGGGCTGACCCGGCAAGGTGTGCTGGGGAAATGGATCTGGCAGCTGGCAGAAGACGATGCCTTACCACTGGAAGAAATTTCCCAGGAACTCGCCCGCCAGTATCTGCGATTCATTGAATTGTTTGGCCGCAAACCAACACATCTTGATAGTCATCATCACGTGCATATGTTCCCGCAGATTTTCCCGATTGTGGCGAAGTTTGCGGCTGAAGAGGGGATTGCGTTGCGTATTGATCGCCAGCCAGTATTTAACGACGGTGATTTACCCGCTAATCTGCGCAGTTCACAGGGCTTCAGTAGTGCATTCTATGGTGAAGAGATCAGTGAATCACTGTTCCTGCAAGTGTTGGATGATTCCAGTCATCGCGGTGAACTCTCACTGGAAGTGATGTGCCATCCTGCGTTTGTCGATAATACAATTCGCCAGAGTGCTTACTGTTTCCCGCGGTTAGCGGAACTGGATGTGTTAACGTCGGCGTCGTTGAAGTATGCCATTGCCGAGCGTGGTTATCGGTTGGGTAGTTATCTGGATGTGTAGGTAAGGCTGTTTTGCCGGATGCGGCGTAAATGCCTTATTTGGCATACAATATATTGAAATTTCATAGCATTATGAACATCCGGTAGGCCTGATAAGCGCAGCGCATCAGGCAAAGGTGGCGCAATTGCGCCACCTATATTTACGCCGGAATTTTGTCAATCTTAGGCATACGTGACCAGACGCGGTGCGCCGCCATTAGCGTTAACAGTTCATCCATAAAACTACCGTCGGCGCTGTCGGCTTCCACAACCCCTTCTTCACTTTTGTCATCCACCTTAATTGTCGCTTTGAACTTGCGGGCGTCTCCCGCCAGCGCAATCGGTTTAAGGTGTTTGTAGGCTTCCATCAGGTAATAGTTCGCATCGCCGTTGTCTGCGATATCCGCAATATTACCGCAAGGGACAATGACCGCATCCACCGTCAGCGAAGGCGCTCCGGCAAAGGTAGCAGCAATTGGCAACACCGTGCCGTCGTCGGCGGTCACTTCGCCCATTCGTGAATAAAGCAGTTTGGCATGAACACCTTTGGCTTTCAGCGCCTTGAGAATGGCCAGCAGGTCTGCCGATCTCACTTCATCATTAAGCAAAATCGCAACCACACGGCCTTTGACATCACCGTCAGGAATGGCATACAGGCTTAATGTTGGGGCATTTTTCAGACCGTTGATGTCTGGTGGCGGGGTAATATTCAGTTGTTCATCAGTCAGTTCGATACCGAGATTTTCCGCCACAGCCTGCGCCAGAGTGAGATCGATATGTGCCAGTTGATCAACGACGCGTTCACGAATATACGGACGAGCAACTTTGCTCAATTCAAAGCTGAAAGCGTCGATAATGTGGCGCTGTTCAAACGGTGTCTGGCTTAGCCAGAACAGACGGGGATGGGAATAATATTCGCCAAACGATGGGCTGCGTTCGCGGACTTTGTTGCCTTCTACACGTTCCTGGTATGATTCAAATCCGCCGCGTTTCGGCCCCGGCGGTGTTTCGCGCGGCCAGTTGTCGTTGATCGAGTTCGGTTCGTAGTTTGCCGGATTTGTGTCAATTCCCATGCGGTGCATGCCGTCACGCTGGAAATTATGGTAAGGGCAGGTCGGGCGGTTAATCGGAATTTCATGGAAATTGGGCCCACCAAGACGACTGATTTGTGTATCGGTATAAGAGAACAAACGCCCCTGCAATAACGGGTCGTTGGTGAAATCCAGACCGGGGACAATATGCCCTGGATGGAAAGCTACCTGTTCGTTTTCGGCAAAGAAGTTATCCGGGTTGCGGTTAAGCACCATTTTGCCGACGCGCTGTACCGGCACCAGTTCTTCCGGGATAAGTTTGGTTGGATCGAGAAGGTCGAAATCAAACTTGAATTCGTCTTCTTCCGGGATTAACTGGAGGCCCAGTTCGTATTCCGGGAAATCGCCTGCTTCAATGGCTTCCCACAGCTCACGGCGGTGGAAGTCCGGGTCACGTCCGGTGAGTTTCTGCGCTTCATCCCATACCAGCGAGGCTTTACCTGCCAGTGGTTTCCAGTGGAAACGCACAAACGTCGCTTTCCCTTCGGCGTTAATCAGGCGGAAAGTGTGGATGCCGAAACCTTCCATCGTACGGTAGCTGCGCGGGATCCCGCGATCCGACATCGCCCACATCACGTTGTGCAGAGTTTCAGGTTGCAGAGAAACATAATCCCAGAAAGTATCGTGGGCGCTTTGCCCTTGTGGAATTGCCCAGTGCGGTTCTGGTTTTACCGCATGAACAAAATCGGGGAATTTATGCGCATCCTGGATAAAGAAGATTGGCGTGTTATTGCCAACGAGGTCAAAAATACCCTCTTCAGTATAGAACTTGGTGGCAAAACCACGGATATCACGCACGGTATCGGAAGAGCCAGCGCCACCCTGAACGGTAGAGAAACGGACAAACACTGGGGTGATTTTGTTCGGGTCAGACAGGAAGTCGGCTTTGGTAATATCGCTTAAGTTTTTATACGGCTGGAAATAACCATGAGCCGCAGATCCTCGCGCATGAACAATACGTTCCGGGATACGCTCATGGTCAAAGTGAGTGATCTTCTCGCGCAGAATAAAATCTTCCAGCAGCGTTGGACCACGGCTACCGGCACGCAGTGAGTTTTGATCGTCAGCGATGCGCACGCCCTGATTGGTGGTCAGCGCATAATTTTCACTACCTTTACGTACATCTTGCAGGGAATTGAGTTTTTCGTTACGCGTATCAGGGGCTTTCAGACTGCCTGGCGCGGTAGGCTGCGCGCCAGGCGGCGTCGGTTCAGCCGCTGGACGATGAGAGCCGTCCTCAGGTGCCAGTGAGTCCATTCCTGGTTTCGCTTCGTTCGAGTCGTGCAGGGGGGACTGGTGCTGATGTGGGTTCTTTTCGTTATGTTGCGACATTGAACTCGTCTCCTTATTTCATTGCTGAAAGGGCCGCTTTTTTGGTCAAAAAACCCTCTAACTATAGACCATCGGGGATGTCTCGCTCTGGAAGTGGTGTCGGCGAAAGTATTTGAAGATGTACGCAAAGCAGGACGGACGTGGGCTAAATCGGCTAAACTACATTTTTTCTGATTTTTAATATGCGTTTAGTGAAGCCAGTAATGAAGAAACCGCTACGTCAGCAAAACCGCCCGATTATTAGCTATGTCCCGCGCACGGAACCTGCGCCGCCGGAGCATGCGATTAAAATGGATTCGTTTCGTGATGTCTGGATACTACGTGGCAAATATGTAGCGTTTGTTCTGGTGGGGGAATCATTCTTGCGCTCACCGGCGTTTAGTGTGCCGGAGGCGGCCCAGCGCTGGGCGAATCAGATTCGACAAGAGAATGAGGTCGAAGAGTGAAAAAAACGCCTGTCGGGATGACAGGCGTTTTGCGTTATAAGCCAGGGTTAACGGTGAGCCAGTTCGGCGTCATCTTCGCTATCCAGAATGGATTTATCGGTCTGCTTCAGCCACTGGCTGGTCAGTGTACCTGCGGTCATAGAACCGCTGACGTTCAGTGCCGTACGGCCCATATCGATAAGTGGTTCAACGGAAATTAACAATGCCACCAGCGTTACCGGCAAGCCCATTGCAGGGAGTACAATCAGTGCGGCGAATGTTGCACCGCCACCAACGCCTGCAACACCTGCTGAACTCACAGTGACGATACCAACGAGTGTCGCAATCCACATTGGGTCCAGCGGATTAATGCCAACCGTAGGCGCAACCATCACTGCCAGCATTGCCGGATACAGCCCGGCGCAGCCGTTTTGACCAATGGTCGCGCCGAAAGAGGCGGCGAAACTGGCGATGGATTCAGGAACACCCAGACGACGCGTTTGTGCTTCTACATTCAGCGGAATAGACGCAGCACTGGAGCGACTGGTGAAGGCAAACGTCAGCACTGGCCATACTTTACGGAAGTATTTCAGCGGGCTTACGCCATTAATGCCCAGCAGAATGCCATGCACTGCAAACATAATGATAAGACCGAGGTAGGACGCGACAACGAAGCTACCCAGTTTAATGATGTCTTGCAGGTTGGAACCAGCAACGACTTTGGTCATCAGTGCCAGAACGCCGTATGGCGTCAGTTGCATGACCAGGCGAACCAGTTTCATCACCCAGCTTTGCAGCGTATCGATAGCGGTTAAGACTCGTTCACCTTTCGGCGCATCATCTTTCAGCAGTTTCAGTGCTGCAACGCCCAGGAAAGCCGCAAAAATTACCACGCTGATAATTGACGTCGGATTGGCGCCGGTCAGATCTGCAAACGGGTTTTTCGGGATAAAGGACAAGACAAGCTGCGGAACGCTCAGGTCAGAGACTTTACCGACATAGTTGCTTTCGATAGCGTTCAGACGCGCAGTTTCTGCACCACCCTGAACCAGCCCCTCAGCCGTCAAACCAAACAGGTTGGTGACCAGCACTCCGACCAGCGCCGCAATCAGCGTGGTAAACAAAAGCGTACCGATGGTCAGAAAACTGATTTTTCCTAGTTGAGACGCGTTATGCAGACGGGCAACCGCACTTAAAATGGAGGCAAATACCAGCGGCATGACGATCATTTGCAGTAGCTGAACATAGCCGTTACCGACAATGTTAAACCACTGAACAGAATCTTTAAGTACCTGGCTGTCAGAACCATAAATGGTATGTAGGGCAAGGCCAAAAACCACACCCATCACCAGACCTACCAGCACTTTTTTGGCCAGACTCCACTGTTTGTGGCGGGTTTGGGCCAGCGCAAACAGCAGCACAACGAACACTATGATGTTCGCAATTAATGGAAAGTTCATCCCCGTTCTCCTGATCTTATTATTTCTATCGCTACGCAGTAGCCATAGTGTTGAAGCAAGATTAACAGAACTGTGAGCTGGCTCTTATATTCAAATGGAATGGCTTATTCCAGAAAAGCGATTTTTGTTTTTTTAGTATTCAACCTGATGCTTAATAAGGCGATGAAACTCGATCTGCAAGGTATTAATCATTTGCGATGACCAACGCACGGCACTGTTTTCGGGCAGTGAATGGGGCATCCACACTGACCAGACAAACAACGCCATGCAGAGAAAACGTTCTAACTGGTTGCCTTTTTGTGGAACCAGAATTGGCAGACGGAAACGCCATCGGCACGGCCAGAGTAGGGGAACGCCAGCGGGGGTCAGCATATCAGCAAGAATATGACTCAAATAACCGAGAACCATACCTTGCAGAGCATCAGCCGGAATAAACCAGCTTTCCGGAACTTTCAGATAAAAAGTCGCCAGTAGAGCAAACACCGCCAGCAGACTGTGGGTAAAGCCACGGTGACCAAAAGCGCGGGCAATGGGTTTTGATATCCACTTTAATCGCTGCCCAAGAAACGACTTTGGATGGTCAATATCCGGTAACAGACAAGTTAATATTGCGGAAGGGACAATATGCCACCAGTCACCCTGTGCCAGCACGGGTGTAAGCTCGGCATTTTTAGCAAACACCGCACAAGCAATAGAAAAGAGGAGGTGACCTTCCGCCGTCATGATAAAACTCACTAAACTGTCGATACGTACAGTATAGGGTTTTTATACAGTGCGCGGAAGTGGTGACGGTGTAACTCTTCATCATAATTTGATGATAAAATCATCAGTTGAACGTGATTTCAGATAAGCAACCAGGGGCCGTGTCACCACGCCCCTTTTTATTAACCGAGGAGGTCTTTCGCGGTGAGTTCGGTCAAGGATGAAAGTTTTACATTCGCCAACACAAAACGGGGATCATTTTGCGCTTCTGGTGCTGGAACGACGATGGAGCGCATTCGTGCTGCCTTCGAGGCGATCATGCCATTAACAGAATCTTCCAGCGCCACGCAGGCGATTGGGTCAACGCCCAGTTTTGCTGCGCAGTCGAGATAAACCTGCGGATGTGGCTTGCTATAAGGCAATTTTTCGGCGGAGGCGAGGGCATCGAAACTGTCACGTAGGTCAAACATGGCCAGCACTTTTTCAAGCATATGCAGCGGTGACGCTGAAGCCAGTCCAACCAATATGCCCTGCGCTTTACATAAAGCAACGGCTTCACGCACGCCAGGCAGTAATGGACGCGTCTCTTCAACCAGCGAAATGGCACGGGCAATTACCCGATCGACCACTTCCTGACGACTCGGTCCATTCCACGGTTGCCGGGCATACCACAGATCAACCACCATATCGATGCGTAAACCTAAGGTGTCCGGTAGCTCATTACGACGGGAGATGTCCACCCCCAGGCTTGCCATCACATCCAGTTCGGCCCGATCCCACAATGGTTCGGAATCGATAAGTAATCCATCCATATCAAAAATTGCAGCAAGAATCTGTCGTGGGGTTGACATTACAACCTCTCCTTTAGAGCATTATGTGTAAGGTATTAAGCTGTGCTTATGATTAAGCGCCTATCATATCGCCTTTAAAGAATGGGCGAAAACAGATATCTACAGGTAAACTAAGTGAATCGACGCGTCTTAATCAAGGAGAACTCATGACGTATCAACAAGCTGGACGCATTGCTATTTTGAAAAGGATTTTCGGTTGGGTGATTTTTATACCAACACTTGTTTCCACGTTGATTTCCTTGCTGAAGTTTATGAATACCCGGCAAGAAACCCAGGAAGGCATTAATGCGGTAATGCTCGACTTTGCCCATGTCATGATCGATATGATGCAGGCGAATACGCCTTTTTTGAATCTGTTCTGGTATAACTCGCCGACGCCCAATTTTAATGGTGGTGTGAACGTTATGTTCTGGGTGATCTTTATCCTGATTTTTGTCGGGCTGGCGTTGCAAGACTCTGGAGCACGCATGAGTCGTCAGACGCGCTTCTTGCGCGAAGGCGTTGAAGATCAACTCATTCTGGAGAAGGCTAAAGGGGAAGAGGGGTTAACGCGTGAACAGATCGAGTCGCGCATTGTCGTTCCACGCCATACTATCTTCACGCAGTTTTTTTCACTCTATATCCTGCCGGTCATTTGTATTGCTGCGGGATACGTGTTCTTTTCTCTGCTCGGTTTCATTTAATACAAAGGCCGCGCGGTGCGGCCATTATCATCGACTCCCGTCACGCGGCTAACAATCTATCCAATGATTGTTGAGCAATAACCAGATGTTGACCACCAAACAACCTTGCACGGTTTAGCAAAGTGTAAAGCTGGTAAATCGGTTGGCGTTCGAGGAAATCGATCGGTAGCGGTGAAACTGATTGATAACCATCATAGATTTGCGGAGGCTGTTCGGTATGTAGCGGCAACATCGCCAGATCGCACTCTCTGTCGCCCCAGTAACAAGCAGGGTCGAAAATATACGGACCATTCGGACCTAGCGCACAATTCCCTGACCATAGATCGCCGTGTAACAGTGATGGTTGCGGCTGATGTGAGGCCAGGCGCTGCTGGATATGCTCGACGATGGCGTCGATATTGCCGAAGGCTATCCCTTTTTCTGCTGCCAGCTCCAGTTGCCAGCCAATCCGTTGTTCAGCAAAAAACGTTGACCAGCGGCGTTGCCAGGTATTGGGTTGAGGGGTAGTAGAAAGGGCGTTGTCGAAATCGAGGCCAAATTGTGGCTGGTCACTCCATTGATGTAGATGCGCAATTTGCTGCCCTAAAATAAAGGCGTTATGTGCATCCAACGGCCGGGGAGGGAGATAATCCATCACCAGAAAACTGTAGTCACGGTCAGCGCCAACTGCCCACACCCTGGGTACGGTGACGGTTTTACTGCGAGACAATAACTCCAGTTGGTCGGCTTCGGCGGTGAAACCGGGAAGCAATTCTCTTTCATCACATTTGACGAAAAAGTCACGTCCTGCATAGCGCAAATGCCATGCGGCATGGACTTCCCCGCCAGGCAGTTCATTACGCAGTTCGATTTCGCCTTCACCTAACTGCTCGCTCAAAAGACGACTGATTACCTGCCACATGATGTCTCTCCCATGCTGTCTGCCAGATCATAAGGTTAGCGCAAGAATAAGGTGTAAAAACACGAGCTAACGCACACCACAGACTGATTATTGCCCAAAAATCTTTATTTGTTGCTATTCCATTCCTCCCAGGTGGTGATCCTTATCTCGGGGTCTTTGCCTGTAGCGCTCTGGGCGAGCCCGGCAACGAGTTCTCTTATCTCATCTTCGTTTTGCGTACTGATAAGTCCAAAGGTATTCGTCCCTAGTTCATGGATATTCCCATCATCGTCAGTCATGGTCAGTGAAAAGCCATCGCGTGTCAGAAAGTTATTTAACTCATTAATTTCAGTTAATGTATCTTCATGCAACATGACGGTAATGACATAACGGACAAGATCGCCACCGGCCATAATTCACCTCTTTGTTATCACGTGATTTTTTAGCATAGTCGCAGAAACGCGTTGCCGACAGGTTTGTGGTGATTCCCCCAACCGATGGGGGAATGTCTCGATTAGCGGGAAAGGTAAGCGTAAATTTTTTGTGTATCGTCATGGGAGCACAGGCGTGTTCCCTGATTGAGTGTTGCGGCACTACCGGCAGCGACGCCAAAACGAACCATTTCATCAAGCGAGGCATTTTCTGCCAGCTTCAGCGTCATAGCCCCTACCATACTGTCGCCAGCACCGACGGTACTTTGGCTTTTTAGCGGTGGTGGCACTACCTGAATGCAGTTTTCGCTATCTACCCCCAACGCTCCTTGTGGACCAAGGGAAACGACGACCCGTTTGGCCTTACCACTATTAACAATTTCCTGCGCGGCTTTACGCACATCATCGGGTTGGGTGAGTTCGCGACCTACCAGTGCGCTGAGTTCTTTTTGGTTAGGTTTAACTAACTCGATATTGCCAATCGCCAGTGCTGCGCTTAAGGCTTCGCCGGAACTGTCGACGATGCAGCGTATTCCTTGTTTTTGCGCAGCAGAAATAAGCTGCGTTAACTTTTCCAGTTTCACGCCTGGTGGCAGGCTTCCACTAATAACCAGAATAGCCCCTGACTCGATTTCCAGAACTTGTTCTTCAAGTTGACGAAATTCATCTTCGCTTAAAGCTGCTCCGGGCATGACAAAGCGATACTGCTCCCCGCTGGATTCCACATGTACATGCAGATTCTGGCGGGTCCAGTCCTTCGCTTCGACAGTGGCAACAGGGACATTTTCATCGGCCAGCAGAGCGACGAGATGTTCCCCGGTCGCGCCACCGGCCGGGAATATAGCCGTCGCGCTCCCGCCCAGATGAGCAATAGCGCGAGCGACATTAATACCGCCGCCACCAGGTTCAAACACGGGGGCAGTACAGCGCAGTTTTCCTTCGGGGTAAATTTGCGGGGTAATTGTTGCGCTATCGAGAGAGGGCGCAAGTGTCAACGTATAGATACGTACCATCATTTCCTCCTATAGGCTGATTTCAGTCTGGCACTGAATCAGTGGAAAGTGAAGGAATTAACAATATGATTTATTAGATATTTATATAGAATTAATAAGGTAAAGATATATAAATAAATATCTGTTTTCGCAACGCGCTTATTCAAAAAATGAAATAAGAAGTCATTGCTAAGTTTTTCACTCCTTTTTATAATTTGTCACCTTTCCAGGGACGCTACTCTTTGATCCTTAAGAAAGTTTCCGGGACCGCGATGGTCTCTTTTTTTGTTGTACGGACTTTTAATAAATGAAGCTTTTGAAGACAGTTCCTGCCATCGTTATGTTGGCGGGGGGTATGTTTGCGTCTCTGACTGCAACTGCCGATGATTCCGTTTTTACTGTCATGGACGATCCTGCCAGCGCAAAAAAACCTTTCGAAGGTAATCTGAACGCAGGTTATCTTGCACAATCAGGCAACACGAAAAGTTCCTCACTGACGGCTGATACCACCATGACCTGGTATGGGCAGACGACTGCCTGGTCGCTGTGGGGAAATGCCAGCAATACTTCTTCTAATGATGAGCGTTCTTCGGAAAAATATGCAGTAGGTGGTCGTAGCCGTTTTAATTTAACTGATTATGATTATCTGTTTGGTCAGGCAAGTTGGCTGACAGACCGTTATAACGGTTATCGGGAACGAGATGTATTGACTGCGGGTTATGGTCGCCAGTTTTTAAATGGCCCGGTACACAGCTTCCGTTTTGAATTCGGCCCTGGCGTGCGTTACGACAAATATACCGATAATGCCAGTAAAACGCAGCCGCTGGGGTATGCCTCCGGAGCTTATGCATGGCAGTTGACCGACAACGCTAAATTTACCCAGGGTGTATCGGTTTTTGGTGCTGAAGACACTACGCTGAACTCGGAAAGCGCATTAAATGTTGCCATCAATGAACATTTTGGTCTGAAGGTGGCCTACAACGTTACATGGAACTCTGAACCGCCTGAGTCTGCGCCAGAACATACCGATCGCCGCACCACGTTATCGCTGGGCTACAGGATGTAATAATGTGCCGGACCGTGTTATGCGGTCTGGCTGCATTGTTTGTTGATAGCGCATCACCATTCAGCCCCAAATCATCGCTGCCCAGCGTAGCAACAGCATCGCGCCGCAAATAGACAGCAGGACTACCACCATCTTCCAGTGTTTTTTGTTGAAACGTTTTGTCGGCATGCGTTTTTCCAGGGGATTTCCAGTCTTCAATAATCGAGTGTAACAAAAGGGTCAGGTGTTGCCTGTATTGATTTATATCATATCGAACATGATGATTGTCGCTTTGCCCGATAACAATTACCGTGTAAACTGCCAAGCGGTATTATCAGAAAGTGGGTGTAGGTCTGGCATCGCCAATCAGCATGCTGTGACATATTTCGCAGAGTGAAGCGGGAATCAGCTCAAACCTTTTTGATAAATTTCATATGAATCTTTGTATGTGATCTTTCGTGTGGGTCACCACTGCAAATAAGGATATAACATGCCTGTTATTACTCTTCCTGATGGCAGCCAACGCCATTACGACCACGCTGTAAGCCCCATGGATGTTGCGCTGGACATTGGTCCAGGTCTGGCGAAAGCCTGTATCGCAGGGCGCGTTAATGGCGAACTGGTAGATGCGTGCGATTTGATTGAAAACGACGCTAAACTGGCGATCATTACCGCTAAAGACGAAGAAGGTCTGGAGATCATTCGTCACTCCTGTGCGCACCTGTTAGGGCACGCAATTAAACAACTTTGGCCGCATACCAAAATGGCAATCGGCCCGGTTATTGACAACGGTTTCTATTACGACGTTGATCTTGACCGCACGTTAACTCAGGAAGATGTCGAAGCACTCGAGAAGCGGATGCATGAGCTTGCTGAGAAAAACTACGACGTCATTAAGAAGAAAGTCAGCTGGCACGAAGCGCGTGAAACTTTCGTTAAACGCGGCGAGAGCTATAAAGTCTCCATCCTGGACGAAAACATCGCCCATGATGACCAGCCTGGCCTCTATTTCCACGAAGAATATGTCGATATGTGCCGCGGTCCGCACGTACCGAATATGCGTTTCTGCCACCATTTCAAACTGATGAAAACGGCAGGGGCCTACTGGCGCGGCGACAGCAACAACAAAATGTTGCAACGTATTTATGGTACTGCGTGGGCAGATAAAAAAGCCCTCAACGCGTACCTGCAGCGTCTGGAAGAAGCCGCTAAACGCGACCACCGTAAAATCGGTAAACAGCTCGACCTGTACCATATGCAGGAAGAAGCGCCGGGTATGGTGTTCTGGCACAATGACGGCTGGACCATCTTCCGTGAACTGGAAGTGTTCGTTCGTTCTAAACTGAAAGAGTACCAGTATCAGGAAGTTAAAGGTCCGTTTATGATGGACCGCGTCCTGTGGGAAAAAACCGGTCACTGGGAAAACTATAAAGATGCAATGTTCACCACCTCTTCTGAGAACCGTGAATACTGCATTAAGCCGATGAACTGTCCGGGTCACGTACAAATCTTTAACCAGGGGCTGAAGTCGTATCGCGATCTGCCGCTGCGTATGGCCGAGTTCGGTAGCTGCCACCGTAACGAGCCGTCAGGATCCCTTCACGGCCTGATGCGCGTGCGTGGTTTTACCCAGGATGACGCGCATATCTTCTGTACTGAAGAACAAATTCGCGATGAAGTTAACGGATGTATCCGTTTAGTCTATGATATGTACAGCACTTTTGGCTTCGAGAAGATCGTGGTCAAGCTTTCCACTCGTCCTGAAAAACGTATTGGCAGTGACGAAATGTGGGATCGTGCTGAGGCGGACCTGGCAGTTGCGCTGGAAGAAAACAACATCCCGTTTGAGTATCAACTGGGTGAAGGCGCGTTCTACGGTCCGAAAATTGAATTTACCCTGTATGACTGCCTCGATCGTGCATGGCAGTGCGGTACAGTACAGCTGGACTTCTCCTTACCGTCTCGTCTGAGCGCTTCCTATGTAGGCGAAGACAACGAGCGTAAGGTTCCGGTAATGATTCACCGTGCAATTCTTGGGTCGATGGAACGTTTCATCGGTATCCTGACCGAAGAGTTCGCTGGTTTCTTCCCGACCTGGCTTGCGCCGGTTCAGGTTGTTATCATGAACATTACGGATTCACAGTCTGAATACGTTAACGAATTGACGCAAAAACTATCAAATGCGGGCATTCGTGTTAAAGCAGACTTGAGAAATGAGAAGATTGGCTTTAAAATCCGCGAGCACACTTTGCGTCGCGTCCCATATATGCTGGTCTGTGGTGATAAAGAGGTGGAATCTGGCAAAGTTGCCGTTCGCACCCGCCGTGGTAAAGACCTGGGAAGCATGGACGTAAATGAAGTGATCGAGAAGCTGCAACAAGAGATTCGCAGCCGCAGTCTTAAACAATTGGAGGAATAAGGTATTAAAGGCGGAAAACGAGTTCAAACGGCGCGTCCTAACCGTATCAATGGCGAAATTCGCGCCCAGGAAGTTCGCTTAACAGGTTTGGAAGGCGAGCAGCTTGGTATTGTGAGTCTGAGAGAAGCTCTGGAGAAAGCTGAAGAAGCCGGAGTAGACTTAGTCGAGATCAGCCCTAACGCCGAGCCGCCGGTTTGTCGTATAATGGATTACGGCAAATTCCTCTATGAAAAGAGCAAGTCTTCTAAGGAACAGAAGAAAAAGCAAAAAGTTATCCAGGTTAAGGAAATTAAATTCCGTCCTGGTACAGATGAAGGCGACTATCAGGTAAAACTCCGCAGCCTGATTCGCTTTCTCGAAGAGGGTGATAAAGCCAAAATCACGCTGCGTTTCCGCGGTCGTGAGATGGCGCACCAGCAAATCGGTATGGAAGTGCTTAATCGCGTGAAAGACGATTTGCAAGAACTGGCAGTGGTCGAATCCTTCCCAACGAAGATCGAAGGCCGCCAGATGATCATGGTGCTCGCTCCTAAGAAGAAACAGTAAGGCCATCAAGTAATCATTCCTGTGGGCCTCGGCTCACAGGGTGATTCGCCTTTGTTTCTGTTTATCAACAATGCGAAGTGGAAGTTATTAAAATGCCAAAAATTAAGACCGTACGCGGTGCTGCTAAGCGCTTCAAAAAAACCGGTAAAGGTGGTTTTAAGCACAAGCACGCTAACCTGCGTCACATTCTGACCAAAAAAGCGACCAAACGTAAACGTCACCTGCGTCCGAAAGCCATGGTTTCCAAAGGCGATCTGGGCCTGGTAATCGCGTGCCTGCCGTACGCATAAGCCGTTAACGTTTATTAACTTTTTAATTAGAATATAGATACAGGAGAGCACATATGGCTCGCGTAAAACGTGGTGTTATTGCACGCGCACGTCACAAGAAAATTTTGAAACAAGCTAAAGGCTACTACGGTGCGCGTTCTCGCGTATACCGCGTTGCCTTCCAGGCTGTTATCAAAGCTGGTCAGTATGCTTACCGTGACCGTCGTCAACGTAAGCGTCAGTTCCGTCAACTGTGGATTGCGCGTATCAACGCAGCAGCACGTCAGAACGGTATTTCTTACAGCAAATTCATCAATGGCCTGAAAAAAGCCTCTGTTGAAATCGACCGTAAGATCCTGGCTGATATCGCAGTATTCGACAAAGTAGCGTTCACCGCTCTGGTTGAAAAAGCGAAAGCAGCTCTGGCATAAGCCAGTTGAAAGAGGGAGCTAGTCTCCCTCTTTTCGTTTCAACGCCATCAAAACATTGACTTTTATCGCCGTAGCCTTTTCAATAAAGGTCTTTTGAAAAGTACCAAAAGGTAACGCAAGCAATGAATGCTGCTATTTTCCGCTTCTTTTTTTACTTTAGCACCTGACTCCAGGAGGCTAGCGCGTGAGAAGAGAAACGGAAAACAGCGCCTGAAAGCCTCCCAGTGGAGGCTTTTTTTGTATGCGCGTTTTGAAAAATAAAAAGCCTGTCTCATCAGGCGTAATTGTCGCAGCCAGTCTGGACACGGTCAGCGCGGAGAAACCGGAGCGTACTTAAGTACGTGAGGATTTCGAGCACTGCCCGGGACCAAAATGGCAAGTAAAATAGCCTGATGGGATAGGCTCTAAGTCCAACGAACCAGTGTCACCACTGACACAATGAGGAAAACCATGTCACATCTCGCAGAACTGGTTGCCAGTGCGAAGGCGGCCATTAGCCAGGCGTCAGATGTTGCCGCGTTAGACAATGTGCGCGTCGAATATTTGGGTAAAAAAGGGCACTTAACCCTTCAGATGACGACCCTGCGTGAGCTGCCGCCAGAAGAGCGTCCGGCAGCTGGTGCGGTTATCAACGAAGCGAAAGAGCAAGTTCAGCAGGCGCTGAATGCGCGTAAAGCCGAACTGGAAAGCGCAGCGCTGAATGCGCGTCTGGCTGCAGAAACTATTGATGTTTCCCTGCCAGGTCGTCGTATCGAAAACGGCGGTCTGCATCCGGTTACCCGTACCATCGACCGTATCGAAAGTTTCTTCGGTGAGCTTGGCTTTACCGTGGCAACCGGGCCGGAAATCGAAGACGATTATCATAACTTCGATGCTCTGAACATTCCTGGTCACCACCCGGCGCGCGCTGACCACGACACTTTCTGGTTTGACGCTACCCGCCTGCTGCGTACCCAGACCTCTGGCGTACAGATCCGCACCATGAAAGCCCAGCAGCCACCGATTCGTATCATCGCGCCTGGCCGTGTTTATCGTAACGACTACGACCAGACTCACACGCCGATGTTCCATCAGATGGAAGGTCTGATTGTTGATACCAACATCAGCTTTACCAACCTGAAAGGCACGCTGCACGACTTCCTGCGTAACTTCTTTGAGGAAGATTTGCAGATTCGCTTCCGTCCTTCCTACTTCCCGTTCACCGAACCGTCTGCAGAAGTGGACGTCATGGGTAAAAACGGTAAATGGCTGGAAGTGCTGGGCTGCGGGATGGTGCATCCGAACGTGCTGCGTAATGTTGGCATCGATCCGGAAGTTTACTCCGGTTTCGCCTTCGGTATGGGGATGGAGCGTCTGACCATGTTGCGTTACGGCGTCACCGACCTGCGTTCATTCTTCGAAAACGATCTGCGTTTCCTCAAACAGTTTAAATAAGGCAGGAATAGATTATGAAATTCAGTGAACTGTGGTTACGCGAATGGGTGAACCCGGCGATTGATAGTGATGCGCTGGCGAATCAAATCACGATGGCGGGCCTGGAAGTTGACGGTGTAGAACCGGTTGCCGGTAGCTTCCACGGCGTGGTCGTTGGTGAAGTGGTTGAATGTGCGCAGCATCCGAATGCTGACAAACTGCGAGTGACCAAAGTCAACATCGGTGGTGATCGCCTGCTGGACATCGTCTGCGGCGCGCCAAACTGTCGTCAGGGCCTGCGTGTGGCGGTAGCAACTATTGGTGCTGTACTGCCGGGCGATTTCAAAATTAAAGCCGCGAAACTGCGCGGTGAACCGTCTGAAGGGATGCTGTGCTCCTTCTCTGAGCTGGGTATTTCTGACGATCATAACGGTATTATCGAACTGCCTGCGGATGCGCCAATTGGCACCGACATCCGTGAATACCTGAAACTTGATGACAACACCATCGAAATCAGTGTGACGCCAAACCGTGCAGACTGCTTAGGCATTATCGGCGTAGCGCGTGATGTTGCCGTGCTGAACCAGCTTCCACTGGTTGAACCGGAAATTGTCCCGGTTGGTGCAACCATCGATGACACGCTGCCGATTGCGGTAGAGGCACCGGAAGCCTGCCCGCGTTATCTTGGCCGCGTAGTAAAAGGCATTAACGTTAAAGCGCCAACTCCGCTGTGGATGAAAGAAAAACTGCGTCGTTGCGGGATTCGTTCTATCGATGCAGTCGTTGACGTCACCAACTATGTGCTGCTTGAACTGGGCCAGCCGATGCACGCTTTCGACAAAGATCGCATTGAAGGCGGCATTGTGGTGCGGATGGCGAAAGAGGGCGAAACGCTGGTACTGCTCGACGGTACCGAAGCGAAGCTGAACGCTGACACCCTGGTCATCGCCGACCACAACAAGGCGCTGGCGATGGGCGGTATCTTTGGTGGCGAACACTCTGGCGTGAATGACGAAACGCAAAACGTCCTGCTGGAATGCGCTTTCTTCAGCCCGCTATCAATCACCGGTCGTGCTCGTCGTCATGGCCTGCATACTGATGCGTCTCACCGTTATGAGCGTGGCGTTGATCCGGCACTGCAGCACAAAGCGATGGAACGTGCGACCCGTCTGCTGATCGACATCTGCGGTGGTGAGGCTGGTCCGGTAATTGATATCACCAGCGAAGCAACGCTGCCGAAGCGTGCAACCATCACTTTACGTCGTAGCAAACTGGATCGCCTGATCGGCCATCATATTGCGGATGAGCAGGTAACTGACATTCTGCGTCGTCTCGGCTGCGAAGTGACCGAAGGCAAAGACGAGTGGCAGGCAGTTGCGCCGAGCTGGCGTTTCGATATGGAGATTGAAGAAGATCTGGTCGAAGAAGTCGCGCGTGTTTACGGCTACAACAACATCCCGGATGAGCCGGTACAGGCAAGCCTGATTATGGGTACTCACCGTGAAGCTGACCTGTCGCTCAAGCGCGTGAAAACGCTGCTCAACGACAAAGGCTATCAGGAAGTGATCACCTACAGCTTCGTTGATCCGAAAGTGCAGCAGATGATCCATCCAGGCGTTGAAGCCTTACTGCTGCCAAGCCCGATCTCTGTTGAAATGTCAGCAATGCGTCTTTCTCTGTGGACCGGCCTGCTGGCAACCGTGGTGTACAACCAGAACCGTCAGCAGAACCGTGTGCGCATTTTCGAAAGCGGCCTGCGTTTCGTACCAGATACTCAGGCACCGTTGGGCATTCGTCAGGATCTGATGTTAGCCGGTGTGATTTGCGGTAACCGTTACGAAGAGCACTGGAACCTGGCAAAAGAGACCGTTGATTTCTATGATTTGAAAGGCGATCTTGAATCCGTTCTCGACCTGACCGGTAAACTGAATGAGGTTGAGTTCCGTGCAGAAGCGAATCCGGCACTGCATCCGGGGCAATCCGCAGCGATTTATCTGAAAGGTGAACGTATTGGTTTTGTTGGGGTTGTTCATCCTGAACTGGAACGTAAACTGGATCTTAACGGTCGCACTCTGGTGTTCGAACTGGAGTGGAACAAGCTCGCAGACCGCGTGGTGCCTCAGGCGCGCGAGATTTCTCGCTTCCCGGCGAACCGTCGTGACATCGCGGTGGTGGTCGCAGAAAACGTTCCCGCAGCGGATATTTTATCCGAATGTAAGAAAGTTGGCGTAAATCAGGTAGTTGGCGTAAACTTATTTGACGTGTACCGCGGTAAGGGTGTTGCGGAGGGGTATAAGAGCCTCGCCATAAGCCTGATCCTGCAAGATACCAGCCGTACACTCGAAGAAGAGGAGATTGCCGCTACCGTCGCCAAATGTGTAGAGGCATTAAAAGAGCGATTCCAGGCATCATTGAGGGATTGAACCTATGGCGCTTACAAAAGCTGAAATGTCAGAATATCTGTTTGATAAGCTTGGGCTTAGCAAGCGGGATGCCAAAGAACTGGTTGAACTGTTTTTCGAAGAGATCCGTCGCGCTCTGGAAAACGGCGAGCAGGTGAAACTCTCTGGTTTTGGTAACTTCGATCTGCGTGATAAGAATCAACGCCCGGGACGTAACCCGAAAACGGGCGAGGATATTCCCATTACAGCACGGCGCGTGGTGACCTTCAGACCCGGACAGAAGTTAAAAAGCCGGGTCGAAAACGCCACACCCAAAGACGAGTAATCTGATCTAACTAAAAAGGCCGCTCTGCGGCCTTTTTTCTTTTCACTGTCGAAGAGTCACCGTAAAATCAACGGAATGACACTTCAGCAGAACGGATACCATGCTGACACTTGCCCGCCACCAACAGCGACAAAATATTCGCTGGTTACTATGCCTGTCAGTTTTGATGCTGCTGGCGCTTCTCTTAAGCCTTTGCGCTGGTGAACAATGGATTTCACCTGCCGACTGGTTCACTCCTCGTGGCGAACTGTTCGTCTGGCAAATTCGCCTGCCACGTACCCTGGCTGTATTGCTGGTTGGCGCGGCGCTGGCGTTATCAGGCGCGGTCATGCAGGCGCTGTTTGAAAACCCTCTTGCGGAGCCGGGGCTGCTTGGCGTCTCTAACGGCGCTGGAGTAGGGCTTATCGCCGCTGTATTGCTCGGGCAAGGGCAGTTACCGAACTGGGCGCTGGGGCTGTGTGCGATTGCTGGCGCGCTTATTATCACCTTAATTCTCTTGCGTTTTGCCCGCCGTCATCTTTCAACCAGCCGATTACTGCTGGCTGGTGTTGCGCTGGGTATCATCTGTAGCGCGTTAATGACGTGGGCCATCTACTTTTCCACGTCTGTTGATTTACGCCAACTGATGTACTGGATGATGGGCGGCTTTGGTGGTGTAGACTGGCGGCAAAGTTGGCTGATGATGGCCTTGATTCCGGTGTTGTTGTGGATTTGCTGTCAGTCCCGCCCAATGAATATGTTAGCGCTGGGTGAAATTTCGGCGCGACAACTGGGGTTACCCCTGTGGCTCTGGCGCAATGTGCTGGTCGCGGCTACCGGTTGGATGGTCGGTGTCAGTGTGGCGTTGGCTGGCGCTATTGGGTTTATTGGCCTGGTTATCCCACATATTCTGCGGCTGTGCGGATTAACCGATCACCGGGTATTACTTCCCGGCTGCGCGCTGGCAGGTGCTACTGCGTTGCTGCTTGCCGATATTGTTGCTCGACTGGCGCTGGCTTCCGCAGAGTTACCGATTGGTGTGGTCACCGCCACCTTGGGCGCGCCGGTGTTTATCTGGTTATTGTTAAAAGCAGGACGTTAGCCGCATAAAGACGGTCTATGATTAAAAGCTAAGATTTTTACTGACCTTATCCAGGAGACACGATGCAAGATCCCATTCTGACCACCGTAGTGAAGACGATTGACGGGGAAGTGACCACGCTGGAGAAATATGCCGGTAATGTGCTGCTGATTGTCAATGTCGCTTCAAAGTGTGGCTTAACGCCGCAATATGAACAGTTGGAGAACATCCAGAAAGCCTGGGCCGATCGTGGTTTTGTCGTGCTGGGATTTCCGTGCAATCAGTTCCTTGAACAAGAACCAGGTAGTGATGAAGAAATTAAAACTTATTGCACCACCACCTGGGGCGTGACGTTCCCAATGTTCAGTAAGATTGAAGTTAATGGCGAAGGACGCCATCCGCTATATCAAAAATTGATTGCCGCAGCGCCCACGGCGGTGGCACCGGAAGAGAGCGGTTTCTACGCGCGAATGGCCAGTAAAGGCCGCGCACCGCTGTATCCTGATGATATTTTGTGGAATTTTGAAAAGTTTCTGGTGGGTAGAGACGGAAAGGTCATCCAGCGTTTTTCCCCGGATATGACGCCGGAAGATCCTATTGTAATGGAAAGCATTAAACTGGCGTTGGCAAAATAATGTCTATTGTGATGCAGTTACAGGATGTAGCGGAATCAACCCGCCTTGGGCCACTTTCTGGCGAGGTCCGGGCAGGGGAGATCCTGCATCTGGTGGGGCCGAACGGCGCGGGCAAGAGCACCTTGCTGGCCCGAATGGCGGGGATGACCAGTGGTCAGGGAAGCATTCAGTTTGCAGGTCAACCACTGGATACCTGGCCCGCAACAAAACTCGCCCTGCATCGTGCTTATCTTGCACAACAGCAGACGCCGCCGTTTGCTATGCCGGTCTGGCATTACCTGACCATGCACCAGCACGATAAAACGCGAACCGATCTGCTAAATGATGTCGCAGGGGCGCTGGCCCTTGATGACAAACTTGGCCGTAGCACCAATCAACTTTCCGGTGGTGAATGGCAACGTGTTCGTCTTGCGGCTGTGGTGCTACAAATTACGCCGCAAGCGAATCCGGCAGGTCAATTGCTTCTCCTTGATGAACCCATGAATAGCCTTGATGTTGCCCAGCAAAGCGCGTTAGATAAAATTTTGAGCGCGCTATGTCAGCAAGGCGTGGCGATTGTGATGAGCAGTCACGATCTTAACCACACATTGCGTCACGCGCATCGGGCGTGGTTACTTAAACAAGGAAAACTGCTTGCCAGTGGGCGGAGAGATGAAGTACTAACGCCGCCGAATCTGGCCCAGGCTTATGGCATGAGCTTCCGTCGTCTGGACATTGAAGGTCACCGAATGCTGATTTCGACCACCTGATTTCATTAGCATCTTGAAAAACGGGTAATTTCGACGCTAAATTAATGCAAGAATAAAAAACAGAGGATTCGTACGGAATGCGTTTCTGCCTAATTTTAATTACAGCACTGTTTCTGGCCGGGTGTAGCCATCATAAAGCGCCGCCGCCAAACGCCAGGCTTTCTGACTCCATTACTGTCATTGCCGGTTTGAACGATCAACTACAGAGCTGGCATGGTACGCCGTATCGTTATGGCGGCATGACTCGACGTGGAGTGGACTGTTCGGGGTTCGTGGTTGTGACGATGCGCGACCGTTTCGACTTGCAGTTGCCACGCGAAACAAAACAACAGGCCGCTATCGGTACCCAAATTGATAAAGAAGAATTGCTGCCAGGCGATCTGGTCTTTTTCAAAACAGGTTCCGGGCAAAATGGTTTACACGTGGGTATTTACGATACCAACAATCAATTCATTCACGCCTCTACCAGCAAGGGGGTGATGCGTTCTTCCCTCGATAATGTCTACTGGCAGAAAAATTTCTGGCAGGCGAGACGAATCTAGTATCCCAATAAATGGACGGTGATGATACCGCACCGTCTGTTAACTCCTGAATACAGTAGTATTTTGCAGACAAAAATACCGCAAATGGAATATTCGTTTATACTCAGGATAATCTAAAAAAAGGACCCCTGAAAAAGTGGTTAACATGGAACAAATGAAAGTTATTCCTTCTGTATTTGTTATGCCTTATGGCCTCAAACTTTTTATCTGGATGTTGAAAAAAATCCGTAGAGAGGGGCTGTTACCATGAAGGTCTTACTGGAGAATCTTTATCATTCTGATTACTATTTTCTACCGATAAGAGACAGCCAACAAAATCTTGTTGGGGTTGAGTTAATAACCCATTTCTCCAGTGACGACGGTACGGTTCGCATCCCGACGACACGGGTTATTGCACAACTTTCAGAGGAGCAGCATTGGCAATTATTTGCCGAAAAGTTGGAATTACTAAAATCATGCCAACATTTTTTTATTCAACACAAACTCTTTGCCTGGATTAATTTAACGCCACAAGTAGCAAAGTTATTATTAGATAGGGATAATTACGCAAGCAAACTATTAAAAATTCCTTTTGCTGAATTGATGATTAATGAAAATTATCCTCATCTTAATGAGGGAAAAGATAATTATGAACTTTTGCACTTATCGCAAATTTTCCCATTGGTTTTGGGAAATTTGGGTGCAGGCAACAGTACAATGAAGGCTGTTTTTGATGGGCTTTTTACTCGCGTCATGCTGGATAAAGGTTTTATTCAGCAACAAATAGTCCATAAATCTTTCGCTCCTTTTATTCGTGCGCTCCATGCGCAAATTTCACCTTGTTGCAATTGTATTATTGCTGCTGGTATTAATACATCGGAGATGTTGGCGCAGATGGTGCCGTTTGGTTTCCATGCTTTTCAGGGATGCTTGTGGCCCGCAGTTCCCGTAAGCCAGATAACAACGCTGGTCCAGCGATAACCCTCTTGTTTGCTGGTGTTTAAGACGAGAGTAACCGTCTACACTATCAAACAGGAGGATCTATGACCCTGTCTTTTATTACCCGCTGGCGTGATGAATTGCCGGCAACATATACATCGCTTTCCCCTACGCCTTTAAATAATGCCCGGTTGATTTGGTATAACGCCGAACTGGCTAATACGCTGGGTGTTCCATCGTCGCTGTTTGAAAGTGGCGCGGGTGTCTGGGGCGGCGAAACTTTACTGCCAGGTATGTCGCCACTGGCCCAGGTCTACAGTGGCCACCAGTTTGGTGTCTGGGCGGGGCAGCTTGGCGACGGGCGCGGTATTTTACTCGGCGAGCAACAGTTTGCCGACGGCACCACCATGGACTGGCATCTGAAAGGTGCGGGGCTGACGCCTTATTCGCGGATGGGCGACGGACGTGCGGTTTTACGTTCAACAATTCGCGAAA
This sequence comes from Escherichia sp. E3659, assembly GCF_005781135.1. NCBI lineage: Bacteria > Pseudomonadati > Pseudomonadota > Gammaproteobacteria > Enterobacterales > Enterobacteriaceae > Escherichia > Escherichia sp. E3659. The sequence goes on along the minus strand of NZ_VATQ01000002.1, from coordinate 173,178 downwards.
GTCTTGCCAGTGAGGCAATGCATCACCTTGGCATTCCGACGACACGCGCCTTAAGCATTGTTACCAGCGATACGCCGGTTTACCGGGAGACGGTCGAATCAGGAGCGATGCTGATGCGCGTAGCGCAGAGTCATTTGCGATTTGGCCACTTTGAACACTTTTACTATCGTCGGGAACCGGAAAAAGTTCGCCAGCTGGCTGACTTCGCCATTCGCTATTACTGGCCGCATCTTCAGGATGAAGAGGATAAATACCGCCTCTGGTTTACCGATATTGTCGCACGTACGGCTTCGTTAATCGCCAGCTGGCAGACAGTCGGTTTTGCTCACGGGGTGATGAACACGGATAACATGTCGATTCTCGGGCTGACGCTGGATTATGGTCCATTTGCTTTCCTCGATGATTATGAACCGGGCTTTATTTGTAATCACTCTGATCATCAGGGACGTTACAGCTTTGATAATCAACCTGCCGTTGCGTTGTGGAATTTACAGCGTCTGGCGCAGACATTGTCGCCGTTTATCACTGTCGACGCGTTAAACGAGGCGCTGGAAAGCTATCAACAGGTTTTGTTGAAGCATTATGGAAAACGTATGCGGCAGAAGCTGGGCTTTATGACGGAGCAAAAAGAGGATAATGCGCTACTGAATGAATTGTTCAGTCTGATGGCGCAAGAGCGCAGTGATTATACCCGCACATTCCGCATGTTAAGTCTGACCGAGCAGCACAGTGCGGTTTCACCACTGCGCGATGAGTTTATTGACCGGGCGGCGTTTGATGACTGGTTTACGCGTTATCGGGCGCGCTTGCAACAAGACGGAATTGCCGATAGTGAACGTCAGCAACTGATGCAGAGCGTTAATCCTGCGCTGGTATTGCGAAACTGGCTGGCACAACGCGCCATTGAGGCGGCAGAAAAGGGTGATATGACGGAATTGCACCGCCTGCATGAGGCGTTGCGAAATCCTTTCAGCGACAGGGATGATGACTATGTCAGTCGTCCACCTGACTGGGGTAAACGGCTGGAAGTCAGCTGCTCGAGTTAAAGGCTACTTGGTCAACAGCAGCTTGCCAGCCTGAGTTTTACGGAGCAGATATTCTTGCCCGTCATGATCGATAATCAGTTTGCCATCCGGACCTAACAGTGTCTGGCTGGTAATTCGCCGAATGGGCTGCGGGGAAGCGGTCTTGTGATTGGCATCCGTTTCAGGCGTGAGTTTTCTGCTATCCGTATAACGCATAGAAATTAATAATAATTGATATAACAATGATTCTTATTATCAATATTATGGCGAGCCAGAGCAAGCAGTAATGTGTTGAGAAGACAACAAGTTGCGCAGAAATGCCCATTCCGTCAGGAATGGGCACGCATTCAGAAGCGGGAATCTACCGCAGAGGCGAGTTTTTCGACCAGGCGTTCAGTATCTTCCCAACCTAAACAAGGATCGGTAATCGACTGACCGTAGGTGAGCGGCTGACTGCTGGCGATTTTTTGTGTACCTTCGCGCAGGAAACTTTCCGCCATAATTCCAGCAATCGCCGTAGAGCCATTGCGGATTTGCTGACAAATATCCTCACAAACTTCTAACTGGCGACGGTGCTGCTTCTGGCAGTTACCGTGGCTGAAATCCACCACCAGATGTTCAGGTAAATCAAACTCGTGCAGCGTATCGCAGGCTGCGGCGATATCATCGGCATGGTAGTTCGGTTTTTTGCCGCCACGCATAATAATGTGGCCATACGGGTTGCCGCTGGTCTGATAGATGGTCATCTGACCGTTTTTGTCTGGCGAGAGGAACATATGGCTGGCACGGGCTGCGCGGATAGCATCCACGGCAATCCGCGTGTTGCCATCGGTACCGTTTTTAAAACCTACCGGACAAGAGAGTGCCGAAGCCATTTCGCGGTGGATCTGACTTTCGGTAGTCCGTGCGCCAATCGCGCCCCAACTGATTAAATCAGCAATAAACTGACCGGTCACCATATCGAGAAACTCGGTTGCGGTGGGAACGCCCAGTTCATTTACCTGCAACAGCAACTTACGTGCCATTTCAAGGCCGTGATTAACGCGATAGCTGCCGTTTAAATCCGGATCGGAGATGAGTCCTTTCCAGCCGACAACGGTACGCGGTTTTTCAAAATAGGTGCGCATTACAATTTCCAGTCGTGACTGGTACTGGTTGCGCAACGTCTGAAGACGGGTGGCGTACTCCATTGCAGCGGTGAGATCGTGGATCGAGCAGGGGCCAATAATGACCAACAGTCGCTTATCTTCACCATTCAGTATTTTTTCAATTCTGCGGCGGGAGTCGGTGACATGGGTGGCGACGCCAGGCGTTACGGGATACCGTAGCGCGAGTTCGGCGGGCGTTACCAGGCTCTCGATACGCGCAGTACGGAGTTCGTCAGTTCTGTTCATTACAAGTCTCAGAAATTTGTTGCTTCAACGGCAGGACTACCGGGAAGTGATGCGCATCACGATAAACCAATCGCAGCTGATTTCAAGTGCGAGGTGTGTCACACCTCGCCGGGTGGTTAGCATGATAACAAAAATACAAGCTAATGCACTAGTTCTCTAGTACATTCGACGGCTAAGGCCCATGATATCGAGGATCTTGGTGGCAATCTCTTCTACCGAATAATTGGTACTGTTAATCCACGGGATCTGATTTTTACGGTACAACGCTTCCACTTCCGCAACCTCCATCCGGCACTGGCGAAGCGAGGCATAGCGACTGTTCTCCCGACGCTCTTCGCGAATCGCCGCCAGACGCTCCGGGTCGATAGTCAGTCCGAACAATTTATGCTGAAGCGGCTTGAGCGACGCGGGTAGCACCAGATTATCCATGTCATCGGCAATAAAGGGGTAGTTTGCCGCGCGGATACCAAACTGCATCGCCAGATACAGGCTGGTGGGGGTTTTACCACAACGAGAGACACCGAGCAGGATCACCTGAGCCTGATCCAGATTGCGCAACGAAATGCCGTCGTCATGGGCGAGGGTGTAATCAATTGCCGCAATACGCGCATCATATTTATTGAGATTATTAGGGTTCAGGCCGTGGGTACGGTGAGCAATCGGCGTCGGGTCCAGTTTCATCTCTTGCTGGAGAGGGGCAACCAGCGCCTGCACAATATCCTGGCAAAAACCTTCGCTTTGCAAAATGATGGCGCGGATTTCCGGTAGCACAATGGAGTAAAAAACCAGCGGGCGCACACCTGTCTGGTGATAAATTGCGTCAATCTGATCCTTCACCGCCCGTGCACGGCTTTCATTTTCGACAAACGGCAGCGTAATGCTGCTGATAGTAACGGGAAATTGTGACATCACTGCGTGTCCTAATACCTCCGCAGTTATAGCCGTACCATCAGAAATATAAAAAACGTGGCGATCAACAGCATTATCCATTTTGTTCTTCCCGTGATGCAGACATAATTCTATGAAAGCATAAATTAAAAACGTACAGAAGCGTAGAAGGTTATGCATGGTTTATAAAATGAACCTTCAATTTTATATTTTATGAAAACAGTATTTCATTTTTACGCTTTCGTTTATACCGATGGTTTATGTGGAAATTACTGAAGATAGCGGATTTGCGCAACGCTGGGATCAGTCTTAAAAAGTAAAAAAATATATTTGCTTGAACGATTCACCGTTTTTTTCATCCGGTTAAATATGCAAAGATAAATGCGCAGAAATGTGTTTCTCAAACCGTTCATTTATCACAAAAGGATTGTTCGATGTCCAACAATGGCTCGTCACCGCTGGTGCTTTGGTATAACCAACTCGGCATGAATGATGTAGACAGGGTTGGGGGCAAAAATGCCTCCCTGGGTGAAATGATTACTAACCTTTCCGGAATGGGCGTTTCCGTTCCGAATGGTTTCGCCACAACCGCCGACGCGTTTAACCAGTTTCTGGACCAAAGCGGCGTAAACCAGCGCATCTATGAACTGCTGGATAAAACGGATATTGACGATGTTACCCAGCTTGCGAAAGCGGGCGCGCAAATCCGCCAGTGGATTATCGACACTCCCTTCCAGCCTGAGCTGGAAAACGCCATCCGCGAAGCCTATGCACAGCTTTCCGCCGATGACGAAAATGCCTCTTTTGCGGTGCGTTCCTCCGCCACCGCAGAAGATATGCCGGACGCTTCCTTTGCCGGTCAGCAGGAAACCTTCCTCAACGTTCAGGGTTTTGACGCCGTTCTCGTGGCAGTGAAACATGTCTTTGCTTCTCTGTTTAACGATCGCGCCATTTCTTATCGTGTGCACCAGGGTTATGATCACCGTGGCGTGGCACTCTCCGCCGGTGTTCAGCGGATGGTGCGCTCCGACCTCGCATCTTCTGGCGTGATGTTCTCCATTGATACCGAATCCGGCTTCGACCAGGTGGTGTTTATCACTTCCGCATGGGGCCTGGGTGAAATGGTGGTACAGGGAGCTGTCAACCCGGATGAGTTTTACGTGCATAAACCAACACTGGCGGCGAATCGCCCGGCTATCGTGCGCCGCACCATGGGGTCGAAAAAAATCCGCATGGTCTACGCGCCGACCCAGGAGCACGGTAAGCAGGTTAAAATCGAAGACGTACCGCAGGAACAGCGTGACATCTTCTCGCTGACCAACGAAGAAGTGCAGGAACTGGCAAAACAGGCCGTACAAATTGAGAAACACTACGGTCGCCCGATGGATATTGAGTGGGCGAAAGATGGCCACACCGGTAAATTGTTTATCGTGCAGGCGCGTCCAGAAACTGTGCGCTCACGCGGCCAGGTGATGGAGCGTTATACGCTGCATTCACAGGGTAAGATTATCGCCGAAGGCCGCGCTATCGGTCATCGCATCGGCGCGGGTCCGGTGAAAGTCATCCATGACATCAGCGAAATGAACCGCATCGAACCTGGCGACGTGCTGGTTACTGACATGACCGACCCGGACTGGGAACCGATCATGAAGAAAGCATCTGCCATCGTCACCAACCGTGGCGGTCGTACCTGTCACGCGGCGATCATCGCTCGTGAACTGGGCATTCCGGCGGTAGTGGGCTGTGGAGATGCAACAGAACGGATGAAAGACGGTGAGAACGTCACTGTTTCTTGTGCCGAAGGCGATACCGGTTACGTCTATGCGGAGTTGCTGGAATTTAGCGTGAAAAGCTCCAGCGTAGAAACGATGCCGGATCTGCCGTTGAAAGTGATGATGAACGTCGGTAACCCGGACCGTGCTTTCGACTTCGCCTGCCTACCGAACGAAGGCGTGGGCCTTGCGCGTCTGGAATTTATCATCAACCGTATGATTGGCGTCCACCCACGCGCACTGCTTGAGTTTGACGATCAGGAACCGCAGTTGCAAAACGAAATCCGCGAGATGATGAAAGGTTTTGATTCTCCGCGTGAATTTTACGTTGGTCGTCTGACTGAAGGGATCGCGACGCTGGGTGCCGCGTTTTATCCGAAACGCGTGATTGTCCGTCTTTCTGATTTTAAATCCAACGAATACGCCAATCTGGTGGGTGGTGAGCGTTACGAGCCGCATGAAGAGAACCCGATGCTGGGCTTCCGTGGCGCGGGCCGCTACGTTTCTGACAGCTTCCGCGACTGCTTCGCACTGGAGTGTGAAGCGGTGAAACGTGTGCGCAACGACATGGGGCTGACTAACGTAGAGATCATGATCCCGTTCGTGCGTACCGTGGATCAGGCGAAAGCAGTGGTTGAAGAACTGGCGCGTCAGGGGCTGAAACGTGGCGAGAACGGGTTGAAAATCATCATGATGTGCGAAATTCCGTCCAACGCCTTGCTGGCTGAACAGTTCCTCGAATATTTCGACGGTTTCTCTATCGGCTCAAACGACATGACACAGCTGGCGCTCGGTCTGGACCGCGACTCCGGTGTGGTGTCTGAACTGTTCGATGAGCGCAACGACGCCGTGAAAGCACTGCTGTCGATGGCGATCCGTGCTGCGAAGAAACAGGGCAAATATGTCGGCATTTGCGGTCAGGGACCGTCCGACCACGAAGACTTTGCTGCATGGCTGATGGAAGAGGGGATCGATAGCCTGTCTCTGAACCCGGACACCGTGGTGCAAACCTGGTTAAGCCTGGCTGAACTGAAGAAATAAAATAAATACCCGGCGGCGTTTTGTCGCCGGGTCCATTTCTATATCCCCACCTTTTAACAACCTACTTCAGGCAAACGCGCTCGTGCAATATAAAAAGCTTCCGGGCATCATCGGAATAATTGGCTGGTGTTCTTTCTGATTTTAATTCGTTTGAGATCCTCTCCACAGAATAATTCTCGATACCATTTTTTCTCAAAGTCGAATGTGACCACTCGTCAATTTCCTTAAGCATATGCGTAATTTTTTCGTCCAGAGTTCGTTGGATTGCACGAAGTCACTGGCGAGTCCCGTTTTTATACTGTCTTCAACCACAGCATAAAAAGGGATATGGCTATGAAAAATTACCGCACCGTTATTCAGACATAAGCGCAGATTATGTAATTCAGAGAATTTATTCGAACTAAAGCCGATTTTCTGATTTGTCTGGCTGTACAGAAAACAGGATAAATTCCCTCCACGAGCGGAGGGAAACAGCTACAGGGATTGCATATGAGTTGCTATTTGAAAGTCCTGATTTGTGCGATTGTCGCACTCGCTATATGGTTTTCCCCCGTCCCCGACGGGTTAACACCCTTAACCTGGCACATTCTGGCAATATTCATCACCACTGTGGTGGCGTTTATTCTGCAACCGTTGCCGGTAGGCGCTATCGCGTTAATAGCCATCAGTTTTATTATGCTTACCGGCATGATGAAAACCAGCGAAGCCTTAAAAGGTTTCAGCAGCACCACGGTATGGCTTATTGTCGCCGCATTCCTGTACGCGAAAGGATTCATCAAAACGGGGTTAGGACGACGTATCGCCTATTTACTGATTCGCGGATTTGGCGGCAGCTCGTTGCGTCTGGGTTATACCTTAGCGCTAAGCGATATGATTATCGCGCCCGCAACGCCATCAAACACAGCGCGAGCAGGGGGGATTTTGTTCCCGATTGTTCGCAGTGTCTCTAACAGCTTTGGATCTGAACCGGATCAAGGGCCGCGTAAAATCGGCTCTTATCTGATGCAGACGGTGTTCCATTCCAACTGTCTCTCATCCTCGATGTTTATGACGGCCAGCGCGCCAAATGCGCTAATTGTATCTCTGGCGGCCAGTACCTTATTTGTTGATATCTCATGGGGGATGTGGACGCTAAGTGCACTGGTACCGGGCATTATCGCTTTTATCACTATGCCGTTGGTCATTTACAAACTTTACCCGCCAGAGATCAAAAAGACGCCAGAAGCCAAAGCGTTGGCACAGGAAGAACTTATCAAAATGGGGCCGGTAACCCGTGATGAGCGCGTGACGATTGGCATTTTCCTGCTTTCATTATTGGCCTGGAGTACATCGAAATGGACTGGCCTGGATGCGACGGCTGTCGCGCTTTCCGGCGTCTGTTTAATGTTGATGACCCGGATTATCACCTGGCAGGATGTGCAGTCAGAGAAGGGGGCCTGGGACATTCTGGTCTGGCTGGGAGTCATGATCTGTATGGCAGATAAGCTCAATCAGCTTGGCCTGTTCAAATGGTTTGCCGTCACAACCTCGGCGCTGTTCACCGGCATTCCCTGGGAAATAACACTGACGGTTTTGCTGATAGTTTACTGCTATTCCCACTATTTCTTTGCCGGAAGTACGCCGCATGTAGTGGCGATGTATGCCGCTTTTGGCAGCGTCTCGGTTGCTGCAGGCGCACCGCCGATGATGGCAGCTCTGTCACTGGCGTTCGTCACTAACCTGATGAGCGGCATTTCGCATTATGGCAACGGACCCGCAGTGATCTATTACGGCGCAGGCTATGTCTCGCAACGAGAATGGTGGCGGCTGGGCTTTATCGTCATGTTGTTGAACATTGTCATCTGGTTCGGACTGGGGGCGGTGTGGTGGAAAATTCTTGGCCTGTGGTAAGTGGTCTGCGGCAAACATCAATCAAGGAATAGTGTATGAACTTAAAAGATATTCAGGTGGCGATCGTCGGCAAATTAAGCGACCGCTTAATGGCTAAAGTTGAATCTACCTTCACCGCATATCGCCTGTGGGAACTGACCGACGCAGACGCTTTTTACACGCAGATCGCGCCGGATATTCAGGCGCTGGTGACCAGTGGTAATCCGGTAATGGGAGCTTCTCGGGCGCTCATTGAAAAATTTCCGAATCTGAAGATTATTGCCAGCAACGGTGTGGGCTATGACCCTATTGATATCGTGGCAGCCAGGGAGCATGGCGTTATCGTCACCAACACCCCTGGCGTGCTTAATGATTGTGTTGCAGACATTGGCATGGCGTTGTTACTCAATGTTGCCCGACGTATTAACATTGCCGATCGTTATGTTCGTGACGGCCGTTGGCCAAACGAAGGGCGTTTCCCGATGGCGACGAAAGTGAGTGGTAAGCGTTGCGGAATTGTTGGTCTGGGGAACATTGGTAACGCTGTAGCCCGCCGTGCAGCAGCATTTGAAATGGAAATTCACTATTTCGACCCAAAACCGCATAACAAACCTGGATGGACGGCGCATGATTCGCTGGTTTCTCTGGCGCAAGCGGTGGATTTCCTCGTTCTGACGCTGCCAGGCGGGGCAAGTACACGCGGCGTTATTGACAAAACTGTGCTGCAGGCTCTGGGGGGGACCGGGCATTTGATCAGTATTTCCCGGGGTTCAGTGGTGAACGAAACTGATCTGATTGATGCTCTGCAAAATAACATAATTGCTGGTGCGGCACTGGACGTTTATGCCAACGAACCACATGTGCCAGAACAATTAATGTCGCTGGATAACGTTGTCCTTACGCCACATATCGCCAGTGGTACGAGCGAAACGTTTAATGCGATGGCGGATTTGGTTTTTGATAACTTACAGGCTTTCTTTAGCGGACAGCCAGTTATTACCCCTGTTACTCAATAAGGCGGAAAATATGATTTATGGTGATATCACTTATCTTAGTGAACAACAAAAACGAACATTTCATCCTGTCATCGCTCGTGTCATTGAGTATCTTTCACAACATGATCTGAATAGTGTTCCTGTAGGGAAGAAGGTTTTTATTCAGGATGACTCAATTTTTTATACCGTGGTTGAACCGATGACTAAACCACTACATGAATGCCGACCAGAAGTTCATCGTAAATATCTTGATGTCCATTTCTTAATTACCGGAGAAGAGCGGATTTGTGTGGATTTTGATGATGGAGAAAACTCGGTTGTAGAAAGCCACCTGGGCGACCGTGACGTTATTTTTTATGCTGATGAACGTATTAATGATCGGATAATCACGTTGACACCAGGACAGTTTGTGGTGGTCTTCCCGGAAGAGGTACATCGGGCATGTTATAAAGTCGATAACGTGGAGAAAATCAAAAAAACAGTCGTGAAAATCGACATGAGTCTATTATAGGTGGAGCTGGTTATGACAAAAATTGCCCTGGTGACAGGGGGAAGTAAAGGTATCGGCTACGCGGCAGCAAGGGCGCTCTATGACATTGGATATACTGTTATTGTTGCCGCGCGTAACGAAGAAACCTTACAGCAATGTGCACAAGAATTAGCCAAGGAACGCTTTATTCCTCTGGTTGCTGATGTAACGGATGAGTCCGCTGTCGTTGCACTATTTGCCGAGATTAAGGCTCGTTTTGGTCGACTGGATCTCTTGTTCAATAATGCGGGCAATAATAGTCCGGCAAAAAGTATTGAAGAGGTTGAGTTTACTGAGTGGATACGCGTATTTAACGCCAATATTCACTCGACATTTTTGTGTTCGAAAGAGGCGATTAAAATTATGAAAGCGCAGCAGCCAATGGGAGGACGTATTATTAACAATGCGTCGATTTCCGCACTGACGCCGCGCCTCTATACTGCGCCATACACGGCGTCGAAACATGCTGTTACCGGGTTGACCAAGGCCATTTCCCTGGATTGTCGCAAATTTAATATCGCTTGCGGGCAAATTAATATCGGCAATGCGGAAACGACATTATCGAATCGGATGCGTAAGGGCGTTTATCAGGCAGATGGCGCTATTAAAGCGGAAGATATGATGAATGTTGCTGATGTTGCAGCAGCCATTCAGATGATGGCCCAATTGCCAGTAACCACGAATGTGCTGGAAATAACGATTATGGCAAACAATATGCCATATGTCGGACGTGGTTAATCGGGATTGAATAAAGCACCTTGCGTATAAGGTGCTTTATTATTTATGACTTATGCCTCAACGCATGATTGTTCCAGCCGTTGAACAATATCTTTCCTTAACAAAAACTTTTGTATTTTACCTGATGCAGTCCGCGGTAATTTTTCGATCACCACGATATGTTCAGGGTATTTATATTTCGCGACCCGCTTACGGCTAAAAAAAGCCACTACATCTTCCAGCGATAATGAATGATGCGGTGCTTTCAGCACTACATAGGCACATGAACGTTCACCTAAGCGTTCATCGGGCATTGCAACCACACAAGCATCGTGAATTTTAGGATGCTGCAATAGAATATCTTCCACTTCACGGCTGCTAATATTTTCGCCGCCGCGGACAATAATATCTTTCTTGCGTCCGGTTATTTTTATATAGCCAGCTTCATCCATGCGGCAGAGATCGCCACTGTAATACCAGCCCTCTTCATCCAGCGCGCGAGCGGTTAATTCAGGTTCATCAAAATAACCCATAAACACATTAGGGCCGCGTGAAGCCTCTTCACCTTCGCAACCTGGCGGTAAGGTCTTGCGTGCATCATCGACCACTTTAATTTCCACGCCTGTGGCAGCGTAACCATCGGTATGCATAAAGCGCGACAAAGGATCGTCGAGATTCACCACTGCATGTGGCGAGCTTTCTGTGGAACCATAAACGCTTAATAATTTAATGCCGCGCTGCTGGCATTCACGCGCCACTTTTTTGGGGATCGTGGTGCCGCCGCAAAGAAAGAAACGCAGCGCAGAAAGGTCGGCAGACTGTTTCTCAAGTAGATTCAAAAGGTCATAAACAAACGGCGTTGCTCCGAGCATACAGGTGCAACGTTGTTGCTCAAGCAGCGAGAGACAGGCTTCCGGGGTAAAAATATCTAACAACACGCTGCGGGCGCCAATCAAAAACGGCGCTGTTACGCCATGCAGAAACCCCGTCGCGTGACCGAGTGGTGCAGGCATCATAAAGACATCCAGCCAGGTCAGGTTAAGCCGTGCACAATAAGCCCGTTCGCTGGCAAGAATATTATTATGCGTTAGCATCACGCCCTTTGGCATGCCCTCAGTTCCGGAGGTAAATAGCACCGCCGCTAATTCATCGCCGTGGACCGATGTTGCGGCGGCCAGCGGGGGATTGTCGGCAATAATCTGACTTAACGAGAGAGACGAGGTGGCGGGGGCCAGCTTATCCACGCCGACGATCTGTTGTAGTTGTGGAAGCTGATTTTGCAGTGGCAGGATTAAATCTACCGGACGCGTTTGTTTAAACAATGTCGGTGCAAAAAACATTTTTGCCTGACACTTATTGAGCACCCACACCAGTTCTGCTTCCCGCCAGGAAGGTAACAGCGGCACGGAAACCGCACCGGTTTTCAGGCAGGCAAGATAGATAACGGTAAATTCACACCAGCCTGGCAGTTGAAATGCGATGCGATCGCCTGATTCAATACCCTTCGCTAACATCCAGTTTGCCAGACAGTTCGAGGCGTGATCGAGCGCGCTATAGGTGTACGTTGCACCATGATTATCGACCACGGCAATTTTGTCTGGCATCGCACGAGCGGTTTGCTGCCAGTAATCGGCCAGCGAAGCATCGCCCCATAACCCTTGCTGACGATACGCCGCACGACGTTGTTCGTTGAACGTTAATGTCACTTTCATTTTGGACTCTCGAAACAGAACATCAGGCCCGAGATGCGGGCCTGTGGGAGGCATGATTAGCCATAGCGAAATTCAATACCGAAGGTGCCTGCGGGATATTGCCACTGTTCGAGAATAGTGTTGCCGCACAGCACCCGACAGGTGCCGCACTCCAGACAACCGGCGGAATCGAAATGAATGTTTCCTGCGTCATCCTGCTTATACAGTCCGGCAGGGCAGGCTTTCATTAATTTTTGAAATTCATTGATGTCGGGATTTGCCGCCAGAATGATATGCGGGTGGCCCTCATCAACATGGAATTTATTGACGCCTAATTTGATGTCGACGTTAACCGTAGCGTTCTGGCTCATAGCGCGGTTGCTCCCTTAATGCCATCTTTCAGCAAGTTGATCAGCCCAATTTTCTTCGCATGTCCCATGATCATTTTGCGTACCGGCTGGTTTGGTTTGCCGTCAATGGTGAACATATCGTTCATGATGTCGGCTACCATTCGTGGGTATTGGCTAAACAGGCGCGGGTTTTCCATCAGCGCCGGGATCTTGCGAAAATGCTGCATATCACGCATGACACAGCTTTGTTCCAGCTCGTGCTTGTATTGCGCCAGACTGCTGGTGGAGAAATCCGCGCGTTCTTTGGCGGCAATCGCCGTTGTGGCAGCCGCCAGGGCCGATGCGATGGCTAAATCCATTCCGCGAACCGTAAAGCCCAGATTGAGGCAGAAGCCTGCGGCGTCTCCGACGATCATCACACCATCGTTAACCAGCTGCGGTACCATTGCCAGACCGCCTTCCGGCACCATATGCGCGGAATATTCAAGCAGTTTGCCACCGCTAATCAGTGGGCGAATGGCGGGGTGCTGTTTAAAATCCTCCAGCATTTGCGGCACGCTTTTTTGCGCATGGGCGATATCACCCAATCCACAAACCAGACCCAACGATACGGAATCCTTGTTGGTATAGAGAAATCCCCCGCCCATCAGGCCGTCAGAAGGGGAACCGGCAAACAGCCAGGCGGCACCTTCATCGCCAGTGACGTTAAAGCGATCGTTGATTTGCTCCGGCGTGAGGCCAATGACTTCTTTAACGCCAACAGCGTAATGATGCGGATCGGAGGCGGGAACCATTCCCAGCGAACGGCCAAGCATTGAATTAACGCCATCAGCCAGAATCACCACATTGGCTTCGAGAATATCATCCCCGGCCTGGACGCCAGTGACCTTGTTACCTTCACGAACCAGCGCATCAACGCGAACGCCCGGGATAAACTGCGCGCCCGCCTGTTCGGCTTGTTCCATCAACCACGGGTCGAGACGATTGCGCAATACGCTATAAGAAGCGTGTTGCGGAACATCTGGCTGCTCGCGGTGAAAATCGAGGGTAACGGCGCTCTCTTCGGTTAAGAAGGAGATTTTCTCGCGTGTGACTTTGCGTTCTACCGGCGCTGATGCAGCAAAGCCGGGAATGATCGCTTCAAGCGTGTGGGCATAAAGACGCCCGCCGGTCATATTTTTACATCCGGCACTGTCGCCGCGTTCTATCACCAGGACATCCAGTCCGGCTCGCGCCATGACCAATGCGGCAACGCTACCGGCAACGCCCGCACCGACCACAATGGCATCAAATTTGTCATCCGACATGCGTTATGCTCCCTTCCCGCTGCGTTTACAGCGGGAGATGTGGTTGAAAGGGAATTAGCGGCTCAACTGGCTAATCAGGGCAGGGACGACTTTGTAGATATCGCCCACCAGACCGTAGTCGGCATAGTTGAAGATTGGCGCGTTTTTATCTTTATTGATGGCGACAATCACTTTTGCGCCATTGCCGCCAACCATATGTTGGATCTGCCCGGAGATCCCCAGCGTCAGGTAGAGATCGGATTTCAGCAACACGCCGGAGACACCGATATAACGTTCACGCTCCATCCAGTTCTCGCCTTCGGCAATCGGGCGTGAACAACCGACTTCAGCATTGAGTGCCGCTGCCAGTTCGTGGACCATTTTCAGGTCATCCTGCGCCGCCAGACCACGACCAACGCCAACCACACGTTTTGCTTTGCTCAGGTCCACGCTGCTTGCCGCTTTCGCACGGCGTTCGCGACTAAGAATTTCATGACGCGGAGAAACGTAAGGCACAGTTTCAATCGGACACTGATGCGAGGCGTCACTGGTGCACGGTTCCTGAACACCGGGTGCAAGGGTAATGATCGCCAGCGGGCTATTGATCTTTTCCTGGGCGAACGCCAGTCCGCCATACATACGGTGCTCGGCGTAAACGTGACTATCGACCACATCAACCGCAGTGGCATCGTTCACCAGCGCCGCATTCAGTTGCACACTTAACCGTGCAGCCAGCGCTTTACCGCGTTTCGTCGCGGCCAGCAGCAACATAGAGGTGTGTTTATCTTTCAGCAGGGCAGCAATGCTTTCAGAGTAATTTTCAGTGCGTTGCAGTGCATCGTTTTGCTCAAGAACATAAATACATTTTGGACCATAAGGCATAACAGCCTGTGCCTGGTCGGTATTTTGTACAATGGCATACACCTGTTGGCCCCATTGCTGCGCGCCGCCAAACAGTTCGGCATAACGTTCAGGATTATCGCTAAAGACCCAGACGTTGTTTAATTGACTCATCGTTTCTTCTCCGTTGGCTTTAGTTCAGGGCTTTCTTCAGATGTTCCGCCAGCTCGGCAATGGCTTCCGGCGAATCGTTATCGAGAATGATGTGTTTGCGTTCTGTTTGCGGCGGTACGCGAACGCCGATCAGTTCAGCAAGCGGCGTGGCCTGGCTCCAGCCGATATCACTCGCCTGCCACTGATGTACCGTTTTTTTGCCCGCACCGAGAATGGCTTTCATCGATGGAATGCGTGGCACGTTAATATCGGACGTGACGCACAGAACGGCTGGAACAGCGAGTTCGATCACTTCAACTTCATCTTCAAGAGTGCGTTCAACTACCAGCGTATTCCCCTGACGCTGAATGGCACTCACCGTGTTGATCACCGGAAGTTGCAACATTTCTCCCACCAGCAGGCCAACCTGTTGGGCATAGAGATCGCCAGAACCTTCACCGAAGATCAGTAAATCGAAGCCGATCTTTTCTGCCGCCGCGGCCAGGGCCTTAGCCGTATCAAGGGGGAGTGCATACTCAAGCTGGGCATCCTGCACCATATACAGACAGTGCGGTCCGCGGGATAACACGTCTTTACGCACTTTTGAGTTCTGCAACAATGAACCGCCAACGGTCAGCGCGGCTATCTCATCATCCGTTGCAAGCTGGCTTGCAGCTTCAATGGCATTGAGATCGAACTGGCTAATTTTGGCGTCGGCATTGTCGAAATTGAGGGTGTACTCGGGAGTGACAACAATGTCCTGTTCTTCAGGCACCAGCTTAAAGCAGGTTATTATTTTCATGATTTCTCCTGTGGGTCGCATACGGAACCATCTCCGATGGAAGGTAAAAATGGCCTGAAAATAGTGTGCGATAGCAGGACGGGGTTTTCGACGGAGCAATCTGTTTTCCTTGCAAACAATCTTGCAAAAAAAATGAGATCGTTAAAACAAAAGCGCAATAAGCGGCAATATTATGCCGTCGTGGACGTACTATCTTGCATTCAGTGTAAATAATCTTGTTTAGCTCTCGCTAAACGCGGTTGTATAACCGCAATACACGCCGTATTTTATCCGGCATATATTGTTTTTGCTTGCTCATGGAATAGGGAGGTTGTCATGTATCAACGCTGTTTTGATAATGCCAGCGAAGTGCTGTTTGTCGCCGGTAAAACGCCACGACTTTCGCGCTTTGCGTTTAGTGACGATCCTAAATGGGAGTCGGGACATCACGTTCATGATAATGAAACCGAGCTGATTTATGTTAAGAAAGGAGTGGCAAGATTTACCATTGATTCTTCGCTCTATGTGGCACATGCCGATGACATTGTGGTGATAGAACGTGGCAGACTGCACGCGGTAGCTTCAGACGCTAACGACCCGGCAACGACCTGTACCTGTGCGCTATACGGTTTTCAGTTTCAGGGCGCAGAAGAAAATCAGTTACTGCAACCGCATTCCTGTCCGGTAATTGCCGCAGGGCAGGGAAAAGAGGTCATCAAAACGCTTTTTAATGAATTAAGTGTGATTTTACCGCAAAGTAAAAATGGCAACACATCTTCAGTGTGGGATGCATTTTCCTATACGTTAGCGATTCTCTATTACGAAAACTTTAAAAATGCTTATCGTTCGGAGCAGGGGTATATTAAAAAAGATGTTCTGATAAAAGATATTCTCTTTTATCTTAATAATAATTACCGCGAAAAAATTACTTTAGAACAGTTATCGAAAAAATTTCGTGCCAGCGTCAGTTATATTTGCCATGAATTTACTAAAGAGTATCGCATTTCCCCCATTAACTACGTCATTCAACGGCGTATGACGGAAGCAAAATGGCTGTTGACCAACACTGATATGTCGCAGGCAGAGATCTCCTGGCGCGTGGGTTATGAAAATGTCGATCATTTTGCCAAACTGTTTTTGCGCCATGTTGGCTGTTCGCCCAGTGATTACCGCAAACAATTTAAAAATTGTTTTGCGGAACAAGAAATCTTATCTGAATTTTCTGAACCTGTAAGTCTTGCCGGATAAATCTGGCGGCGCAGTTTTTGTCAGAAGCTGCGCCGCCTGAAGATTATTTATTCTGGTAATCTTTCAGGATCTGCCGACCTGCAACGTAAATCATAATCTCGTCAGTACCACCGCCAATCCGTTCACAGCGAACATCACGCCAGAAGCGGGAGACGCGCGCCTCATCGGTGTAGCCCAGACCGCCCATGATTTGAATCGCATCGTCAATGACTTCCATCGCAGTACGCGCGCAGTACAGTTTTGCCAGCGCCGCGCTGGTGCGCAGTGACTGATGCTGATCAGCTTGCCACGCTACTTTCAGCACCATATTGCGCATGTTGTCGATCTTAATCGCCATCAGTGCCAGCTTTTCCTGGATCATCTGGTTATGACCAATTGGCTTACCAAAAGCGATACGCTGGTTGGCATAGCGTGCGGCATCTTCGAATGCGCATTCGGCAAAGCCGGTGCTGCGCGCGGCGTTGATCAGGCGCTCCATCTCAAAGTTGTACATCACATTGAGGAAACCCATTCCTTCTTCGCCTACCATGTCGCTCTCTTCAACTTCCACGTTGTCGAGATAAACTTCGCAGGTGCTAAGCATATGCCAGCCGATTTTATGCAGCGGATTGATCTTAATGCCGGGCTTACTGGACTCAACCCACCACAGGGTGAAGGCTTTTTTCGGATCTTTCGGTTCTGGATCGCGCGCCAACACCAGCATATACGGGTACTCTTTCGCACCGGTAATAAAGGTTTTCTGTCCGTTGATGTAAACCTTGCCATTTTTACGCGTGTAAGTGGTGGTGGCGCTGTTGTTATCTGAGCCAGCACCGGGTTCCGTCAACGCCAGGGCATAGGCGGGGTCGCCGGTTTCCAGGGTGCTTTCTGCCGTTTTACGTAGCTGCTCCTCAGAACCGAAACGGCGCATGCTGTGAATACACTGACCGTTGGTAATCAAAAACGCCGGAGCACCGCATTTTGACACTTCCATCAGCGCCAGCATCTGAGTGACGTAATCCGCAGGGATGCCGCCGAACTCTTCCGGCACGCCAAGCATAGAAATGCCGTTATCCGCCAGCGCCCGCATAAACTCACGCGGATATGTACCGTTTTGATCGCAGGTGCGGAAATACTCTTCCGGAAAGTTAGTTGTAATCAGTTCGCGAATACTGGCCAGCAGCAGTTCTTGTTCTTCAGTTAAAGAAAAATCCATCGTGATACTCCTGTTAATGAGCCGCTTCAGGCAGGACAAAACCCATCGCCGCATCGATAAATAATCTTTCGTCCATCATTTTCAGTTCTGGCGAAATAACTGGGGTGAAATCCATTTTGTCGAGAATATCTTTTTGTAAATCGACGCCAGGGGCGATTTCGATTAAATGCAGGCCGTCTTCTTTCAGAGTGAATACAGCACGTTCGGTGATGTAACGAACATCCAGTCCCCGTTCGAGCGCGATTTTTCCGCTAAAAGTAATTTCCGGTAGTTCACGGATAAATTTATTTACCCGTCCTTCCTGGACGATATTTAATTTACCATCGGCAATTTCTGTTTTTAAACTGCCTGCAGTTAACGTGCCGCAGAAAATGATTTTCTTCGAGGTGGCACTGATATCAATAAATCCACCTGTACCCATGATTTTGCCATTGAATTTATGCACACCGACGTTACCGTGCTGGTCGACTTCGGCAAAACTCAAATAACAGACATCCAGACCACCGCCGTGGTAAAAATCGAACTGGGAAGTCATATCCAGAATGGCGCGGGTATTCACGTTCGCGCCAAAGGCGATACCTTGCGAAGTAATACCGCCAATTGGGCCTGTTTCCACCGTCAGAATAAAGTCATCAGCACAACCTTCTTCCCGGGCGACCAGGCCAATACCGTCGGCAATACCGACACCAACATTCCCCACAGCACCTTTGCGCATTTCAAACAATGCGCGCCGCGCGACTAATTTACGCTGATTAAGAGGCAAGCTAAGTTGGGTACTATCATCCAGGGTGAAGTCACCAGAAATAAAACGATTAACTGGCGCACCGCCATACAGTTGGGTTTGGTCCGGATCGACCACCACAATATCGATAAGATAACCTGGAATACGGACAGCTTTAGGATGCAGCGTGGCTTTCTTAACTATCTTCTGCACCTGCATCATCACGATACCACCGTTATTGTGCACCGCCTGGGCAATAACCAATGCGTCGAGATACATCACTTCATCTTCAAAGGTGGCGTAGCCTTCGCTGTCGCAGGTGGTGGCACGAATAAAGGCAATATCTGGAGCGATCGCTTTGTAATAGAGATATTCTTTATTATCAAACTCGACCAGTTTAATCAGATCTTCTTTAGTCACTTCATTCAGTTTGCCGCCTTGCTGGCGAGGGTCGACAAACGTTCCGATACCAATATCGCTAATAATTCCTGGCTGGTGGGCAGCAGCAGCGCGCAATGTTTGAGTGAGCACACCTTGTGGATAGTTATAGGCAACAATTTTATTTTGTTCTGCGAGTTCAGAAATACGCGGTGATTGTCCCCAATGGCCGCATAATGCCCATTTCACCAGGCCTTCTTGCGCCAGCGGACTAATACCCCGATCGGCGCGATCGCCAAGCCCTGTAGGGCTAATAATCGATAAATTACGCGGTGTCTGGGTTTGTTTATATTTGTCAGCAAGAGCGGTAATTAATGTGGTGGCTTCCAGAATACCGCCACCTGCACCTAATACACAAAGCGTTGCTTCGTCGGGAATATAACTTACCGCTTCCTGTGCCGACAGGACCGGCACGCGTCCATTAATACGAGGTGGTTTTACAGGTTTCATTATTTTTTCCTGATTCAGGTATGGATTTCTCTGCGCAAGCATTAAAAATAGCGCACAGAAACCCACAGAATATTTTTATCACATACTCTTTAAAAATATTTTTTTAATACGGCGGGGAAGGTTACTCCCGCCGGTACGTTATTTATTACGCCTGGTGCAAAATAGTTAATACTGTGCGCAAATCATTCACCGATATTTGCCCAGGCGCAGAGGCTTTTTTTACTGCGCCAAACGTTGCGGCCGAACCAAATACTTCACCAGCCAGACGGGAAATTACGCCAGTTTTTGCCATCGACATCGTGATGATTGGACGATCGGCATACTGCTCCTGCATCTCCAGGGTAGCGGCAAGCAACGTCAGGACATCGCTGGTGCTTTGCGGCATCAACGCAATTTTAGGAATATCGGCGTCGAAGGACTGCATTTTACGCAAACGGGCAATAATCTCTTCGGCTTCCGGCGTTTTATGGAAGTCATGGTTGGACATGACAACCTTCACATCATGCGCATGTGCATAGGCGACGGTTTCTTTAACCTGATCATCGCCGGTAAATAACTCCAGATCGATCATATCGACCAGACCGCTGTCGATGGCTGCGCGATTGAGTGCAATATAAGCCTCAGTGGAAATCGCCTGCTCACCGCCTTCTTTAGCGCTACGGAAGGTAAACAGCAGCGGTTTTTCTGGCATTACCTCACGGAGGATTTTTGCCGCGGCCATGACAGACTCCACGCTGGAGAGGTCGGCAAAGTGGTCCACACGCCATTCCAGAATATCAAAGTCCGCTTCACGATAGGCGAGAGCTTCAGATTTCACGCTGGCGATATCTTTCGCCATCAGCGAGACGATGATTTTTGGTGCGCCCGTGCCAATGACGAGATCTTTTACTGTTACGGTTTTCATTTTTTACCCTTTCTGCACGCGGTCAGCCTGTCAGGCGCCGAACCCCATGACCTGTTTAACGTATTCCAGAGGGAAATCTTTGCCAGTCCATAACGTGAACTGTTCAGCCCCTTGCCACAACAACATGCCGTATCCATCAATCGTTTTGCAACCTGCTTGTTGCGCCTGCTGCAATAACTTCGTCATATGCGGGTTATACACGCATTCAGTGACCAGCAGCCCTGGGTGTAACATACTGACATCGTTAACTAATGATTCATTTTCAAGAGGCTTCATACCCACTTTTGTGCCGTTGGTTAAAATATCGGCGCAAGCCAGGGCTTCAGCAAAGGCTTGCTGATCGGCCAGATCGGTAACGGTGACGACACAATCGGTGTTTTCGTTGACCCGCTGCGCGAAGGCGAGGGCTTTATCGAAGAATTCATCCCGACGGTTGAAGATTTTAATCTCTTTTAAACCTTCAATCGCGCCCTGCGCACCAATCGCCGTTGAGGCACCACCGGCACCTAGCAGCACCATCGTTTTGCCTTTGATATCAAAACCGCTCTCTTTAATGGCGCGAATATGGCCCGTGCCGTCGGTGTTATAGCCGCGCAGGTAGCCGTCATCATTGACGATGGTATTGATAGCGCCAACCAGTTTTGCCGCAGGTGTTAATTCATCAACATATTCACACGCCAGTTGTTTGTTAGGCATCGACACACCGGTTCCGCGCATTTTTAAGGCTTTTAAGCCTTCAATTGCGCCGGCAAAGCTATCGTTATCCACTTCAAAGGCCATATAGGTAAATGGCAATCCCGCTTTTTCTAAGGCTTTGTTTTGCATTTCAGGCGATAAACTGTGGCGAATAGGATAGGCCATCAGGCCAATCAATTCGTATTTAGCGGTAACATCCATAATTAACTCCTCTAATTTTTTTGCTTAATTGTGTTTAACCGGGGTGCTAAGATTGCGTTCGCCAAACCGGACATCATTTTCAGGAATAATGAAAACGCGGTAATAGCGGATGAAAACAATAATTGCGGTAATCAGGGCCAGCAGCGCGAAAGTAAAATCGAGAACGATGATGTATTGCAGGCCGATATTCGACAGATAACCGGTAATCAGCGGAATAACAAAATTGGCCAGACCACCCATCATCATATAAATACTGGTGACTTTGGCTTTGCTTTTTGGAAAAAACTCGGACATGACTGAAACGCCAAGCTGTAAAATACCGCCAGCAGCAGAAAAACCGATAACAAAAGCCCCGGCATTACAGACCAGTGGAGAAGGGTACAGATAAATGATAGCAGCGGTTACCGTTGCCAGCGCTGAGTTAAACACGTTAGCCCAGATGGGACGTACCATTTTTTTCAATAGGGCGGCAAAAATAAAGACACAGACCAGCGAACCCATACTGTAATAAGAGATAGTTTTTAATGCCTCGGATTCCGACATACCGGCAAATGCCATCGCATATTTGGGCATCCACACGACAATTACATAAAAGGTCGAGAACGCGGCAACACCGAACAGTACTGATGAAACACCTTCCAGCCAGACTAACGGCTTACTGTTCATTTGCGGTAGTTCACCAGCTACGCTGGCATCCACCAACTGACCTGGGAATTTGCTTTTCAATAGCAGCAGCGTGATCAGCACAAACAGAATGCCTGGAATAATCAGCCCATAACCGTACCAGATGTTATTCAACAGCATATAACTCACCAGCATCGGATAGAGCATTTGCCCGAACGATATCATCGCCTTAACCAATATTACGGCTGAACCCGAGGCTTTCGGGAAGCATTCCATCAACGCCGGATATCCACCGGTATCCAGGGCCGAGTTGGCGATACCAACGCACACTGCCAGACCGTAAGCGAGAGCTAAACTTGGGCAGGCCGGAATACCAAAGAAAAACAGCATATACATGGCAACGGCCATGAATATTACTGCTCGCCGACCAAATTTATCGGAGATTACACCGAAGAATAAAATACTTATCAGACGGCCCAGACCGATACCAGAAATTAAATAGGCGATACCGGCGTTATCGGTCGAAAATTTTTCTGCCAGAGATGACATATTTTGTGCAAGCGTAATAACACTAATGCCGTGCAGGAAATAACTGAAGTAAATACAAAGAACAGCCAGGATAAATGGCGTGCTGAAAGCCTTATTTTGAGACATTTTCACAGCTCCTTGCTGAAAGATAATTTTGTTACCGTCCGTGTTGTATTTCGACGGTTTTCATAATCACTATACTGAAGATGATTTTCTCTGGGTACATGGCATAAAGTTTATGTTTCCAGGAATATTGCATGTGATAGTTTGTTTTTGATCGCGATTTTCCTTAATTAGCGCAGAAAGAGTAATTTATCCGTAAGATCTTGCATGACCTGAAAAGAATATTGCATTACCCGCCCGTAGCAACATTCTCCTTTAATGATGGATGTTGTGCTTCTTTTCGACTGCGTACGCCAATAAACAGCGCCAGTAAAAAGCCGATAGCAGCGATGGCGGTATCGAACCACATAATATCGGCAATACTTCTTTGCGAAAGATGAGCCGTAATCAACGGAATGGTAAATGTTGCAATGCTGCCCGCACTGTAATAGATCCCCGTTGCTTTTCCTTTGGCATGGGGAAAACGTTCCGCCATTAACGTCAGGCCAATTTGTACAACACCACCTGCGGAGGTAAAACCGATGACGAAAGCAAATATTATCACCACATAAAATGTGGGATGCAGGCAGACGGTGAGCAGGGCGATAAATGAGATAAAAGTGTACAGCATCAACAATGTTGTTGAGTGAACGGTTTTACGAATGAGTGGAGCAGTAATAAATACACACAGCAGCGAACCCACGGTATAGATACTGAGTAATTTGATCGACATGGTGTATGACATGCCAGCGACAAATTGCCCGTATTGTGCCAGCCACTGGCTAACCAGATAAAAGGTTGCCATTGAAATATAGCCATAGAGGGTGTAACTGGCTAAATCAATAATTGAGCAGCGATGCCCCGCGGAAGTGGTCGCTTTCTTTATCACAGGCAAGCGACGGCCCGGATGTGGTGGAAAAGTACAGCGATATAAAAACAGACCGTTAACGATCATAATTGCTGCGGCAATCATAAAAGACCAACCGAACCACAGTTCAGCCCACACTAACAGACTGATAATTAGCGGCAATAAAAATTGCCCGCTGGAGACAAAGGCTTTAATTAAAATATTGGCTGTACCCGGTGAATGAGGAAAGGCCTCCATCAAACTGGGATAGGTACCAGCATCGAGAAAACTGTTCGCCATGCCCGCCAGGAAACCAAAAGCATAAGCAATAATGATGTTATTGGTGTGCAGGATGCCAAAAAAGAAGGCCATATAGCAGCACATACCCAGAATAATAAAAGGGCAGCGACCAAAGCGATCGGATAATAATCCTGCAAAAAGCAAGACACTCAATCGTCCTATACCTAATGATGAAATAACAATCGAAACGCCTGCGGCATTGGTCTGCCAAAGCGTCTCAAGCGAGGCCATATTCAGGCTCATCAAAATGACGCCCATACCATGCACCAGGTAATTGAAATACAGCCCCAGTGCGGTAGGGAGATAGGGATTTTTCATAAGATCTACTTAGCAATATTGCTTAAAAAGTTGCTGTTGTTATGTCAGCATCCGTTTATTATTTTTGTCATGACGTCCGTTGTATCCCGTTAAAATATCAACACAGGCGTTCCAGATCGTGAGCATATAATTCAGCTGCAACAGACTGGTAAATCTTCCAGTCAATAAAATTGCCGTCAGGGTAGACTTGTTGAAACGCGGTTAAGTCGGGGAAAAAACGCATGGTGTTGTTGCCGATGCGGTTATTTATTTTCTCTATGATGGCACGAAGATGTTTTTTTCTTTGCTGACGCATAGCCAACAGTTGCTCGACCACACAATCAGGAATGGCGCATTTGCCATTTTCCCACTGACGCCAGTTTTCACTGTCACCGGACTGGGCAATCCAGGTCGCGCATTCATCAATAGTCATGGCAAAAATATGGCGTAGTGCCTGGAGTTCATAAGCGTTCATCGTGTATTGGCTGCATGAAAAAAAGAATAAAATATAAATAACATTATCAGCCTGCTTACGGCTTGAAGAGAGTCACAGTATCTTGTGCAACATTATTGGAAAGAACGAGAGGCGGGGTAATGAAGCAAAAAATGTTAAAAAAAAGCCCATCGTGGGAGATGGGCAAAGACTACACACAGCAATTCGTTGTTTCACTCAGGGGATTTCCATGCTTATAAATCAATATGTTGATTTATAACCGTGAGCTAATAGTAGGCATACGGACTTTTTGCGTCGATCAGATTCGTCTCATTAGTTTAAAAACTGTAAAGGATTTGCGACAGATACTGCCAGCTGAATGGCGGTAAGCAGGAAAATACGGACTGGAGGAATGAAATATCAATTAGCAGTGATTAACAATCAGGCGGCAGAGCCGCCTGATGAGAAATTACTTATTCGGTTTCTCGATTTCGCCCAGCTCTTCGAGAATTTCCTCTGGTTGGTCAGTCGGCGGCGGGACTTCTTCAACCCACGCGGCAAACAGACGCCAGGAAACAGCCAGTAGTACCGGACCAATAAACAGACCGATCATACCGAAAGCAATCAAACCACCAATAACCCCGGAGAGGATCAGAATCAGCGGTAAATCTGCGCCCATGCGAATTAACATTGGGCGGATGACGTTATCCAGAGTGCCAACCACACCGCTCCACACTAACAATACCGTTCCCCAGGTGGTATCGCCGGTCCAGTAGAGCCATATAATCGCCGGAATCAACACTGGCAGCGGGCCTAGCTGAACAAGGCAGGAGAGGATCATTAATACCGTTAGCAGCGTGGCGTAAGGCACACCGGAAACGGCCAGACCGATACCGCCAAGCACTGCCTGCACTAACGCAGTCACCACAACGCCCAGGGCCACCGCGCGGATAGCTTGTGCCGCCAGCAGAACTGCCGCATCACCACGAACGCCCGCCAGACGGGTCGCAAAATGGCGGATGCCTTGCGCCACCTGTTCACCGCGCCAGTACAGCAGGGCGCTGAAGAGAAGCATCAGCGCACAATGCACCATAAAGCGCCCGATATGCGCCGCCTGCCCAACGAACCAGGTTGTGGTGGTGCCAATATAAGGACGGACTTTCGCCATAATTGCCGTGCCGCCCATATCCAGCAAATTGTGCCAGCCTGCGTACAGCTTCGCGCCAATCACCGGAATGGTATTAAGCCACGCTAAATCCGGTAATGTCATATCTCCACTGGAGATGGCCTTAATTAACGGGCCACTGCCGTCGACGATACTGTTAACCAGCAAAGCAATAGGGATGATAAACACCATCACCAGGAGCAACGTCATTACCAGAACGGCGAGAGAGCGGCGGCCAAACATGATCTTTTGCAAACGTAACAATACCGGCCAGGTGGCGATAACCACCGTACCGGCCCATGCGAAGCCGAGAATAAAGGGTTGAACGATCCACAGACATGCCACAATCATGATGGCTAAAAACAGCACCGAAAGCAGAATTTGTGCGACATCCCTGGGCTGACGAACATTTACCATAACTACTTTTCACCTTTTTTGTGCGTCAAATCGTCGACGCGACGTGAACACGCGAAACTCACCTGCATAATGATGAGCAATTTCAGCGGTTTTTAACAGGCCGATTCTGCCCTTAATTCTGATGGGCGTGTTAGAAAAAAATGTGGTACAACAACTCAGGTAACACGCAAACGATTTACTCGTCGTATTTCAAGTGGCATGTGCTGCGGCTACGTTCGTTCACCCCAGTCACTTACTTTTGTAAGCTCCTGGAGTTCACTCGCTTGCCGCCTTCCTGCAACTCGAAATCCATAGAGTAAACAAACATCACCTTTCAGTGTGCTATTGCAGCAGCCTGAAAGAACAGTGTATCGACCTACATCACAGACCGCAGGAAAGGGTCAATATAATGATTCCACAGATTTCCCAGGCACCCGGCGTCGTTCAACTGGTGCTTAATTTTTTGCAAGAGCTGGAGCAACAAGGTTTTACCGGCGATACGGCGACAAGTTATGCCGATCGTCTGACAATGTCGACCGACAACAGTATTTACCAACTTCTCCCCGATGCGGTGGTATTTCCGCGTTCAACCGCAGATGTGGCGCTGATCGCCCGTCTTGCCGCCCAGGAACGCTATACATCGCTGATCTTTACCCCCCGCGGCGGCGGCACCGGCACTAACGGTCAGGCGCTCAACCAGGGGATTATTGTTGATATGTCCCGCCATATGAACCGCATCATCGAAATTAACCCTGAAGAGGGCTGGGTGCGCGTTGAGGCCGGGGTGATAAAAGACCAACTCAATCAGTACCTGAAACCGTTCGGCTACTTTTTTGCACCAGAACTTTCGACCAGCAACCGGGCAACGCTCGGCGGGATGATCAATACCGATGCATCAGGTCAGGGATCGCTGGTCTATGGCAAAACGTCAGATCACGTGTTGGGCGTGCGGGCGGTGTTGTTGGGGGGCGATATTCTCGATACGCAACCTTTACCCGTCGAACTTGCTGAAACGCTGGGTAAAACCAATACCACGATTGGGCGGATCTACAACACTGTCTATCAACGTTGCCGTCAGCAACGCCAGTTAATCATCGACAAATTTCCCAAACTTAACCGTTTTCTTACCGGTTACGATCTGCGTCATGTCTTTAACGATGAAATGACCGAGTTCGACCTGACGCGCATTCTGACCGGATCAGAAGGGACGCTGGCCTTTATTACCGAAGCGCGGCTGGATATTACGCGCTTGCCTAAAGTGCGCCGTCTGGTGAACGTCAAATATGACTCTTTTGACTCCGCGCTGCGTAATGCGCCGTTTATGGTTGAGGCGCGTGCGCTTTCGGTAGAGACGGTGGACTCAAAAGTGCTGAATCTGGCGCGGGAAGATATTGTCTGGCATTCCGTCAGCGAACTGATTACCAATGTGCCAGACAAAGAGATGCTCGGGCTGAACATTGTTGAATTTGCCGGAGATGATGAGGCGCTGATTGACGAGCGGGTAAATTCACTCTGTGCGCGGCTGGATGAACTGATTGCCAGCCAGCAGGCAGGGGTGATCGGCTGGCAGGTGTGCAGTGAGCTGGCAGGTGTTGAGCGTATTTATGCAATGCGCAAAAAAGCCGTCGGCCTGCTCGGCAATGCCAAAGGTGCCGCTAAGCCAATTCCGTTTGCTGAGGATACCTGCGTACCGCCGGAACATCTGGCAGATTATATTGCTGAATTTCGCGCACTGCTCGACAGCCACGGTTTAAGTTATGGCATGTTTGGCCACGTCGACGCAGGTGTCTTGCACGTCCGTCCGGCGCTGGATATGTGCGATCCGCAACAAGAGATGTTGATGAAGCAAATCTCTGATGACGTGGTGGCGCTGACTGCAAAATACGGTGGCTTGTTATGGGGCGAGCACGGTAAAGGTTTTCGTGCCGAATACAGTCCGGCGTTTTTCGGTGAGGAGCTTTTCGCAGAACTGCGTAAGGTTAAAGCGGCGTTTGATCCGCATAACCGACTAAATCCAGGGAAAATCTGCCCACCAGAAGGTATTGACGCGCCAATGATGAAAGTGGACGCGGTAAAGCGTGGCACGTATGACCGACAAATCCCCATCGCGGTACGCCAGCAGTGGCGCGGCGCTATGGAATGTAATGGCAACGGTTTGTGCTTCAACTTTGATGCCCGCAGCCCGATGTGTCCGTCAATGAAGATAACTCAGAACCGCATTCATTCACCGAAAGGGCGTGCAACACTGGTGCGTGAATGGTTACGTTTGCTGGCGGATCGCGGCGTTGACCCTCTAAAACTGGAGCAAGAGCTACCAGAGTCTGGCGTCAGCTTGCGCACGTTAATTGCCCGTATGCGCAATAGCTGGCATGCAAATAAGGGCGAATATGACTTCTCGCACGAAGTGAAAGAGGCGATGTCGGGCTGCCTGGCCTGTAAAGCGTGTTCGACTCAGTGTCCGATCAAAATTGACGTACCGGAGTTTCGCTCTCGTTTCTTGCAACTCTATCACACGCGCTATCTACGCCCATTGCGCGATCATCTGGTGGCAACGGTCGAAAGTTACGCACCGCTGATGGCGCGTGCGCCAAAGACTTTTAACTTCTTCATTAACCAGCCGCTGGTGCGCAAACTCTCGGAAAAACACATCGGTATGGTCGATTTGCCGCTGCTTTCAGTGCCGTCGCTGCAACAACAAATGGTGGGGCATCGCTCGGCAAACATGACGCTGGAACAGCTTGAAGCGCTCAGTTCAGAACAGAAAGCACGCACGGTGCTGGTAGTGCAGGATCCTTTCACCAGTTATTACGATGCGCAGGTGGTGGCGGATTTTGTTCGTCTGGTCGAAAAATTAGGTTTCCAGCCAGTGCTGTTGCCATTCTCACCGAATGGTAAAGCGCAGCATATCAAAGGCTTTCTTAATCGTTTTGCGAAGACGGCGAAAAAGACGGCGGATTTTCTCAACCGTATGGCGAAACTGGGGATGCCAATGGTGGGGGTCGATCCGGCTCTGGTGCTCTGTTATCGCGATGAATATAAACTGGCTCTGGGCGAGGCGCGTGGCGAGTTTAACGTCTTACTGGCGAATGAATGGCTGGCAAGCGCGCTTCAGTCACAGCCAGTGACAGCAGTCAGCGGTGAATCATGGTATTTCTTTGGTCACTGTACTGAAGTTACCGCCTTGCCGGGGGCGCCAGCACAATGGGCCGCGATATTTGCCCGTTTTGGCGCGAAACTGGAAAATGTCAGCGTGGGTTGCTGCGGCATGGCAGGGACTTACGGACATGAGGCGAAAAACCATAAAAACTCGCTCGGGATCTATGAGTTATCCTGGCATCAGGCAATGCAGCGTCTACCGCGTAATCGCTGTCTGGCGACCGGGTATTCTTGCCGCAGCCAGGTTAAACGGGTTGAAGGGACGGGGGTACGCCATCCCGTGCAGGCATTACTGGAGATTATTAAATGATATGGAAACGTAAAATCACCCTGGAAGCACTGAATGCTATGGGTGAAGGAAACATGGTGGGGTTGCTGGATATTCGTTTTGAACATATTGGTGATGACACCCTTGAAGCGACAATGCCAGTAGACTCGCGGACAAAGCAGCCTTTTGGGCTGCTACATGGCGGGGCATCCGTGGTGCTGGCCGAAAGTATCGGTTCCGTTGCCGGGTATTTATGTACCGAAGGCGAGCAAAAAGTGGTTGGCCTGGAAATCAATGCTAACCACGTCCGCTCGGCACGAGAAGGGCGGGTGCGCGGCGTATGCAAACCGTTGCATCTCGGTTCGCGTCACCAGGTCTGGCAGATTGAAATCTTCGATGAGAAAGGGCGTTTGTGCTGTTCGTCACGATTGACGACCGCCATTTTGTGACGTTGTCACCAGAAAAGTGTGATGCATATTGCTTTTGGTTATTATCTGCGCAGTAAACGGTGGTATACTGTGCAGGTCTTGTCTAAAGCGAGGATGCTATGTCTACTCAACTTAATCCCACCCAGCTGGCTATCGAATTTTTACGCCGTGACCAAAGCAATCTTTCACCCGCTCAATATCTCAAGCGTCTGAAACAACTAGAACTTGAATTTGCTGATCTGCTTACTCTTTCGTCTACGGAACTGAAAGAAGAAATCTACTTCGCCTGGCGTCTGGGCGTGCATTAATCCCTACTGAACATAGTCTGAACGCCCATCGACCTGGATTAACATCTGTCCAGGTCTGACGATTATTTTCTGACCGTCCTCCCGTTGTTACCTGCCTGATATTGCTCAAAAATAATACAAATCGCAGTTTGTGTTAAAACGGCGACGTAGTCTTATGAGATTATTCTTATCGCCCCTTCAAGAGCTAAGCCACTATGAGTGCCGGAGATAAGCGCCGGATGGGGTAGAAGCCCTTAAGCCTGTGATGCACAGACTTAAGGGTTTTCTTATTTCTGAACTCGCCACTTTTTTACCTATCTCTTAAATAGTCATTTTCGATACAACTTTTTCTTTTCCATCACAGCCTTAACGCCAGTTCGATAATAATCATTATCTAACAATGAGATACCTAATTCTTAGCATGCCTGTTAACCCTCTCATCAGGGTCTATGCTTATTAAATACAGGAAAAAAGCATGTTTTACGCTAAAGCCCCTGCGTTTGTTGGGTTGAACTGATAATCATTATCACTAACATGCTGTTATACGCTGAAAGCGATGAAGTGAGGTAAATCGATGGACATGCATTCAGGAACGTTTAATCCACAGGATTTCGCCTGGCAAGGCTTAACGTTAACACCCGCAGCCGCGGCGCATATACGTGATTTAGTCGCGAAGCAGTCGGGCATGGTTGGCGTGCGTTTAGGCGTCAAACAAACAGGCTGCGCGGGCTTTGGCTATGTGCTCGACAGTGTTTGCGAGCCAGAGAAAGATGATCTGCTGTTTGAACACGACGGCGCGAAGCTGTTCGTTCCGCTGCAAGCGATGCCGTTTATTGATGGCACGGAAGTCGATTTCGTTCGCGAAGGACTCAATCAGATATTCAAATTTCACAACCCGAAAGCCCAGAATGAATGTGGCTGTGGCGAAAGCTTTGGGGTATAGGCGGTACTATGTCTCGTAATACTGAAGCAACTGACGATGTCAAAACCTGGACCGGCGGCCCGCTGAATTATAAAGAAGGATTCTTCACCCAGTTAGCCACCGATGAGTTGGCAAAGGGGATAAACGAAGAGGTGGTGCGCGCAATTTCGGCGAAGCGTAATGAGCCGGAGTGGATGCTGGAGTTTCGTCTCAGCGCCTATCGCGCATGGCTGGAGATGGAAGAGCCGCACTGGCTGAAAGCGCACTACGACAAGCTGAATTATCAGGATTACAGCTACTACTCGGCACCATCGTGCGGTAATTGTGACGACAACTGCGCGTCTGAACCCGGCGCGGTGCAGCAAACTGGCGCGAACGCCTTTTTAAGTAAAGAGGTGGAGGCGGCGTTTGAGCAGCTAGGCGTTCCCGTGCGGGAAGGCAAAGAGGTGGCGGTGGATGCCATTTTCGACTCTGTTTCGGTTGCCACCACTTATCGCGAAAAGCTGGCGGAGCAGGGAATTATCTTCTGTTCCTTTGGCGAGGCGATTCACGATCACCCGGAACTGGTGCGTAAATATCTCGGCACCGTGGTGCCGGGGAATGACAACTTCTTTGCCGCGCTTAATGCGGCGGTAGCCTCTGACGGTACGTTTATTCATGTGCCTAAAGGCGTGCGCTGCCCGATGGAGCTCTCCACCTATTTCCGCATTAACGCGGAAAAAACCGGGCAGTTTGAGCGCACCATTCTGGTGGCCGATGAAGACAGCTACGTCAGCTACATTGAAGGCTGTTCCGCTCCGGTGCGTGACAGCTATCAGTTACACGCGGCGGTGGTGGAAGTCATCATCCATAAAAACGCCGAGGTGAAATATTCCACGGTACAAAACTGGTTTCCTGGCGATAACAATACCGGCGGTATTCTCAATTTCGTCACCAAGCGTGCTTTGTGCGAAGGCGAAAACAGCAAAATGTCATGGACGCAATCAGAAACCGGGTCAGCGATTACGTGGAAATATCCCAGCTGCATTTTGCGCGGCGATAACTCCATTGGTGAGTTTTACTCAGTTGCGCTGACCAGCGGTCATCAGCAAGCGGATACCGGTACCAAGATGATCCACATCGGTAAAAACACCAAATCGACCATTATCTCGAAAGGGATCTCTGCCGGACATAGTCAGAACAGTTATCGCGGCTTAGTGAAAATCATGCCGACGGCAACCAATGCGCGCAATTTCACTCAGTGCGATTCAATGCTGATTGGCGCTAATTGTGGGGCGCATACCTTCCCGTATGTCGAATGTCGCAATAACAGCGCACAACTGGAGCACGAGGCAACGACATCACGTATTGGTGAAGATCAACTGTTTTACTGCCTGCAACGCGGGATCAGCGAAGAAGACGCTATCTCGATGATTGTTAACGGCTTCTGCAAAGACGTATTCTCGGAACTGCCGCTGGAATTTGCCGTTGAAGCACAAAAACTCCTCGCCATCAGTCTTGAACACAGCGTCGGATAAGGAATAAACATGTTAAGTATTAAAGAGTTACACGTCAGCGTGGAAGATAAAGCTATCCTGCGTGGATTAAGCCTCGACGTTCGTCCCGGTGAAGTTCACGCCATTATGGGGCCAAACGGTTCGGGTAAAAGTACCTTATCGGCAACGCTTGCCGGGCGCGAAGATTATGAAGTGACGGGCGGCACGGTTAAGTTTAAAGGCAAAGATTTGCTTGCGCTGTCGCCGGAAGATCGTGCAGGTGAAGGCATTTTTATGGCCTTCCAGTATCCGGTGGAAATTCCCGGCGTCAGTAACCAGTTTTTTCTGCAAACGGCACTTAATGCGGTGCGCAGCTATCGCGGCCAGGAAACGCTCGACCGCTTTGATTTTCAGGATTTGATGGAAGAAAAAATTGCTCTCCTGAAGATGCCGGAAGATTTACTCACGCGTTCGGTCAACGTTGGTTTTTCTGGTGGTGAGAAAAAGCGCAACGATATTTTGCAAATGGCGGTGCTGGAACCGGAACTGTGCATTCTTGATGAGTCGGACTCCGGGCTCGATATCGACGCATTAAAGGTGGTCGCCGATGGCGTGAACTCGCTGCGTGACGGCAAGCGTTCATTCATCATTGTTACGCACTACCAACGCATTCTTGACTATATCAAGCCTGATTACGTCCATGTTCTGTATCAGGGGCGAATTGTGAAATCCGGTGATTTCACGTTGGTCAAACAACTGGAGGAGCAGGGTTATGGCTGGCTTACCGAACAGCAGTAACGCGCTGCAACAGTGGCATCACTTGTTTGAAGCTGAAGGGGCGAAACGTTCTCCAGAAGCACAGCAGCATTTACAACAATTGCTGCGTACCGGGCTGCCGACACGTAAACATGAGCACTGGAAATATACGCCGCTGGAAGGGCTGACCAATAGCCAGTTTGTCAGCATTGCGGGTGAGATATCCCCGCAACAACGCGATGCCTTAGCGTTAACGTTAGACGCCGTGCGGCTGGTGTTTGTCGATGGACGTTACGTGCCCGCGCTGAGCGATGCAACCGAAGGCAGCGGGTATGAAGTGAGCATTAACGACAACCGTCAGGGATTGCCTGATGCCATTCAGGCGGAAGTGTTTCTGCATCTGACGGAAAGTCTGGCACAAAGCGTTACGCATATCGCTGTCAAGCGCGGTCAACGGCCTGCGAAGCCATTGCTGTTAATGCATATTACCCAGGGCGTGGCAGGTGAAGAGGTAAACACTGCCCATTACCGGCATCATCTGGATCTGGCGGAAGGTGCCGAAGCAACGGTGATTGAACATTTTGTCAGTCTTAATGATGCTCGTCATTTCACCGGCGCACGGTTCACTATCAACGTCGCAGCGAACGCCCACTTGCAGCATATCAAGCTGGCGTTTGAAAACCCGGTCAGCCACCACTTTGCGCATAATGACTTGCTGCTGGCAGACGATGCCACGGCATTTAGCCACAGTTTCCTGCTTGGCGGCGCCGTGTTACGACACAACACCAGTACGCAACTCAATGGCGAAAACAGCACGCTGCGCATCAATAGCCTGGCGATGCCGGTGAAAAACGAAGTGTGTGATACCCGCACCTGGCTGGAACACAATAAAGGTTTTTGCAATAGCCGCCAGCTGCACAAAACTATCGTCAGCGACAAAGGTCGCGCGGTGTTTAACGGTTTGATCAACGTCGCGCAGCACGCCATCAAGACTGATGGCCAG
Source organism: Escherichia sp. E3659 (assembly GCF_005781135.1). Taxonomy (NCBI): domain Bacteria; kingdom Pseudomonadati; phylum Pseudomonadota; class Gammaproteobacteria; order Enterobacterales; family Enterobacteriaceae; genus Escherichia; species Escherichia sp. E3659. The sequence continues at coordinate 139,007 of NZ_VATQ01000002.1, read as the reverse complement.
ATGACCAACAATAATCTGCTGATGGGTAAACTGGCGGAAGTGGATACCAAACCACAGCTGGAAATCTATGCTGATGATGTGAAATGCAGCCACGGTGCGACGGTGGGGCGTATTGATAACGAACAGATGTTCTATCTGCGTTCGCGCGGGATCAATCAACAGGATGCCCAGCAGATGATTATCTACGCCTTTGCCGCCGAACTGACGGAAGCATTGCGTGATGATGGGCTCAAACAGCAGGTGCTGGCCCGAATCGGTCAACGGCTGCCGGGAGGTGCAAGATGACTTTTTCCGTCGACAAAGTGCGGGCCGACTTTCCGGTGCTTTCGCGTGAGGTGAACGGTCTGCCACTGGCTTATCTCGACAGCGCCGCCAGTGCGCAGAAACCGAGCCAGGTGATTGACGCCGAGGCCGAGTTTTATCGTCACGGCTACGCGGCGGTGCATCGCGGTATTCATACCTTAAGCGCCCAGGCGACCGAGAAAATGGAGAACGTGCGCAAGCGTGCGTCGCTGTTTATTAATGCTCGTTCGGCGGAAGAGCTGGTGTTCGTCCGCGGCACGACGGAAGGGATTAACCTGGTCGCCAATAGCTGGGGCAACAGCAATGTGAGATCAGGCGACAATATCATCATTAGTCAAATGGAACATCATGCCAATATTGTTCCCTGGCAAATGCTTTGCGCCCGTGTTGGCGCAGAGTTGCGTGTGATCCCGCTTAACCCTGACGGCACGCTGCAACTGGAGACGCTGCCTACGCTGTTTGATGAGAAAACTCGCCTGCTGGCAATTACTCATGTCTCCAACGTGCTTGGCACAGAAAATCCGTTGGCGGAAATGATCACGCTTGCGCACCAGCATGGCGCAAAAGTGCTGGTGGATGGCGCTCAGGCGGTGATGCATCATCCGGTGGATGTTCAGGCACTGGATTGCGATTTTTACGTGTTTTCCGGGCATAAACTGTATGGTCCCACCGGCATTGGCGTGCTGTATGTCAAAGAAGCCTTGTTGCAGGAGATGCCGCCGTGGGAAGGTGGCGGTTCTATGATTGCCACCGTCAGCCTGAGTGAAGGCACTACCTGGACCAAAGCGCCGTGGCGGTTTGAAGCCGGTACGCCCAATACCGGAGGTATTATTGGCCTTGGCGCGGCGCTGGAGTATGTTTCGGCGCTTGGGCTTAATAACATAGCCGAGTATGAACAAAATCTGATGCATTATGCATTGTCGCAGTTGGCTGTGGTGCCGGATCTTACGCTCTATGGTCCGCCGGACAGACTTGGCGTTATTGCCTTTAATCTCGGTAAACACCACGCCTATGACGTCGGCAGTTTTCTTGATAACTACGGTATTGCTGTGCGTACCGGACATCACTGCGCAATGCCATTAATGGCCTATTACAACGTCCCCGCGATGTGTCGGGCGTCGCTGGCAATGTACAACACCCATGAAGAAGTGGATCGTCTGGTAACTGGATTGCAACGTATTCATCGTCTACTGGGGTAAAAGGGAGGCTCTATGGCTGTATTGCCGGATAAAGAAAAATTGCTGCGTAACTTTTTACGCTGCACCAACTGGGAAGAGAAATATCTCTACATTATTGAACTGGGACAGCGTCTGCCGGAATTAGGCGACGAAGACAGAAGCCCGCAAAATAGTATTCAGGGATGCCAGAGTCAGGTATGGATTGTAATGCGCCAGAATGCGCAGGGAATTATTGAATTGCAGGGCGACAGCGATGCGGCCATTGTGAAAGGGCTTATTGCGGTCGTTTTTATTCTCTACGATCAAATGACGCCGCAGGATATTGTTAATTTCGATGTGCGCCCGTGGTTTGAAAAAATGGCGCTCACCCAACATCTCACTCCATCACGCTCACAAGGTCTGGAAGCGATGATTCGCGCAATTCGCGCCAAAGCCGCTGCACTTAGCTAAACTAAAGGAACAGCTTTCATCCGGTAGGCTCACTTTGCCGGGTGGTCGATGTTTACACTGGCCTGCACAGGAGTGTTTCGGTTTCAGGTAAACATAAGCGCCATCCGTCGTTTCAGCGTGAGCCACCGGCAAATACAGGAGGTTTACAATGAAACGCGCGTCTTTACTAACACTGACTCTTATCGGCGCTTTCAGCGCCATTCAGGCAGCCTGGGCGGTAGATTACCCGCTCCCACCAACCGGAAGCCGACTGGTTGGGCAAAATCAAACCTATACGGTGCAAGAGGGGGATAAAAACCTTCAGGCTATTGCCCGTCGTTTTGATACTGCGGCAATGTTGATCCTTGAAGCCAATAACACAATTGCTCCGGTGCCAAAACCAGGCACGACAATAACCATTCCTTCGCAACTGTTATTACCTGATGCACCGCGCCAGGGGATAATTGTGAACCTTGCGGAACTGCGTCTTTATTATTATCCGCCGGGAGAAAATATCGTGCAGGTCTACCCGATAGGCATTGGCTTGCAGGGGCTGGAAACGCCAGTGATGGAAACACGGGTAGGGCAGAAAATCCCCAATCCTACCTGGACGCCCACGGCGGGTATTCGTCAGCGTTCACTGGAGCGAGGCATCAAATTACCGCCAGTTGTTCCAGCCGGGCCGAATAACCCTCTGGGACGCTACGCACTGCGCCTGGCGCACGGCAACGGCGAATACCTCATTCATGGCACCAGTGCGCCGGACAGCGTCGGTTTGCGCGTCAGTTCAGGCTGTATGCGTATGAACGCGCCGGACATTAAAGCACTGTTCTCCAGTGTGAGAACGGGAACGCCGGTAAGAGTGATCAACGAACCGGTAAAATACTCTGTAGAACCGAACGGGATGCGTTATGTTGAAGTGCATCGACCGTTATCGGCAGAAGAACAGCAGAACGTTCAGACAATGCCGTACGCACTGCCTGCAGGCTTCACGCAATTTAAAGACAATAAGGCTGTAGATCAGAAGTTAGTCGATAAAGCATTGTATCGTCGGGCAGGGTATCCGGTTGCGGTAAGCAGCGGGGCGACACCCGCAGCCAGCAATGCGCCTGCAGTAGAGTCTGCGCAGAATGGTGAACCAGAGCAAGGAAATATGTTACGAGCGACGCAATAGGCGTAATTAGCAGGCAAAAAAAATGGCGCACAATGTGCGCCATTTTTCACTTCACAGGTACTATTACTTGCGGTATTTAGTAGCCATGTTGTCCAGACGCTGGTTAGCACGAGCTGCGTCATCTTTAGCAGCCTGAACGTCGGAACGCATTGCGTTCACGTCGTTGCTCAGCTGGTCAACTTTAGCGTTCAGAGTCTGAACGTCAGAAGACAGCTGATCGATTTTAGCGTTGCTGGAGCAACCTGCCAGCAGAGTAGAACCCAGGATTACCGCGCCCAGTACCAGTTTAGTAGCTTTCATTATTAATACCCTCTAGATTGAGTTAATCTCCATGTAGCGTTACAAGTATTACACAAAGTTTTTTATGTTGAGAATATTTTTTTGATGGGAAGGCACTTATTTTTGATCGTTCGCTCAAAGAAACATCGAACGCTTGGTTTTAGATAAAAAAATTGAGAGAAAACAGGATGGTTCCATCGGATTCATCTTAGATAAAGTGAGATTATATAGTGAAATCCGATTTGATTTTTTATTGCTTCTGGTTATCGATTAAATAAAAAAAGCGCCCATCAGGGCGCTTCGATATACAAATTAATTCACAAAAGCAATATTACACGACGTGAACAGATGCGGTGTTAGTAGTACCGCTCGGTACCAGCGCGCCAGAAACCATGACTACGACGTCGCCTTTGTGCGCCAGACCGCTCTGCAGCGCCAGTTCTTTACCCAGACGGTAGAAATCATCAGTAGAGGTAATTTCTTTAACCAGCTGCGGTACAACGCCTTTGCTCAGTACCAGCTGATGAGCCGTTTTTTCGTTGGTGGTCAGCGCCAGAATGGTTGCATCCGGGAAGTATTTACGTACTGCACGAGCAGATTTACCACCCTGGGTCGCTACGACGATCAGCGGAGCATCCAGTTTTTCAGCAGTTTCAACTGCGCCACGGCAAACCGCTTCGGTGATACGCAGTTTACGGTTGTCGTTGTTGAACTCGAGACGGCTGTTCATCACGCGATCGGTACGTTCGCAGATGGTCGCCATGATAGAAACAGCTTCCAGCGGATATTTACCTTTTGCGGATTCACCAGACAGCATTACTGCGTCGGTGCCGTCGAGGATGGCGTTGGCTACGTCACCGGCTTCTGCGCGAGTCGGACGTGGGTTTTTGATCATGGAATCCAGCATCTGGGTCGCAGTGATAACGACTTTACGTGCACGGATACATTTTTCGATCATCATCTTCTGGGCGAAGATAACTTCTTCAACCGGAATTTCTACACCCAGGTCGCCACGTGCAACCATGATGCCATCAGATGCTTCGAGGATTTCGTCGAAGTTATTGAGGCCTTCCTGGTTTTCGATTTTGGAGATGATTTGGATGTTTTCGCCGCCGTGCGCTTTCAGGTGCTCACGGATTTCGACAACGTCAGAACGTTTACGGATAAAGGAAGCAGCAACAAAGTCTACGCCTTGTTCGCAACCGAAGATCAGGTCCTGTTTGTCTTTTTCTGCCAGTGCCGGCAGGGCGATGGAAACGCCAGGCAGGTTCACACCTTTGTTCTCGCCCAGGTCACCGTTGTTCAGTACTTTACAGATAACTTTGTTACCTTCGATAGCGGTAACTTCCATACCGATCAGACCATCGTCAACCAGTACAGTGTTGCCGACGGACAGGTCGGTGGTGAAACCTTCATAAGTTACCGCAACCATTTCGCTGTTGCCGATAACAGATTTGTCAGTGGTGAAAGTAAAGGTCTGGCCTGCTTTCAGAGAAACGTCGTTACCGCCTTCCAGTTTCATGGTGCGGATTTCCGGACCTTTGGTATCGAGCAGGATAGCGGCAGTTTTACCGGTTTTGCTCATCACGTTGCGCAGGTTCTGAATGCGCTGACCGTGTTCTGCATAGTCACCATGAGAGAAGTTCAGACGCATGACGTTCATGCCCGCGTCCAGCATTTTAGCTAACATCTCTTCAGATTCGGTTTTTGGGCCGATGGTGCAAACAATTTTGGTCTTTTTCATGACAGTCTTAGTCTTTAAGTTGAGAAGGATAGGAGAAACTTGCTTTCTGGGCGCACTGCCGGAAAGCGAATCCGGTATTACGAAAGTGATGGTGCCTCGCTCTAAGGATAGGTGACATCGAAAAAGCGTGCAGAGGAATGTGTGCTTGTGTCTCAGCCCAACGTGAGTGCCTGTTTTTGAGTCGTTGAGTTCTACAGTCCAAAGTGCTGAAACCATTCAAGAGTCAATTGGCGCGGATTATACGCTGAATTTAATCAAAAAGGAAAACAAAAACAGCGTTTCAAAAACATTCATGCATATACACAATAAACTGTTATCAAAGATTTAACGTCCTCGATAGCAGATTACGCAAAATCATCGCTGTTTGCGCAAAGGGAAGGAGATGGTTGGAAGGTAGAGGATGACTGGAGTAAAGACAGAGTGCATACCCTCGTTACACAACAGATGCAATTATAATAATTTATCGAGTTATTTGTTTGATTTTGTTTGTTTTTTGTTTAAGTAATGAGATTGATATATGCTGATAACTGGCATGATAAATGGGTGTGAATAATGGGCAACCGGACAAAAGATGATGAGCTGTACCGCGAAATGTGCAGAGTGGTAGGGAAAGTGGTGTTGGAGATGCGTGACCTGGGCCAGGAGCCAAAACACATCGTCATCGCTGGTGTGCTGCGTACAGCATTAGCAAATAAACGCATCCAACGCAGCGAATTAGAAAAGCAGGCGATGGAAACAGTCATTAATGCACTGGTGAAATAATTGTTCGGGGATAGCGCGTAACGCCTTATCCCCTCTGTTTTATTATATCGTCACATGTAAGTTTATTTTTATAAATGGATGTAAGGCAACCATATTAATTGCGATATGTATTTAATTTTATAGCGAATTAACTATTTCTATATTCTGGAATGTATATCACAAATTATTGTAGAGTAAATGAAATTCATTTCAAATGATAACAAATATCACTCCGCTTTTAATCTTCTGCTTTCCGTTTTTAATTGATAACGATCAATGTTAAGGACTAAGAATAATCACATTATTTTTTCTCCTAACCATAAAGGATTAGTTTACTTGCGTTAAATCATGTCTCATACGCTATCGGGTTAGGACAAAAATATCTGGTGTTGGAGGCATAGTCAGCAGCGTATTAGTTGAATGCTTAATATCAGGCTGCTGAATTGTCAGCACTGTGTTTGCGAAGAGGATGCGAAATAAATGAACCCGGTTGAACGTCCACTATTAGATATTGGCTTAACGCGATTAGAGTTCTTGCGTATATCAGGAAAAGGTCTTGCTGGTTTAACAATAGCCCCTGCGTTATTGTCACTTTTGGGCTGTAAACAGGAAGATGTCGATAGCGGCACGGTGGGGCTAATAAACACGCCCAAAGGCGTGTTAGTTACCCAGCGTGCGCGTTGCACCGGCTGCCACCGCTGTGAAATCTCCTGTACCAACTATAACGATGGCGCCGTTGGTACTTTTTTCTCCCGCATCAAAATCCATCGTAATTATTTCTTTGGCGACAAAGGCGTAGGTTCCGGTGGCGGCTTATACGGCGATCTGAATTATACCGCCGACACCTGCCGCCAGTGTAAAGATCCTCAATGCCTGAAGGTCTGCCCGATTGGCGCGATTACCTGGCAGCAGGAAGAGGGATGTATAACCGTCGATCATAAACGTTGCATTGGTTGTAGCGCCTGTACTACTGCGTGTCCGTGGATGATGGCCACCGTAAATACTGAAACTAAAAAATCCTCGAAATGTGTGTTGTGCGGTGAATGCGCAAACGCCTGCCCGACAGGGGCGTTAAAAATTATCGAGTGGAAAGATATTACTGTGTGAATCTTGCAAAGGAAAAAATCATGGCTAACGGTTGGACTGGTAATATATTAAGAGTCAATCTTACGACAGGAAATATTACCCTCGAAGATTCCAGTAAGTTTAAAGATTTTGTCGGTGGTATGGGCTTTGGCTACAAAATTATGTATGACGAAGTACCTCCAGGCACCAAACCTTTCGATGAAGCAAATAAATTAGTTTTTGCTACGGGGCCGTTGACAGGGTCTGGTGCACCCTGTAGTTCTCGCGTAAATATCACATCACTTTCCACATTTACCAAAGGAAATTTAGTCGTCGACGCCCATATGGGCGGCTTTTTTGCTGCACAAATGAAATTCGCCGGATACGACGTCATTATTATCGAGGGTAAAGCGAAATCACCGGTCTGGCTAAATATAAAAGATGACAAAGTTAGCCTGGAGAAAGCCGATTTCTTGTGGGGGAAAGGGACGCGTGCAACCACGGAAGAAATTTGCCGTTTAACCAGCCCTGAAACCTGTGTAGCGGCTATTGGTCAGGCGGGTGAAAATCTTGTGCCTCTCTCTGGCATGCTGAATAGTCGTAACCACAGCGGTGGAGCGGGAACTGGCGCAATAATGGGCTCCAAAAACCTGAAAGCGATTGCGGTTGAAGGGACAAAAGGAGTCAACATTGCCGATCGCCAGGAGATGAAACGGCTCAATGACTATATGATGACCGAACTTATTGGCGCTAATAACAATCATGTCGTGCCAAGTACGCCGCAATCGTGGGCAGAGTACTCTGATCCCAAATCACGCTGGACGGCACGTAAAGGGCTGTTTTGGGGTGCAGCGGAAGGCGGCCCGATTGAAACAGGAGAAATCCCGCCTGGCAATCAAAACACGGTCGGTTTCCGCACCTATAAATCCGTCTTTGACTTAGGTCCGGCAGCAGAAAAATACACCGTCAAAATGAGTGGCTGCCACTCATGCCCAATTCGTTGTATGACCCAGATGAACATTCCTCGGGTTAAAGAGTTTGGTGTACCCAGTACAGGTGGTAACACCTGTGTCGCTAACTTTGTCCATACCACCATCTTCCCGAACGGGCCGAAAGATTTTGAAGATAAAGATGATGGCCGAGTGATTGGTAATCTGGTTGGTCTGAATCTGTTCGATGACTACGGGCTGTGGTGTAACTACGGGCAGTTGCATCGCGACTTTACCTATTGTTACAGCAAAGGTGTGTTTAAGCGCGTTCTGCCTGCTGAAGAGTATGCGGAAATTCGTTGGGATCAACTGGAAGCTGGTGACGTTAATTTCATTAAAGATTTTTACTACCGTCTGGCGCACCGCGTGGGTGAGTTGAGTCATCTGGCTGATGGCTCGTATGCCATTGCTGAACGCTGGAATTTGGGTGAAGAGTACTGGGGCTACGCAAAAAATAAACTCTGGTCGCCGTTTGGTTATCCGGTTCACCATGCCAATGAAGCATCGGCGCAGGTCGGTTCTATTGTTAACTGCATGTTCAACCGTGACTGTATGACGCATACGCACATCAACTTTATTGGCTCCGGTTTGCCGTTGAAACTGCAGCGGGAAGTGGCAAAAGAGCTTTTTGGCTCTGAAGATGCTTACGATGAAACCAAAAACTACACGCCGATCAATGACGCAAAAATTAAATATGCCAAATGGTCGCTGTTGCGGGTTTGTTTGCATAACGCCGTCACCCTGTGCAACTGGGTCTGGCCAATGACTGTTTCGCCACTGAAAAGCCGCAATTATCGTGGCGACCTTGCGCTAGAAGCCAAATTCTTTAAAGCAATCACTGGCGAAGATATGACGCAGGAAAAATTAGATTTAGCTGCTGAGCGTATCTTTACGTTACATCGTGCCTACACGGTAAAACTGATGCAAACCAAAGATATGCGTAATGAGCATGACCTGATTTGTTCCTGGGTATTTGATAAAGATCCGCAGATTCCGGTCTTCAGTGAAGGTACTGACAAAATGGACCGCGATGATATGCACCAGTCACTCACGCTTTTCTACAAGGAAATGGGCTGGGACCCACAGCTTGGTTGTCCAACGCGAGAAACGCTTCATCGACTCGGGCTGGAAGATATTGCCGCCGATCTGGCGACACATAACCTGCTACCAGCATAAGGAACCGGCGTAATGAGCCAGCAGGAGGAAATGACACAACTGGAAGCACCTGATATTGACGTGACTAAGCGTCAATGGTTGCACAGTATGCGTCAGCCCGATGACACTGCGAACGATGCGGTTACAGGGCCTGAACCGGCTGAAATTCTGGCGGAGTTTATCCGCCAGCATTCGACGGCGGGTCAACTGGTTGCACGTGCCGTGTTCCTGTCACCGCCATATTCGGTTGCTGAAGAGGATCTTTCTGCATTGCTGGAAAGCATACGGCAGAGTTCAGATTTCGCAGATATCGCCTGTATGACGGGCAGTAAAGATGATTATTACTACTCAACGCAAACCATGAGCGAAAACTATGCCGCTATGTCTTTGCAGGTTGTTGAGCAGGACATCTGTCGGGCCATTGCACACGCAGTTCGCTTCGAATGCCAGACGTATCCCCGGCCTTATAAGGTCGCCATGCTGACGCAAGCGCCATATTGCTACCAGGAAGCGCAGATTGAAGCCGCGCTCGCCGCGATGGATATCGCTCCTGAGTATGCCGATATACGCCAGGTGACGTCATCGACGGCTGTGTTGTACCTGTTTAGCGAGCGTTTTATGAGCTATGGCAAAGCTTATGGCTTATGTGAATGGTTCGAGGTTGAGCAGTTTCAGAATCCCTGAAGTTTCAGGGAGATATCATGGATAGGGTGGACAGTCGCAGCCACAGCATTAGAGGATAATAAGATGTCCTTCACTCGACGCAAATTTGTTCTGGGGATGGGAACGGTAATCTTTTTTACCGGTTCAGCACCTTCTTTGTTAGCGAGCACCAGACAAGGAAAGGAAGTTCGATATGCCATGATTCACGATGAATCACGGTGCAATGGCTGTAATATTTGCGCCAGAGCATGCCGTAAAACTAACCATGTACCGGCACAGGGAAGTCGTTTGTCTATCGCGCATATCCCGGTCACCGATAACAATAACGAAACGCTGTATCACTTTTTTCGCCAGTCATGCCAGCACTGTGAAGATGCTCCTTGCATCGACGTTTGCCCCACAGGGGCATCGTGGCGTGATGAACAGGGGATCGTGCGGGTAGAAAAATCACAATGCATTGGCTGTGGCTACTGCATCGGCGCATGCCCGTATCAGGTTCGTTACCTTAATCCACTGACCAAAGTGGCGGATAAATGTGATTTCTGTGCCGAGTCTCGGCTGGCAAAAGGTTTTCCGCCCATCTGCGTTAGCGCCTGTCCGGAACATGCGTTGATCTTTGGTCGCGAAGATAGCCCAGAAATTCAGGCGTGGTTACAGGAAAATAAATACTATCAATATCAGCTGCCTGGTGCCGGGAAACCGCATCTGTATCGCCGGTTCGGTCAACATTTGATTAAAAAGGAAAATGTATGAACCCGTCGCAAAATGCTGAACAATTTCATAACCAGTTGGCAAACTATGTACCGCAGTTTTCTCCCGAATTTTGGCCTGTGTGGTTGGTCATTGCCGGGCTGCTGCTGGTCGGGATGTGGTTAGTGTTGGGGCTTCACGCCTTACTTCGCGCTCGTGGTAAAAAGAAATCCTCCACTGGTCATGGCGAGAAGGTTTATCTCTACAGCAGGGCGGTGAGATTATGGCACTGGTCGAATGCGTTACTCTTTGTCTTGTTGCTGGCAAGTGGGCTAATCAATCACTTTGCGCTGGTGGGCGTTGCTGCAGTCAAAAGTCTGGTTGCCGTACATGAAGTTTGTGGATTCCTGCTACTGGCATGCTGGCTTGGCTTTATTCTCATTAATGCCGTTGGGGGTAATGGTCATCACTACATTATCCGCCGTCAGGGCTGGCTGGGGCGAGCGGCTAAACAAACGCGGTTTTATCTGCTTGGAATTATGCAAGGGGAAGATCATCCATTTCCTGCAACAACACAGTCTAAATTCAATCCATTGCAGCAGGCAGCTTATGTTGGTGTGATGTATGGATTGCTGCCGCTGTTATTGTTGACGGGGCTGCTATGTCTTTACCCGCAAACCGTGGGGGACGTGTTCCCTGGCGTAAGATACTGGTTATTGCAGGCGCATTTTGCTCTGGCAGCTATAAGCCTCTTTTTTATCTTCGGCCATCTCTATCTTTGCACCACGGGGCGTACTCCGCACGAAACCTTTAAATGTATGGTCGATGGCTATCACCGGCATTAACGAATGATCATTACACGAACTGACCTGCAAGAGTGGCGTGTAGGAGCGGTTATGTACCGCTGGTTTCTGCGCCGTTTTCCGCAAGGTGGAATTTATGCAGATATTCACCACGCCCTGATTGGCGAAGGATTTACTGACTGGGCGGAAAGTCTGGTTGAGTACGCCTGGAAAAAATGGCTGGCAGACGAAAATTTCGCCCGTCAGGAAGTTTCCTCAATGCAAAAACTGGCCAGGGACCCCGTAGAGATACCCTTTTGCAGTCAGTTCGCCCGGGCCGACGATCACGCACGCGTCGGCTGTTGTGAGGATAACGCCAGAATCGCCACCGTGGGGTATGCTGCGCAAATTGCCAGCATGGGTTATAGCGTGCGGATTGGCAGTGTCGGTTTTAACAGCCATATCGGTAGCTCAGGTGAACGTGCCCGTGTTGCTGTAACCGGTAATTCCTCGCGGATAAGCAGCGCCGGAGACAGCAGTCGTATTGCGAATACCGGAATGCGAGTACGCGTTTGTACATTGGGTGAACGGTGTCATGTCGCCAGTAATGGCGATCTGGTGCAAATCGCCAGCTTTGGCGCAAACGCCAGAATTGCCAACAGTGGCGATAACGTTCATATCATCGCCAGCGGTGAAAATTCAACGGTAGTGAGTACGGGCGTGGTGGATTCAATTATTCTCGGGCCAGGAGGCAGCGCCGCGCTGGCGTATCATGACGGCGAAAGAGTGCGCTTTGCCGTAGCCGTTGAAGGTGAAAATAATATTCGCGCCGGAGTTCGCTATCGTCTGAATGAGCAACATCAATTTGTGGAATGCTGACTCTTTTACCTTAATCAAACGACAGACGTCGGCGTGCGCGGGATGCTGGCTTCACGACGGCCTGCGCCATAGCCTCGCCAATTTCAGCACAAGCCGTAAGCCCCTGAACGAAAGGCCGATCGTGCATTAGCCAGGGCAACGCGCCGAACGCCACGCGACCACGAACGTCTTCCGGTTGCTGTAGCGTATAATCTTCACCGACATCAGGGATTTCATCGCCTGTTTTCTGTAGTTGTGCACGTAGTCCAGGGAAAGGAATGTCTTTCACTTTGAGCGGGCGTTGCCCACGAGCATCAATAAAAACGTCAAACGAGTAGCTGTTGTCCGCTGTTTTCAGCATTGTGTGCGTTTTGTCGATTTCCATATCGTAGTCCTCACCGAGAGCGAGAATATGGATAATTCCCGCCTCGCGCAAAGCCAGTAAGCGCTTTATAGATTCAGAAGGAATAGCCGCATAATTGTCGATAAATACTCTGGCAAGGCCTTTACTGAACCGTTTATGGTCGTGCTCATTCAGATGCGGAACAATTTCCTGTACGGCTTCATGCAGGCGAAGAATGACATAACGCCAGGGAACGGTATGTTTTTCACGTTTATTTCGCTCGACTTCTGCTAAGTTTTTTTCTGCCCAGGCAAATGGATCATGCTGTTTACGGTCGGCAAACCAGGCTTGCGCGAAGGTATCGACATTCAGACTCTCTATCGCAATATGTCGGCTCCAGTCAGGATCAGCCGAAGTAATCTCTCGCACTATAAGTTTAAATACCCGTTCCAGAAGGCCCTGTGCACCTTTTTCAATTTCCGAGTTCAGGGCCTGTTCAGTGACAATGCATAGAGGTTCGTAGGGAATTGGGCAATAGAAATCGGCTTCTGGCAAAATACCTGTGCGTGACATCAATGTAATACTGAGTTTTTCACTGTCGCTATCGCGCTGAAACAGAATGCGTTGATTATCTTTTTCAATAAAGGAACCATGCTGGATAGCAACCGCCATTGCGGCATCCAGTCCGCTCAAGGATGTTCCCATAATGCCCACGCGACAGGCTGCAATTTTCGCTTCCATTAACCCTGACCACGGGCTGGGGAAATATGTTCGGCTTGCCTGTTCTTCGTCAGGCCAGACGTGACCGGTGGCTATTACGGCTAAATCAAACGTCTCAACTGGCAAATCCCGATCTGTGAAGATAAGCACGCCAGAGTCTGTGACTTGCAGATCGGTCACCTGGCAAGATTCATAAACGTTGATTTCAAATTGCTGCAGTCGTGCTTGCTCTACCAACCGTAAAAAGCGATCACGGAAATATTCTCCTAACAAAATCCTCGGCAAAAACTGACGATCGTGCAAGCTTTCCTTTTTAACGCCATAACGTTGCAGATGGCTGGCCTCTTGCTCTTGCAACCATTCCAGATAAGTACAATAAATCGGCGGTATTTCAATGCTGGCAATATTTGCCAGCATCATTTTAGAGTTTTCTTCATCATTGTACGGCATACCGACACCCGCTTCGTCGGCTTGCTCGAAGAGAGAAATGGAGAGTGGCGTTTGTTGCTGCAAAAGCGAGAGGAAAGTGTAGATCCCTGTTGGTCCGGCACCCAAAATGGCAATTTTTTTCATTGTTACTTACCTGTATGCATTTTTTTGAATTTGGTGTTATCAGGTAAGTGTGGTGGAAATATTTAGAAAAGGAGAAATTTCAGACAGGGACGAAAAGGGCGCGTATCGCCCTTCATTAATCTCTGTCAGGCGAGTTTTGCCTGATTGATTTGACTCAGTGGCTCATTGACATCGAAAACTTTGGCAATAACTTCTGCGACACCAAGATTTTTCAGGCGGGCCGTATGTTTGTCCAGATAAGCCAGGGCGCTTTTTTCATCGGTAAAAAGGTAGATCCCACCGGCTTCATGGTTCTTTTCACTTTCTGTCCACACCTTCCACAGAAAACCGGGTTCCTGATTAATCGACTCGGCAAGCGGTTTAAGTTGCTCAGCCATTTCGTCGCCAAACGGGCCATTAAAAGCAAAATGAAGTTGTAATAAAGTTGCCATAGCTATTCTCCTTCTGATAACGCATAAGAGGATAGTGTAAATCTTTTAACGTATTGGATACAGAGAAGAAACAGGAGAAACAAAAGGGAAGAGAAGACCAGATTAAGAAAATCTGGTGCGTCCGAGTGGACTCGAACCACCGACCCCCACCATGTCAAGGTGGTGCTCTAACCAACTGAGCTACGGACGCAGGATGGTGCGTTCAATTGGACTCGAACCAACGACCCCCACCATGTCAAGGTGGTGCTCTAACCAACTGAGCTATGAACGCAACGTTGTAGGTGACAACGGGGACGAATATTAGCGGCAGAGCGTGAAGGTGGCAAGAGGCAAATCGTAATTTTCTGCGGTATTTCTATCGTTTGCAGAGCTTTTAAGCAAATTGGCGATATTTTGTTGATTTGCAAGGGCGATTTTTGGCCAGAGATCATATTTAGATCTCATACAGCCGATTATCCCTCGACTCACAATGTAAAACAGAGACTTTGCCACCATATCAATTCTATCGTGGATAAATCCTTCGTAGCCTTTACACTTAGGTAGCGATAAAGGCACACAGATGCAGCAAAGGAATAAGTCATGGGATCTGATGCAAAAAACTTGATTAGCGACGGGAAAGTGCAAATTGTTCATGCTGGAGACGTTATCGGCGCGACTCAACTTACTGATGGCGAGTTGATTGTTGAGGCAGGCGGAAGAGCAGAAAATACCGTGGTCACAGACGCTGGCTGGCTGAAAGTTGAAACTGGTGGAATCGCCAAATGTACACAGTACAGCAACAATGGCACGTTATCAGTCGGTGACGGCGCAATAGCCACTGACATTGTTCAGTCAGACGGTGGAGCGATTAGCCTCTCAACGCTCGCGACTGTTAATGGCCGCCATCCCGAAGGTGAATTTAGCGTTGATCAGGGCTATGCCAGCGGTTTATTGCTGGAGAATGGCGGTAATCTGCGGGTACTGGAGGGCCATCGCGCGGAAAAAATCATTCTGGATCAGGATGGTGGTTTGTTGGTCAACGGAACAGCATCAGCAGTTGTTGTAGATGAAGGTGGTGAACTGTTGGTTTACCCTGGTGGAGAAGCCATCAATGGTGAGATAAACCACGGCGGCGTTTTTATGCTGGCAGGTAAAGCCAGTGATACGTTGATAGCGGGTGGCACCATGAATAATCTCGGCGGCGAAGACATTCATACCATCGTTGAGAATGGCGCCGTTTATCGCCTGGGGACAGACGGTCTGCAACTCTACAGTTCTGGTAAGACTAAAAACCTGACAGTTAAAACCGGTGGGCGGGCTGAAGTGCATGCCGGTACGCTGGAAAACGCAGTGGTACAAAGTGGGACAGTGATTGTGATGTCTCCCACCAGTGCGGACGAAAAATTTGTCGTAGAAGAAGACTGCGCACCGGTTGAACTTACGGGGAGCGTTGCCTTACAGGACGGCGCTTCTATGATTGTTGGTTATGGCGCTGATCTGAAACAATCAACGATTACAGTCCAGCAGGAAGGCGTGTTGATCCTCGATGGCAGTACGGTTAAAGGTGACAATGTCACTTTCTATGTTGGCAACCTGAATCTCGATGACGGAAAAGTGTGGCTGATAACGTCAACAGCAACGTCTGTGCAGTTGAAGGTGAAACGTCTGCGAGGAGAAGGAACGATTTGCCTGCAAACCAGTGCGAAAGAAATTTCTCCAGAATTCATCAGTGTGAAAGGGGAAGTCAGCGGCGATATTCACGTTGAGATAACGGATGCCAGTCGGCAGCCTATTTGCAGCACACTTAAATTGCAGCCGGACGAAGATGGCATTGGCGCAACGCTCCAGTCAGCCTAAAATTAAGGCGCAATCTTTGCGGATTGCGCCTCTTTTTTTTATCGAGATGCACGTTGCAAAATGATAGCCGATGGTAGACGTTGCAAGAAACGCATACGTAGCATCATCATAATGGCAGCAGAAGTCAGACCGATAATAAAGCCTATCCAGAAACCTGCCGGCCCCATCGGCTCAACTACCAGATTGGTCAATGCCAGGATATAACCACTTGGTAAACCCAACACCCAATACGCGATAAAGGTAATATAAAAAATAGATCGCGTATCTTTATAACCACGCAAAATCCCGCTACCGATTACCTGTATCGAGTCAGAAATCTGATACACCGCCGCCAGTAACATCAGGTGTGCAGCCAGTGTCACAACTTCTGGATTATCGTTATACAGAAGAGCGATCTGCTCCCGCAGTGAGATTGTAAAAATTGCCGTCATCGTTGCCATACAGACGCCAACCATAAGCCCGGTTCGTGCCGCAGTTTGCGCATCCAGCGTGGAACCCTGACCCAGACGATAACCCACACGGATAGTCACAGCCGCTGCCAGTGACATCGGAAGAACGAACATCAGCGAACTAAAGTTCAGGGCAATCTGGTGGCCTGCCACATCGACAATACCGAGCGGAGATACCAACAGCGCAACCACCGCAAACAGTGTTACTTCAAAGAACAGTGCCAGCGCGATAGGTAAACCCAGTTGCACAAGTCTTTTCATTACTGCCGGGTCTGGTTTAGCGGTGCCTTTTTCGTTGCGGATATCGCGCATAGAACGGGCATGTTTAATATAAGAAACCATAGCAAAGAACATTACCCAGTACACCGCCGCAGTCGCCACACCACAGCCGACGCCACCGAGTTCAGGCATGCCGAAGTGACCATAAATAAAGATATAGTTAACCGGAATGTTCACCAGCAGGCCAATAAAGCCCATTACCATGCCCGGCTTGGTTTTTGCCAAACCTTCACACTGGTTACGAGCGACCTGGAAGAACAGATAGCCCGGAGCCCCCCACAATAGTGCACGCAGATAACCCACTGCTTTATCGGCGAGGGCCGGATCGATATTTTGCATGGAGCGGATGATATAACCCGCATTCCACAGCACCAGCATAATAAGCACGGAGACGAAACCGGCCAGCCAGAAACCTTGTCGCACTTGATGCGCAATACGTTCACGGCGACCGGAACCATTCAATTGCGCGATGACTGGCGTCATTGCCAGCAGCAGTCCGTGACCGAAAAGAATCGCCGGGAGCCAGATAGAAGTACCAATGGCGACTGCCGCCATGTCGGTGGCGCTATAGCCGCCCGCCATGACGGTATCGACAAAACCCATCGCTGTTTGGGCGATTTGCGCGAGAATCACCGGGATTGCTAATGCTAATAACAGACGCGCTTCACTAATGTATTTCTGCACGTGAACACCTTTTATATTGTTGTTATATGAGAGACTAAAAAACCGCCTGAATGGGCAGCAAAAAGAAGAAGCAGGGGAAATTCAGTCTATTGTAGCGAGGATTTATTAATTCTCCAGTGAAAAAATAACCACTCAACCCCCTTTACTGGTAAGGACGTTTCCCACCTGCTATTGTGCTGAACAGAATGTCCTAACTGATTTCAGGAGTTGTAAGTATGTTTACGGGGATAGTGCAGGGCACCGCGAAGTTGGTGTCGATTGACGAGAAAGCAAATTTTCGAACCCATGTAGTGGAATTACCTGATTACATGTTGGATGGTCTGGAGACAGGCGCTTCTGTCGCGCATAACGGTTGCTGCCTGACTGTAACGGAAATTAACGGCAACCGTATCAGTTTTGATCTGATGAAAGAAACGTTACGAATAACAAACCTTGGCGATTTAAACGTTGGGGATTGGGTAAACGTAGAACGAGCTGCTAAATTCAGCGATGAAATCGGCGGACATTTAATGTCAGGTCATATTATGACCACCGCAGAAGTATCGAAAATAATAACATCAGAAAATAACCACCAGATCTGGTTCAAAGTACAGGATGAGCAGTTAATGAAATATATCCTGTATAAAGGGTTTATTGGTATTGATGGTATCAGCCTGACGGTTGGTGAAGTGACAGCGACCCGCTTTTGTGTGCATTTAATTCCGGAAACGCTGGAACGTACCACTCTCGGTAAGAAAAAACTCGGTGCACGCGTCAATATCGAAATCGATCCGCAAACTCAGGCCGTGGTAGATACTGTTGAACGTGTGTTGGCGGCACGGGAAAAGAAATAAAGCTGCGTTTGAAATGACATCGCCCCCAAAATGGGGGCGATGAAATAACACTTAACGCGCAACGCGAAGGCCGCTTTCGACCCCACGTGAGAACACCACTTGCCAGAGCTGGATATCGCGGGCGCGGAAGGCACCAGCGCAAGCATTCAGATAATACGTAAACATCCGTTTAAAGCGTTCACTGTAGTTATCGGCAATTTCCGGCCAGGCGGCGAGGAATCGCTCATACCAGGCCATCAACGTCGTGTCATAGTCAGCGCCAAAGTTATGCCAGTCTTCCATCACAAAGTGTGGTTCACTGGATTGCGCAATCTGGCGTACAGAAGGCAGGCAACCATTCGGGAAAATATATTTGTTAATCCACGGGTCAACATTCAGATCGGTTTTTTTCGAGCCGATAGTATGTAGCAGGAAAATGCCTTCTGGCTTCAGATTACGATCCACTACCTCAAAATAGGTATCGTAATTTTTCGGTCCGACGTGCTCGAACATACCAACCGAAACAATACGGTCAAACTGGTCGTTCAGGTCACGGTAATCCTGTAGCAAAATGGTGACATCCAGACCTGCGCAGCGTTCCTGGGCCATTTTCTGTTGTTCGGCAGAAATCGTGACACCAACCACACTTACGTCATAATTAGACGCCATGTAATGCGCCAGTCCGCCCCAACCGCAGCCGATATCCAGAACCCGCATTCCCGGTTTTAACTGCAATTTTTCACAAATCATTTTGAGCTTCGCTTGTTGGGCAGATTCCAGATTATAGGCATCTTTCCAGTAAGCGCAGGAATACTGCATGAAGGGATCCAGCATACGGCTGAACAGGTCATTACCAAGGTCGTAATGCTCTTTACCTACTATCCAGGCACGCTTTTTACTTTGCAGATTGAAGAGCCGTGCTCCAGCAATGCGTAGTGTGTCTTTGAAATGATGGGGGAGTTGGTTTTCAAGCCCAGCGCGTAAGACTTTGCTAAAAAACATATCCAGTCGGTCACATTCCCACCAGCCATCCATATAACTTTCGCCTAACCCCAACGATCCTTCCTGTAGAACGCGTTTAAAAAAATCGGGGTTTTTAACTCGAATATCTGCCGGGGCAGAGCCATTAATGGCGATGCCTGCACGGCTAAGTAATTCATTGGCGATACGGTACCAGTTGTCATCCGGTACGCTGACTTCTTCTATACACGATGAACTCATAGTTTCTCCATCACTGGTCGGTGATCAGAACCTTAAAACAGCGTAGACGCTTTTTGGGCTTTGTGAGAAATCTCGCAGGAAAACCGCGAGTCTATAATCCGACGTAGAACAGAGGAAAGGAGGAACCCTTGCCGAAATGACCATCCATAGTGACCCGGGAACGCTCCTGTCCCCGTAAAAACATAATATTTATCGTAATATTAACAACTGGAACTCAGTATAGGCTGCTAATCTCAATCATACAACAAAATTTTGTTAGCAGCCTAAGTATAACGATATCGCTATAGATCAATGTGATTCACTATGTGCGACTTCCGTCTCGCCATGATTCTGGCAGTGAGATTCAGGTTGATGTTGCATCTTATAGCCGATGGCAACCAGCACCACGGTCGATAACATCACGCTGGTGGTGGTGAACAGCGGCGTGCTGACGCTGATGAGCCAGGAAACCCCCAGGCTTGCGAGGAAGCACAGACCCAATTGCAGGGTATTCTGTAATGCAGCAGCGCGGCCAGTCGCATGCGGGAAGGGGCGTAGCGCCTGGGCGACCACAATCGGGTAGATTGCCCCGTTGGCAATGGCCATCACACAGAATGGGATCAGAATTTCGGCCAGCGACACATGACTAATGAAGCCCGCAGCCCAGGTGGCTACCACGCTGACGGCAAACAGCGCCAGTAGCCACGGTAACAACTGCTTACCCTGCCATTTCTGCAATGCGGCGCGACAGCCGTAACCACCAATAAGAAACGCGATGGTTTGCGGAACATAACTTAATCCGATTACTGCCGGACTGTAGCCCATTTCGCTGAGGATAAACGGTGAACCGGTTAGCCAGGCAAAGAAACTGGCTGAACAGGCCGCATAAATCAGCACATTCCCGCGATAGGTTTTTGAACGCAGCAGATCGGTAAAGGTCAGTCCATCCTGACTATTATTGCGTGCTTTCGTGGTGGGTTTAAGCCAGAAAATGGGCAGAATCAGCACTACGGCAATGGCAAACAGAGTGGCGAAAATCGCCTGCCAGGAAAAATGGACCAGCAGCCAGCTACCTAACAGCGGAGCAAGCGCCGGAGAAAGCCCCACTAAAGGCATAATGGTCGCGAAAATACGGTTAACTTTTTGTGAAGGATAGTAATCCGTCACCAATGCCTGCCAGATAACGGCCGCGGCACAGACACCAACAGCTTGCACAAAACGCAATACCAGCAGCGTGGCAGCGTTTTCCACCCATAACATCCCCAGACTACCCAGCGCAAAAATTGTCAGGCCGATCAATAACACAGGTTTACGACCATAACGATCGGAGAGCGGCCCCCACAGGAGCTGGGCAGCGGCAAAACCGGCAAGGAACAGACTAAGGCTGGCACTGACAGCAGACGCAGGCGTTTGCAGGTCGGCCTGAATGGCGGCGAAAGCGGGCAGATACATATCGGTTGCCAGAAAACCGAGTACGCTCAAACCCGCCAGCCAGACTAAAAATCTTTTCCCAGGTTGCATGTATATTCTCTAAATTCCTCAATTAAACACCGTCGCAAAGTGTAGGGAGTGAAATTCCTGTTGTGAAACGGTAATATTTGATGACTGGTTTCAAAAATTTTGCAGGCAAACTATGTGGTCTGAGTATTCTCTCGAAGTGGTTGATGCAGTGGCGCGAAATGGCAGCTTCAGCGCTGCAGCCCAGGAGTTGCATCGCGTTCCTTCTGCGGTCAGCTATACCGTACGTCAGCTGGAAGAGTGGCTGGCGGTGCCGCTTTTTGAACGGCGTCATCGTGACGTGGAACTGACCGCTGCCGGGGCGTGGTTTCTCAAAGAAGGGCGATCTGTTGTCAAAAAAATGCAGATCACTCGCCAACAATGTCAGCAGATAGCGAACGGCTGGCGCGGTCAGTTAGCCATCGCGGTAGATAATATTGTCAGGCCAGAACGCACGCGGCAGATGATTGTTGATTTCTATCGCCATTTTGATGACGTCGAACTTCTGGTTTTTCAGGAAGTGTTCAACGGCGTCTGGGATGCGCTTTCCGATGGGCGCGTGGAACTGGCGATTGGCGCGACACGAGCGATTCCGGTCGGTGGCCGTTACGCCTTCCGTGATATGGGGATGTTGAGCTGGAGTTGTGTTGTTGCCCACCACCACCCGCTTGCGTCGATGAATGGGCCGTTCAGCGATGACACGTTGCGCAACTGGCCGTCGCTGGTGCGCGAAGACACGTCGCGGACGTTACCCAAACGAATTACCTGGCTGCTGGATAACCAAAAAAGGCTTGTCGTACCTGACTGGGAATCATCGGCAACCTGTATCTCGGCCGGTTTATGCATTGGCATGGTGCCGACGCATTTCGCCAAACCGTGGCTTAATGAGGGAAAATGGGTGGCGTTAGAACTGGAAAATCCATTCCCTGATTCGGCATGTTGCCTGACATGGCAGCAGAATGATATGTCGCCAGCGTTAACCTGGTTGCTGGAGTATCTCGGCGATAGTGAGACGCTGAATAAGGAGTGGCTGCGGGAGCCGGAAGAGACTCCCGCAACGGATGATTAACGACGATAGTCGCGGAACGGACCGTCAGCCACGGAGCGGCGTTCAATAAGCCGCGGATGAACTTCGATAGATTGCGGTTCTTCGCGTTTGTTGACGATACGGTCCAACAGCATGTTGAACGCCGTTTCGCCCAGCGAATCTTTTGGCTGATGGATAGTGGTCAGCGCCGGGGTAAAGTAGCGGGCGTTGCGCACGTTATCATAACCGATCAGCGAAACATCCTGTGGTACGCGCAAACCCATTTCATCAGCAGCGCAAAGTGCGCCCATTGCCATGATATCGCCACCACAGAAGACCGCAGTAGGGCGGTGTGGCTGCGACAGGATTTGTTGCATGGCGCGATAACCCGATTCAGGTTCAAAGTCACCCTGCACAATCCAGTTTTCTGGCACCTTGATCATCGCTTCTTCCATCGCCTTCATAAACCCTGCCAGACGACCCGCGCCGGTATTACGTTCCAGAGGGCCAGGGATGACACCAATTTCGCGATGACCGCGTTCGATCAGATAGCGTCCGGCCATGTAGCCGCCTTCAAACGCGTTATCGATGACTGCATCGGTAAAGTCGGCTTTTGCTTCGCCCCAGTCCATTACCACCATCGGGATATGGCGATACTCTTCCAGCATCGCCAGCAACGGTTCCGGATACTCAGAACACATGACCAGCAGGCCATCGACGCGTTTTTGCGCCATCATCGACAGATAGGCTCTCTGTTTCTCCAGATTGTTCCACGCGTTGCCGAGGATCAGCGTGTAACCTTTCTGGAAGCAATTTTTTTCAACCGCTTCGATGATCTCCGCGAAATAGGCTGCTTCGCTGCTGGTCGCCAGCAAGCCGATAGACTTGGTATGGTTAACCTTCAGGCTACGCGCTACCGCGCTAGGGGAGTAGTGTAATTCTTTAATCGCTGCCCACACGGCGTTGCGCGTTTCTTCAGCGACGAAACGAGTTTTGTTTATAACGTGTGACACAGTTGTAGTGGAAACGTTTGCTCGCTTCGCTACATCTTTTATTGTTGCCATTCCATTTCACTCCAGACCCTAACTTCAGCTCCTGCAAAATCGCAAGGTAAACGTTTGCCTTTACACACCTTACGCGCAACAAAAGTGTTGCGGTACGCCGGAAAAACGACACAGAGCGTCAGGAAGGGGTCAATGGCCAGTACGCAAATAGTGTAAGCGTGGAATTTTGGCCGATCTTGATGAAAAGGGGAAGTGGTAAAAACACTTATCATTATAAATGGCGGGAGATTTTTTCTTCACAGTGTGTAAAAATGCGTAATATCACTTTTTGTAGGGTAATAAAAAAGGAGAAAACTTGATGAGTACCGACCTTAAATTTTCACTGGTAACAACCATTATTGTCCTCGGTTTGATCGTGGCCGTAGGTTTGACTGCCGCGCTGCACTGATTTCCCTTCGAGGGAGCGCATCCTCCCTCGCACTCTCTTCCCTTTTGTTAGCAAAATGGCAAAAGTGTTTTCTCTTTTTGTTATTTTCAATTTTTTGTGATTGCTGTCATGCTTTCGCCACTTTGATGAATATCGTGATCGTGTAATGACGCGAAGAAGTGGAGATTAGGCATGAAAATTAACTATCCGTTGTTGGCGCTGGCCGTTGGCGCGTTTGGTATCGGGACAACGGAGTTCTCGCCAATGGGCCTGTTACCCGTCATTGCGCGCGGTGTGGATGTCTCGATTCCTGCTGCGGGCATGTTAATCAGCGCCTATGCGGTTGGCGTGATGGTTGGCGCGCCGCTGATGACATTACTGCTGTCTCATCGTGCCAGGCGCAGTGCGCTTATTTTCCTGATGGCCATTTTTACTCTTGGCAACGTGCTTTCCGCCATCGCGCCGGATTATATGACGTTGATGCTTTCACGCATTCTGACCAGTCTGAATCACGGGGCATTCTTTGGTTTGGGTTCAGTCGTGGCCGCAAGCGTTGTGCCTAAACACAAACAGGCCAGCGCCGTCGCCACTATGTTTATGGGCTTAACTCTGGCAAATATTGGCGGTGTTCCTGCGGCGACCTGGCTTGGCGAAACTATTGGCTGGCGGATGTCGTTTCTGGCAACGGCGGGGCTGGGCGTGATTTCAATGGTTAGCCTGTTCTTCTCGTTACCGAAAGGCGGCGCAGGAGCGCGACCGGAAGTGAAAAAAGAGCTGGCGGTATTGATGCGTCCGCAGGTGTTATCAGCCTTGCTGACGACGGTACTGGGGGCTGGCGCAATGTTTACGCTCTACACCTATATTTCACCAGTACTGCAAAGTATCACCCATGCAACGCCGGTGTTCGTAACAGCCATGCTGGTGCTGATTGGCGTCGGGTTTTCTATCGGTAACTATTTAGGCGGTAAACTGGCAGATCGTTCGGTCAACGGCACGCTGAAAGGCTTTTTGCTGCTGCTGATGGTGATTATGCTGGCGATCCCGTTCCTGGCGCGTAATGAGTTTGGTGCGGCTATCAGCATGGTGGTGTGGGGCGCAGCAACCTTTGCAGTGGTACCACCATTACAGATGCGTGTGATGCGAGTTGCCAGCGAAGCGCCAGGGCTGTCTTCCTCAGTGAATATCGGTGCCTTTAACCTGGGTAATGCTCTGGGTGCCGCGGCAGGTGGCGCAGTGATTTCGGGTGGTCTGGGGTACAGTTTTGTGCCGGTGATGGGGGCGATTGTCGCAGGACTGGCATTATTGCTGGTGTTTATGTCAGCCAGAAAACAACCTGAAGCAGTTTGCGTTGCCAACAGCTAATAAAACAAAACGCAGAAGGGGATACCTTCTGCGTTACAGTTTGCAGGCAAATTACGTTTTATCTTGCCGCAAGCGCCTTAACCGACCTACATTGATGATCCGCGTAGGCCAGATAAGCGTAGCGCATCAGGCAATGTTGCATTTGCCATCAGTTATTATGCAGCGAGATTTTTCGCTACGAATTCCCAGTTAACCAGCGCCCAGAAATGCTCCAGGTAACCAGGACGCGCATTGCGATAGTCGATGTAGTAAGCGTGTTCCCAGACATCAACGGTCAGCAGCGGGGTCGCATCGGTGGTCAGCGGAGTACCAGCATTAGAGGTAGAAACGATAGCCAGTTTGCCATCGCTGTTTTTCACCAGCCAGGTCCAGCCAGAACCAAAGTTTTTGATCGCAGCGTCAGTAAACTGTGCTTTGAAATCGGCAAAGCTACCGAAAGATGCGGCGATAGCTTCAGCGACTTTGCCAGTCGGTTCGCCGCCAGCGTTTGGTGCCAGGCAGTTCCAGTAGAAAGTGTGGTTCCAGACCTGAGCTGCGTTGTTGAATACGCCACCTTCAGAGCTGCGAATAATCTCTTCCAGTGATTTACCTTCAAACTCGGTGCCTTTAATCAGGTTGTTCAGGTTAGTGACATAAGTCTGATGATGCTTGCCGTAGTGATACTCGATGGTTTCCACAGAAATGTGCGGGACCAGAGCGTCTTTAGCATATGGTAGTGCAGGTAATTCGAATGACATTGCTACTCTCCTTTATTATTCATTGGTATACGCACAATAGCCTTATTGTGAGTACGGATAGGGTAGCAAATTAAAAGGTGATACAAAAGATGAACTTACCCTGTTGCCGTAACAACAGGGTAAAGTTTTAGCGAAGTGTTTTTGGGGTCATTACCCGACGAGCGCCAACATAGTGACGTTGCCAGTAATCTTCACTTAACGACGTGATTTGAATTTCCTGGCCACTGCGTGGTGACTGAATAAATTTACCATTGCCAACGTACACGCCTACGTGATCGGCAGTCCCACGCCCTTGCGTGCGGAAAAAGACCAGGTCGCCGTTTTTCAGTTCACTGCGATCGATAGGTGCCGCATCGCGCAGGTGATACATTTCGTTTGCTGTGCGCGGAATACGGATCTTAACCAGGTCTTTATAAGCGTAATAAACCAGTCCACTGCAATCAAAACCGGTACGCGGTGAACTCCCGCCCCAACGATATGGCTTGCCAATTTGCTGCATCAGTTTATTCATCGCCACTTTAGTGGCTTTCTGAACTTTGGCTTTGTGCGCGTCGGCAATAGTGCCAGGGGCGGCATTTTTGACTTTCACGCAATGTGACTTATTGCCCTTACGTTTGGTGCACTTTTCCGTAAAGCTGGCAGACGCCGTTTTAGTGACAACATTTTTGCTGCGAGTTTTAGCGTTTTTAGAAGCGGTAATGGAGGATTTTTTAACGGAAGAAGCGGTTTTGCTTTTGGTCGTACTTTTACTGGCGACTTTTTTGGCGGTTTTCTGACTGGCTTTATTATTGGTCTTTTTGGTGGTTGCCGTGCTTTTCTTTTTATCTGCTTTTTTGGTGATATGAGTGGTAGCAGAACTCTCCCTGGCTTGCTTGGAAGCATAGGCCATAGGCATTAAAGGCAGGGTGGTAAAAAGTAAAGCACAGAGCGTGATCGAAATACGGTTTATCCGCGCCACTGAGCGTCCCTCTGTTAAGGCAGGTCTATCATGCCTGCGTCTGATTTACAAAACTTGATGATTCTAATGCATAGAAGAAGGGAAAGTTAATAGCTTTTATTGTTAAAAAATACGTTTCGTTGGCGAGCGCAAAAAAAAGCAGCAGTGAAAGCTAAAAATGGTCACAAATACGCCAGCTTGCAGCGTGGCAGAGAAGAAACGAATATTTGAAATGCAACAAATAGAGCAAAGGGATAAAATAGCAAAAGCGTGATGAAAATGTTATTTTCCGATGCCGCACTGACCCGCTACAATGTCAGATTACTGCCGTAAAGAAGTTTGAGGAAGCAAGACAATGAGCACCACTATCGAAAAAATCCAACGCCAGATTGCTGAAAACCCGATCCTGCTGTACATGAAAGGTTCACCGAAACTGCCGAGCTGCGGTTTCTCTGCCCAGGCAGTCCAGGCGCTTGCCGCTTGTGGCGAACGTTTTGCCTACGTTGATATCCTGCAAAATCCGGACATTCGTGCGGAACTGCCGAAATATGCGAACTGGCCGACTTTCCCGCAACTGTGGGTTGACGGCGAGCTGGTAGGCGGTTGTGATATCGTGATTGAAATGTATCAGCGTGGCGAACTGCAGCAGCTGATCAAAGAAACTGCTGCTAAATACAAGTCTGAAGAGCCGGATGCTGAATAATCCGTTCTGCAATACTGACGGATGCTAACCGGCATCCGTCAGTGCTTTTTATCCCCAATCCAGCCCTTGTGGCGAACTTGAAAATCCCGCCTCACGCAGCAGCGTAAACATCGGCGTTTGCCGGATCGGTTGGTCATTCACTTCTGTCAACGTAAACCGTAGCCGTGGTTCTCGTCGCAACGCGGTGGTTAGCGCCAGGAAAACCTCCGGTGGTAATAATTCATCTTTTTCCTGCCAGACCAGCATTTTTTTGCCACCTTGCGCCAGATAAATCAATAATTTGCCGCCAGAAATGACCACCAGCGCGCCTGCCCGACGAGTCGGAACCAGCGTCGCCGGATGTGCAGGCCAGGGTAGCAGATTCCCCCACAAATTGGCCGGATCGTTGGCACTAAGGGCCACGGGCATATATTGTCGCGTCTGCGTGGCATGGGGCGCCAGGTCGCGCAGACGGTCAATGGTCTGGCGATCAGCAAATTGAGCACCACCCAAACCTTCAACAAATCGACCCCGCATAATTCGCCCGGAATCTTCCATACTGCGGCAAAGCGTTTGCATCGACGGAAATCCGCCAGGAATATTTTCAGCAATCACCGCCTGACGACTGATGATTCCGTAGCGGTCGAGCATATTTTCCGCCAGCGCCAGCATCCTTTCGGTATCGTTTAGTGGCTCCACCTGCAAT
This sequence comes from Escherichia sp. E3659, assembly GCF_005781135.1. Taxonomy (NCBI): domain Bacteria; kingdom Pseudomonadati; phylum Pseudomonadota; class Gammaproteobacteria; order Enterobacterales; family Enterobacteriaceae; genus Escherichia; species Escherichia sp. E3659. Next base: position 111,251 of record NZ_VATQ01000002.1, on the reverse strand, counting down.
AACGACCAGCGTCCAGCCAGCTTTGGTGTGTTGTAAGATACCAACGGCACAGCTGACGGTGCATAAACCGGACGTCCACGACGAGCCCGGCTACTACGGCGAGTTGAAGGGCGTGCGCTGGTACTACTGCGGGTAAGGGCGCGCAACGGTGCCCAAATATCACAGGTGATGACGCCTTGCCAGACCAGTTCCCAAAGCGCCTCTTGCAGGGCTGAAGGATCTACTGGCTCGCCGATTATCTCGCCTGTTCGTTGGCTGATTTGTTGCGCAAACCAGGCGCCCCCGTCAGTCAGAACCGCGATAATTGCTTGCTGAAGCGCTGAACGTTTCGCGTGATCATTTTCTGCAGGAATATACGATTCGGCGGCATATTCCTGTAAATGCAGTGCCACCAGGCCGTCATCTTCACCCAGCTTTTTTTGCCCCGACCAGATAACCGCTCCGGTTGCCAGTAATTCATCGAGCATTTCTGGCGAATAGTCGCGTACGCGGGCAGGCAGGATCTGACTTTCCCAGAGTGAGGCGGGTAAACCGACTCCGGCAAGCTGTTCGATCACCCGTATTACACCATCTACGCCCTCATAAACGCCTGCCGATGTTGAGGCAAAGAGCGCCGGGCTACCATCGGTGGCGGGTAATACGCCCTGACGTTCCAGCAGCAATCGCGCATAGGTCGTGGCTGCAACGGGACGCGTCGCTTCTCTGGCGGCTTGCAGCGAGCGCAAACGCAGACGACGAAATACTTCATCGCTCACCCAGATGTCTTGTTGCAGATTCATCACCAGACCCTGTTCGCGCAGTTGCTGAAGCTGCTCTTCGACAATGGCAATACCGAGACTAAACTCATGAGCCAGTTGTTCAGCCGTGACCAGAGCATGAGCCCGGAGATAGCGCAGAAAGAGGTCGCGAAGCGGGTAACTGACTCTATGCAAATAAATCTCTGGCAGAGACTCTGGTAGTTGTACGCCGAGGGCATCGCGCAGCCTGGCGGCATCATCCATACAGGCAAGACGCTCCTGTCCGCTAATCATCGCCGGGAAGATTCGTTTTACTGCAAGAAGATTTTCCAGATACGACGCAATCACTTCACTACTGCCTGTATGCCGTTGCGCCAGGTCTTCAACGGTCATTGGCCCTAGTTCGCGCAGCAGGTCGAACAATCCTTCTTCACCTTTCGCTCTTCTGCCAGTAGCCAGTCGTTGCAACTCTTCTTCCACCTGGCGAATGACCTGCGGGTCGAGTAATTCCCCCGGATCAACCTGACCGAGTAGATTGCGCAGTAACTCGCTGTCCAGCGACAGTACGGATGCCCGGCGTTCTGCCAGCGGGGCGTCGCTCTGATACATAAATTCCGCCACATAACCGAACAATAAACTGGCGGCAAAAGGTGAGGGCGTCGCGGTGGTGACATCGGAAATTTGAATTTCGCCACTGTTCAGGCGACGCATCAAACGCTCCAGCGCGGGAAGATCATAAACATCTTGCAGACATTCGCGTAGGGTTTCGAGAATGACTGGAAAATCCGGATATCCCCGGGCGATTTCCAGTAACTGGCTGGCACGCAGCCGTTGTTGCCAGAGCGGGGTGCGATGGCCCGGCGTGCGGCCCGGCATTAATAATGCCCGCGCGGCGCATTCGCGAAAACGGGCGGCGAAAAGTGCCGAGTTGCCCACCGCCTCGCGGACAATTTGCAGCAGCTTTTCCGGTTCAAACAAAAAAACCGCGGCGTCAGGCAATTTACCATCGGTGTCAGGAATGCGGGCGACAATACCGTCATCGCTGGCGACTACCGAGGCATCAGCGCCCCATAGCGCATGCAGTCGCCCAGCAATCGCCAGCGCCCACGGTTCATGCACTCGTCTTCCATAGGGAGAGTGTAAAATAATGCGCCAGTCGCCAATCTCATCACGGCAGCGTTCGAGAACCAGGTGGCGGCTTCCAGGGACAACGCCCGTGGCGTTACGCTGTTCGTCAATCAGCCCCTGAATATTGGCGAGTGTATTTTCTTCTGCCAGCCACGGCGGGATATTTCCGGAAAAGAACGCGCCATCCGCCAGCAAATGGAGAAAATCGCCGATCATTTCCCCCAATTCAGCGGGGCGTCCATTACCTTCGCCACGCCAGAAGGGAAGTCGGGCAGAGCGACCTGGCGCAGGTGTCACAATGACCTGATCGCGGGTGATTTGTTGGATCCGCCATGAGGTAGCGCCGAGAGTGATGATGTCATTCACTCGCGATTCATACACCATTTCTTCATCCAGTTCGCCCACCCGCCGCGAGCCTGTCTGTTCTTCACCTTCGGGTAATAACACACTGTACATGCCACGATCCGGAATGGTGCCACCGCTGGTAACAGCCAACAGCTGAGCGCCCGGTCGGGCGGTCAATATCCCCGTCTCCCTGTTCCAGACCAGTTTTGGTCGAAAAGCAGAAAAATCGCCAGAGGGATAGCGCCCGGAAAGCATATCCAGCGTGGCGTCAAACACGCGTCTTGGCAGATCTTTCCACGGTGCAGCACGGCGTACGCGGGAGTACCATTCGTCTACCTGTAATTCATCCATCGCCGCGGCGGCAACGGTTTGCTGCGCAAGGACGTCGAGTGGATTATGCGGTGGCGTCAGGTTTTCCAGCCTGCCTGCAAACATACACTCGACAATGACGGCGGAATCGACTAAATCACGCCGGGTACGGGGGAAAAACAGCCCTTTAGATACACCGCCAACCTGATGTCCGGCGCGACCAATGCGCTGTAGCCCGCTGGCGACAGAAAGCGGCGTCGCCACCTGAATCACCAGATCCACCGCGCCCATATCAATCCCCAGTTCGAGACTGGAAGTCGCGACCACACAGCGCAATTCGCCTGATTTCAGGGCTTGTTCGGTTATCGCCCGTTGTTCTTTAGAGACGGAACCGTGGTGCGAGCGGGCAATGAAAACGTCGCTACTTTGTACGCGGTTTGAGGTTGCGCCGGAGGTCGACTCGAAATGAGTGGCGTCTATGGCGATGGCCGGGGAGCGCTGTAAGCGTGCGGCGTAAAGCTCATTCAGCCGTGCCGTCAGTTTTTCCGCCAGGCCGCGTGAATTTGTAAAGACGATGGTCGAGCGATGGCGCAACACTTCATCAAGAATGCCGGTTTCAATATACGGCCAGATTGAGCCTTCTCTGCCCGCATGGCTGTCTTCGCCAGTGCCGCTGGCGACCGATGAGACATCATCCATATTGGCGACCGGGACGACAATCCGTATCTGCGGATGGCGCATTGCGGGCGGGTTGACTACCGTAACCGGGCGATCGCCACCAAGAAATGCTGCCACATCGCTGGCTGAGCGTACAGTCGCGGAAAGGCCAATTCGCTGTGCTGAGGTGTGGAGCAGCGCATCGAGCCGCTCCAGACTTAACGCCAGATGCGCACCACGTTTACTGCCCGCTACCGCGTGGACTTCATCAATAATTACCGTTTCGACGCCGCGCAGCGTCTCGCGTGCGCGGGAGGTCAGCATCAGATAGAGTGATTCGGGTGTGGTGATCAGAATATCCGGCGGATTGCGGGTCAGTTTGCTGCGTTCCTGCGCGGGCGTATCACCAGTCCGGATGCCCACGCGGAGGTTGACTTCCATTTCGCCGCGCCGCCGCCGTTCCTCTGCAATGCCTTGTAACGGGATCTGCAAATTGCGCTGAACGTCGGTGCCTAAGGCTTTTATCGGTGAAATATAGAGGATGCGTGAGGTTTTACGTTTATGCGCCTCGCGGGTATCTTCGCCGCCTTCGCGGAAGAGCTGATCGAGGGCGTAGAGAAATGCTGCCAGCGTTTTCCCTGAGCCTGTCGGTGCAATCACCAGTGCATGTTCGCCTCGCGCCGCTACATGCCAGGTTTGTGACTGGACAGCGGTCGGCTGTTTAAAGGCACGACGAAACCAGTCGCGGGTCGCCGGTGAAAACACGTCCGGCAGGGGCGATGAAGGGGTTGGATTATCTGCCATTAACGCTATTCCCCGTGAATATCATGCATGATGCGTGGAATAGCCTCACTATAGATGCCTGAATCATTGCATGTCATCAGGCATCGACTCGATTACACCTCTTCGGCGGCAGGCAGCGGCCAGCCTCCCAGACGTTTCCAGCGATTGACGATTTCACAAAACAGCACAGCAGTGCGTTCGGTGTCGTACAGCGCGGAGTGCGCCTGGGTGCTGTCGAAGTCCATCCCCGCGGTCTGGCAGGCTTTTGATAATACGGTTTGTCCGAGTGCCAGCCCGGCCAGTGCCGCGGTGTCAAAAGTGGCGAAAGGGTGGAATGGGTTACGTTTCAGTGAGGCGCGTTCTGCGGCGGCCATCATAAAGCTGTGATCAAAATTGGCGTTGTGCGCCACCATAATGGCGCGGTTACAGCCGCTCGCTTTAATGCCTTTACGTACAACTTTAAAAATTTCGTGCAGCGCCTCGTATTCGCTGACCGCGCCGCGATCGGGATCGTTCGGGTCAATGCCGTTGAAGGCGAGGGCCTCTGGCTGCAAATTTGCGCCGACAAATGGTTCGACGTGGAAATGTAATGTGGTGTCCGGCATCAGCCAGCCTTGTTCATCCATTTTCAGGGTGATGGCGGCAATCTCAAGCAGCGCATCGGTTTTGGCGTTAAATCCGGCTGTTTCAACATCGATCACAACAGGATAAAAACCACGAAAACGGTCGCACAGACCGGTAAGTTGAGCGTTATCGGACATCTGATTCTCTTAATACGGATAAATTGCAGCGCGCATTATGACAAATATTGCTTGTCGATGCAGTAAAGATGCGGGCGCGAAGAGTTCGCGCCCGGCAGGAGATTAGTTGCCCAGACCGCGACCGGCGTCTTTCTCTTCGATTAACTCAATTTTGTAACCATCCGGATCTTCCACAAACGCGATAACCGTAGTACCGCCTTTTACCGGACCCGCTTCACGGGTGACGTTACCCCCGTTCTGACGGATTTTTTCGCACGCTTCAGCGGCGTTATCTACGCTAAGCGCGATGTGACCATAAGCAGTGCCGAGTTCGTATTTATCCACGCCCCAGTTGTAGGTCAGTTCAATCACCGCTTCTTCGGTTTCCGGGCCGTAGCCAACAAACGCCAGTGAGTATTTGTATTCCGGGTTTTCGCTGGTACGCAGCAGTTTCATGCCCAGCACTTTGGTATAAAAATCGATGGAGCGTTGCAGATCGCCAACGCGCAGCATGGTATGAAGAAGACGCATCTTTATATCCTCAAAATGGCTAACAGATTCAAAATGTTGTTTTAGTATAGCGGCGGCTTTACGCCGCTCGCAATGTTGGATTATAGCGTCGGGTAATCGGTATAGCCTTCCGCACCGCCACCGTAGAAACTTTCAGCACGCTGTGGGTTAAGCTCGGCTTTGCGCTGCAAGCGGGCGACCAGATCCGGGTTCGCAATCCAGTCACGCCCAAATGCCACCGCATCAATTAACCCTTTACCGATCAGCATTTCTGCTTTTTCTACCGTGTATGCACCTGCGCCGATAATCGGACCGTGGAAACGGGCGCGTACTTTTTCGCGAAACGCCTCGGTATATGGTTTGCCGCCTGCCCAGTCTGGTTCTGACATATGCAGGTAAGCAATGCCGCGTTTGCCCAGTTGTTCAATCAGATACAGCGCATCGGCTTCTTCATTCGGGCCGTTATCCGTATTCTGGAACGTACCGATTGGCGAAACGCGAATGCCAATGCGATCGGCTCCCCATTCTTCAATCCCGGCATCAACGACTTCCAGCACCAGACGTGCGCGATTTTCCACGCTGCCGCCGTACTGATCGGTACGATGGTTTGAAGAAGGGGAAAGGAACTGATGCAGCAAATAACCGTGAGCAGAGTGGAGCTCCACCAGATCAAACCCGGCTTCACGCGCGTTAGCGATGGCCTGACGGAAATCATTGACGATACCCGGAATTTCTTCCAGTTCCAGTGCCCGCGGCGTGGATGTTTCAACACGGATTGCCTGACCATTTTCATCGCGCAGAGAAGTACGTGTTCCCGCGCTAAGTGCTGAAGGCGCTACCGGTGCCTGGCCGCCAGGTTGCAGGCTGGCGTGAGAAATGCGTCCGGTGTGCCACAGCTGTACGGCCATATGACCATTTTCAGCATGAACGCCAGCGGTGATTTTTTTCCATGCGGCAATTTGCTCCGGGCTATGGATGCCAGGCGCGCCTGCATATCCTTTTGCCTGAGCGGAAATTTGCGTGGCTTCGCTAATAATTAAACCAGCACTGGCACGTTGGCGATAGTATTCCGCCATCAACGGGGTAGGGATGTCACCCGGTTCAATACTGCGCAGACGCGTTAGTGGTGCCATAAAAATACGGTTTGCCGCCGTGATCGCGCCCACTTTCAGTGGGGAATACAGTTTTTCAGATGACATAAAGGCTCCCGGTCGTCTGGTGATAAAAAAGCCTACTAAACGGCAGGCGTCGCAATAATGGTTTTTACATGTGCCAGCGCGTTTTCCAGTGGCTCGGAATTACGCGAAATTTTGGCCTGCAGATTCGCGCCAAGCCACAGTGCGTAAAGCACTTGTGCCTGTTGCAGCGGTTCGCCACAAAAGGTTAAACAATGGCTATCACGGCCATTTTCCAGCGCCTGCGAGAGCAGGGCGATCACGCCGCTAGCGCCTTTATCCATCGCGCTGCGCATATCTTCTGACAGATCGCACACTTCGGCAGAGAGTTTTACTGTCAGGCAACCACTGATGGTTCCGTGTTGGCAAAACTGGTTCAGTGTTTGCTGGTAATAAGCCAGTATGCGGTCGCGGTAATTACCTTCGCCGGATTGCAGTAACTCTGTTAGTCGCTGGTGATATGCGGCGTAATGACGTTCAAGCATGGCAACGCCAAACGCTTCTTTAGAGCGAAAGTAGTGATAGAAGGACCCTTTCGGCACTTCAGCGGTTTTTAGTAATTCGCTGAGCCCCATCCCGGTGAATCCACGTTGCAGGCAAAGTTGCTCGCCCGTCGCCAGGAGATGTTCGCGAGTATCATGTTCGGTGTGTTTGTTCATGCGTTCGAGTGTAGTAGACCAGTCGGTCTAGTGCAAGCAAAGTTGCTACTTTGGGCATTAACAGCTTCAATAGTGGTAATACACTCGTCATACTTCAAGTTGCATGCGCTGCGACCACGTTCACTCACCCCAGTCACTTACTTTAGTAAGCTCCTGGGGATTCATTCACTCGTCGCGTTACTCGGCCTTCGGCCTCGCCCTTTCAGGGCCAACGCAAGCGTTGTTCAAAACGCACTTGGCGTTTTGTCCTGCAACTCGAATTATTTAGAGTAAAACTTATCTGAGGAGGGCGAGGTGGCGGAGCAATTAGAGTTCTTTCCCGTCCAGAGCCCGTGCCGGGGAATTTGCCAGTCTGACGAACGCGGGTTTTGTCGCGGCTGTTTTCGAAGCCGGGACGAGCGTTTTAACTGGAATAATATGAGCGATGGCGAAAAACAAGAGGTGCTGCGCCTTTGTCGGCAACGGCTGATGCGTAAATTACGCGCAAATAAGCCAACGTCATCAGATGAACCGGAGCAACCATCACTCTTTTGAGCATAATCTTGCGTATACTCCTCTCATATCTGATAAGAGGAAGCGATTATGGTTCAGCGTATTACTATTGCGCCGCAAGGCCCGGAGTTTTCCCGTTTTGTGATGGGCTACTGGCGACTGATGGACTGGAATATGTCTGCCCGTCAGTTGGTTAGCTTTATTGAGGAGCATCTGGATCTCGGCATTACCACTGTGGACCATGCTGATATTTATGGCGGCTATCAGTGCGAAGCAGCGTTTGGCGAGGCGCTGAAGCTGGCGCCTCATCTGCGTGAACGGATGGAAATCGTCAGCAAATGTGGCATCGCAACGACCGCGCGTGAAGAAAACGTCATTGGTCATTACATCACTGACCGCGACCATATTATTAAAAGCGCCGAACAGTCGCTGATTAATCTCGCGACCGATCATCTGGATCTGCTGTTAATCCACCGTCCCGACCCGTTAATGGATGCCGATGAAGTGGCGGATGCGTTTAAACATCTGCATCAGAGCGGCAAAGTGCGCCATTTTGGCGTCTCCAACTTCACGCCTGCGCAATTTGCTCTGTTGCAATCACGCCTGCCATTTACCCTTGCCACTAATCAGGTGGAAATATCCCCGGTGCATCAGCCGTTGCTGCTGGATGGCACGCTCGACCAACTGCAACAACTGCGTGTTCGTCCGATGGCGTGGTCGTGCCTTGGTGGTGGACGTCTGTTCAATGATGATTTTTTCCAGCCGCTGCGTGATGAACTCGCTGTGATAGCCCAGGAATTAAACGCGGCCACTATTGAGCAGGTTGTTTATGCCTGGATATTACGTCTGCCGTCGCAACCGTTGCCGATAATTGGTTCCGGTAAAATTGAGCGCGTACGGGCTGCTGTAGAGGCAGAAGCCCTGAAAATGACGCGTCAGCAGTGGTTCCGTATCCGTAAAGCTGCATTAGGTTACGACGTACCGTAAGCACTTTTAGGATTAGCCTCCGTTCAAATATGTGTCACTGGTTTACACTTAACGGGTATGCACAATGAACGGAGGTCCTATGAAGCGTTTTAGTCTGGCTATTCTGGCGCTGGTTGTTGCGACCGGCGCACAAGCTGCCAGTGAAAAAGTCGAGATGAACCTCGTTACGTCGCAAGGGGTTGGGCAGTCAATAGGTAGCGTAACTATTACTGAAACCGATAAAGGTCTGGAGTTTTCACCCGATCTGAAAGCATTACCTCCCGGTGAACATGGCTTCCATATTCATGCCAAAGGAAGCTGCCAGCCAGCCACCAAAGATGGCAAAGCCAGCGCCGCGGAATCCGCAGGCGGGCATCTTGATCCACAAAAAACCAACAAGCATGAAGGGCCGGAAGGTACGGGACATTTAGGCGATCTGCCTGCGCTGGTGGTCAATAATGACGGCAAGGCGACCGATGCCGTTATTGCGCCTCGTCTGAAATCACTCGATGAAATCAAAGACAAGGCGCTGATGATCCACGTTGGCGGCGATAATATGTCCGATCAGCCTAAACCGCTGGGCGGTGGCGGTGAACGCTATGCCTGTGGTGTTATTAAGTAGTTAAGAGGCCAGCGTACCTTGCGGCGGTGCTTGCTCAAGTTGCGAAAGCGAGCAGTATAGTCGCCAGACAATCGCTGCCAGCTCACGGGCAGCAGGCTGATGATGCCGGGCAAGGCTGTCGCAAATCCGCTGTAATTCTTCAAGTGTGGCTGCCAGCGATTTTTGCTGAACGCCACGCTCACTCATCACTCCCCGCAACAGCGAAATACAGTTATCCCGCACTTGTGATAACGGATCAGAACGCGACTCCCACTCGCGTAATTGCCAGACAACATGCGAACAGTTCAGTAGCACCACCCCCCAACGTAATAACCAGCGGCGCGCCAGCGCATCCTGGCTGTTGCTCAACTGACTGACGTGATGATAAGTGAGCGATTCAAATTCGCTTTCACTCAGTGTTGGATGGCGGCTTAGTTGATCGACAAAATCCCGGCGCAGCGCGCGAATATGGCGACGGCTTTTGCGGGCATCCGACCCAGGTCGCAGAATGGCGAACGCTAACCACGCCAACGCCACGCCAACGATTTTTGCCAGATTATCGTTAAGAAAATCAGCAAAATCATACACCGGGGGATTAGTGACAGCGATAAACGATCCCATAAAAACAATCAGTTGCCCCCATAATGCAGCTTGTTTTGGCAATTGTATTTTGAGTAGCTGCATCGTTGCCAGCAGGGGGAAAAGAAACAGCAAAAATTGCCACAGCTCGCTAATTTGGACCATCAGGCCAAATTTAACCACAAAGCTAAAGAACGAAAGCAATACCAGCGTGCGCATCAGCAGCGACAATGACTTAAACGGTGCTGCGACGGCGGAGTAAAGGACGCAGCTAATCGCAGCCAGGGTTAATGCATTGGCTCCGGCATCCCATTGCGAGGCAATACTCCACGCACCAATCATCATCAACGTACAAAATGTCCGCAGCCCGCTCCACATGGCTTCTGCATTATCGGTATGACGTGCCAGCCCGGACGCGCGAGGGAGTCTGGTTTGATCATCTACGCCGCTTTGCAGACGATGTAATTCCTGACTACTTTGCAGATAAAGGCGGCAAAAATAACGTAGTCGATGCCAGAAAGCAACGTGCCGATAGTCAGCCGAGTTCGTCGGGCGTAGCGGGGCAATAATGCGTGCGACGGTGTAAAAATCCGTTTGCCCGCTGGCGAGGGCCGTTAGCAACTGTTCAAGAATTTCCCGTATAGCACCAGGGGGTGATGGCCAGTTGAGCAACATACGCCGCAAGCTCGAAATTACGCTGGTCATGCGCAATTGCTGGTGGAGTAACGCATTGAGGCGCGCGTTTTGCTGGCGGAAGCGATAGTGGCTCCAGAAAGCCTGGATACGCAGCAAATTCATGGTCAGTATCTGCCCAATCACCCCTTCATGTGCGGTACGAATGGCATCGGTTGTTTCAGGCTGCCAGAGTAAACTGGCATGTTCCAGTAAACGGGCGTGCATGTTTTTCAATGCGGTTAAAAGGGCAGTGGCATCGGAAGTGCTCGGCAGAATCATCATCATCATCCCACCGCAGAGAATACCGACGATCACTTCGCAAACGCGCGCCTGGGCGATGTCCCACAACTGGCTTGCTTCAGTGATATTGACCATCGGGAAGGCGATAATCGCGGCTGTGTAACCCGCCAGTTGAAACGCATAGGCCACGTTATTCGTGAAATGCGCGCAGGCCCAGGTACAAAAACCAAGCCATGCCGACATGCTCAACAGGAAGAACCACGGCTCGTTGAGAGTATGCCCGGCAAGGATTAGCGCCGCGATAGCCCCCAGCAAACTGCCAGCGATGCGCCCCAGGCTTTTGCTGATGACACCGCCAACTGTCGGAAAGCTCACTACCGCGGCTGACGTCATCGCCCAATAGGGCTCGTCCAGATTTAAATAATAAGCAACAGTCAGCGCCAGACACATGGCAAGGGTATTGCGCAACGCATAGCGCCATTGTGCCAGCGTGGCCTTAAACCAGGGCAGATTGCGCAGAGACCATGACCAGGCGTTCATTACTGACCTACTGCGATACTACAGGTTGTGCCGGATACCAGCGTGACATCGCCGGGAACATTATCAAGGGCAAAGCGAACCGGGACGCGCTGGGCGAGACGAACCCAGGGAACGTTAGGTTTAACGTCTGGAATCAGGCTGGAATCGTTTTCCACACTCTGATCATAAATTGCCCGACCGATACTGGAGACGTGACCCTGTAACGTTTTGTTGTCGCTATAGAGCGTAATGTGTGCTGGCGCACCGTCGCGGATATGCCGCAATTTGGTTTCTTCAAAATAACCAATGACGTAAAACGAGTGGCTGTCCACCAGGGCAAACAGCGGTTTTCCTGTGTCGGCGTAGTCGCCGATGCGGGTAGTGAGGTTGGTGACCCATCCGCTGACCGGGGCGCGAATTTCCGTTTGTGCCAGTTGCCATTGTGCCTGTTTCAGCGTTGCTTGTGCGGCATCGACACTGGCCTGCATCGCTTTAACATTGAGGTTTGCCGTATCCAGTTCTTCGGCAGAGATAAAATTTTGCGAGAGATGACGGCGGCGATTGGCCTCATTATTGGCTCTGGCAAGATCAGATTGCGCTTTCGCCAGTTGGGCCTGGGCATTCAGTTCGGCAATCTGGAAGGGTGTTTTATCGATAGTGAACAGAATATCGCCAGCGTTAACCAACTGGTTGTCTTTTATATTCATCTCAACAATACGTCCGGACACTTGTGGGGTGATAGCGACCTGTTCCGCGCGTATTTTGCCATCCCGCGTCCACGGTGACTGCATGTAATAGTTCCAGAGCCACCACCCGGCGAGAACGGCAACTACTGCTACAATTATTGTTGAGAAATACTTAATGGTTTTAATTGACATAGTTACCACGCAATCAATATTGCCAGGGCGGAGCATACGCAGATCGCAAACAGCGACAAATCCATTAACAAGGGATGCCAGATGTCGCCCGCGTAGATCCAGTCGCGAAGCAGGCGGTGCAGGACAAGCCATACGACGAATCCAAGCGCGAAGGCTTTGAAAAACGGAGGAAAGTAGACGGATGCACCGAACACCAGATCTTGTAGGGGCAATCCTGTTGCACTATGCATAAACTTCACAAAATAGATTCCTTTGAGGCTGAGTTTATTGCTTTAGATTAATAAATATTGTTTATGTGAGAGAAAATTACTCGCTATTTCTGAAAAGCATGTCTGACGGTAAGCAAATGCAGCAATCCATTTGTTTTAGCAATACAATTGCTGCACACTATTCTAAAAGCCGTATAATATCTTAGCAAGCTAATTATAAGGAGATGAAATTGGAATCGCCACTAGGTTCTGATCTGGCACGGTTGGTGCGCATATGGCGTGCTCTGATAGACCATCGCCTGAAACCCCTGGAGTTAACGCAAACCCATTGGGTGACGTTGCACAATATACATCAGTTACCTCCAGACCAGTCGCAAATTCAACTGGCAAAAGCGATCGGCATTGAGCAGCCATCACTGGTTCGTACGTTGGACCAACTGGAAGAAAAAGGGTTAATTTCGCGTCAAACTTGTCCCAGCGATCGGCGGGCCAAACGTATTAAACTGACGGAAAAGGCGGAGCCGCTGATTAGCGAAATGGAAGCTGTTATTAACAAGACCCGGGCGGAAATTTTGGATGGAATTTCAGCAGAGGAACTGGAACAACTGATTAGGCTCATTGCAAAACTTGAGCATAATATTACTGAGTTACAGGCCAAAGGGTGAAATAAAGGGGGCGTGTGGCCAGGTAGCTGACCACACGTCAACTTGTTTAGCGCGGGGAAACCGTCACCTGGCTGCCGTTGCTGGCCAGAACCACACGTTGTCCCGGAGAGAAATGGGTATTGCCCTGTTTCTGAACCACCATGATGGTGTTGCCATCATCTTTACGAATTTCCAGCTCCACACCCTGTGTTTTGTTCATTGCGCTCTGTACACCCTGACCGGCTACGCCACCCGCGACGGCACCTGCTGCGGTAGCCAAAGAGCGTCCCGTACCACCACCAACGGTATTACCAAGAAAACCACCGAGAACTGCACCGCCAATTGCGCCGATGACGTTGGAATCATCACCGCCCTGAATTTGTACCTGCCGTACGTTAACGATTGTGCCGTAGCTGACATTCTGCACTTGCTTCGCTTCAGAGGCAGTATATACATCACCAGATAGGGTATCGTTGTTAACACAACCAACAAGAGAAAGACCTACCATTGATACAACCAGTACGCGTTTAATCATTGAAAAATCTCCTGATTACCATGAAACGCCTCACAAGCATCCCTAATGGTCAAAGTTATTCGCATTAGTATAACCATGATTACATGTTCCACTAAAACATGATTAAATCATAATTAGAGTAGGGTTAACCAAGTATAAACAAAACATTCATATTAGTTATTGATGTGAATATAATCTTTTACTACCAACGATAAAAATCGGCTCTTATGCATGGAATTCGCGAAAGGTTTGTGTTTGAGTGGAACGCAAACATCAGGTTGAAAAAGGATGAACTATGAAATCAGGCCGCTTTATTGGTGTTATGTCAGGTACTAGCCTGGATGGTGTCGATGTTGTGTTGGCGACGATCGATGAACACCGGGTGGCGCAGCTGGCTAGTTTGAGCTGGCCGATTCCCCCATCAATCAAACAGGCGGTGCTGGATATTTGCCAGGGGCAACAGCTTACGCTCTCCCAGTTTGGTCAACTGGATACCCGACTTGGCTGCTTGTTTGCGGATGCCGTTAATGCACTATTAAAAGCAGAAAATTTACAGCCGAAAGATATCGTAGCTATCGGTTGTCATGGCCAGACCGTCTGGCACGAACCCACGGGCGTCGCGCCACATACGCTACAGATAGGTGATAACAATCAAATTGTTGCGCGGACTGGAATTACCGTCGTCGGGGATTTTCGCCGTCGAGATATCGCCTTAGGTGGCCAGGGCGCACCGCTGGTACCTGCTTTTCATCACGCATTGCTGGCCCATCCAACTGAGCGGCGAATGGTGCTTAATATTGGTGGTATTGCCAATCTGTCACTACTCATTCCAGGAATGCCGGTAGGTGGCTACGATACCGGACCGGGCAACATGCTAATGGACGCATGGATCTGGCGTCAGGTCGGTAAACCTTACGATAAAGACGCTGAGTGGGCGCGGGCGGGCAAGGTTATTCTGCCGCTGCTGCAAAAAATGCTTAGCGATCCCTATTTTTCCCAGCCAGCACCCAAAAGCACCGGGCGCGAATACTTTAACTATGCCTGGCTGGAGCGCCATCTACGCGAGTTCCCTGGCCTGGATGCGCGAGATATCCAGGCAACACTGGCGGAACTCACCGCCGTGACCATTTCTGAACAAGTCTTGTTGAGCGGTGGCTGCGATCGATTGATGGTATGTGGTGGCGGAAGTCGCAATCCGCTGCTTATGGCGCGTCTGGCTGCATTACTGCCAGGTACTGAAGTGACCTCCACCGATGCCGTTGGCATTAGTGGCGATGATATGGAAGCGTTAGCCTTCGCATGGCTTGCCTGGCGAACGCTGGCTGGGCTGCCCGGCAATCTACCTTCCGTTACCGGCGCAAGCGAGGAGACGGTGCTGGGCGCTATTTTCCCTGCAAACCCGCGATATCAGAGTTAACTGAATTTTTCTTACTGCGTCTGCCGTTACACTTGGAAGTTGAGGAGGGCGTTTTTGCCCTCCGGACCAGGAAAGTCTTCGGGATATGTTTATGAAAAAACTGTTACTACTTTGTCTGCCGCTATTTCTTACCGGCTGTGGCGCGTTTAATCAACTGGTTGAGCGCATGCAAACTGATACGCTGGAATACCAGTGTGATGAAAAACCGTTGACGGTCAAACTGAATAATCCGCGTCAGGAAGTTAGTTTTGTTTACGATAATCAACTGCTGCACCTTAAACAGGGTATTTCAGCGTCTGGCGCACGTTATACCGACGGTATCTACGTTTTCTGGTCAAAAGGTGATGAGGCGACGGTCTATAAACGTGACCGCATCGTCTTGAATAACTGTCAGTTACAAAATCCGCAGCGTTGAGATTTTTCCAGGGGCGGCGCACAATAGCGTCACCCACTGACAATTTGTAAAGAAAACCATGGCTGATAACGACGAATTGCAGCAAATCGCGCATCTGCGCCGCGAATACACTAAAGGCGGTTTACGCCGCCGCGATCTTCCCGCCGATCCTTTAACCCTTTTTGAACGCTGGCTTTCTCAGGCCTGTGAAGCCAAACTGGCCGATCCTACTGCGATGGTCGTCGCCACCGTTGATGAACATGGCCAACCTTATCAGCGCATTGTTTTACTAAAACATTACGATGAAAAAGGGATGGTGTTTTACACCAACCTTGGCAGCCGTAAAGCACACCAAATCGAAAATAATCCGCGCGTTAGCCTGCTTTTTCCGTGGCATACCCTGGAACGCCAGGTGATGGTTACCGGTAAAGCGGAACGTCTTTCGACTCTCGAAGTGATGAAATATTTTCATAGCCGCCCGCGTGATAGCCAGATTGGCGCGTGGGTATCGAAGCAATCCAGCCGTATTTCTGCGCGTGGGATCCTTGAAAGCAAATTCCTGGAATTGAAGCAGAAGTTTCAGCAGGGCGAAGTGCCGTTGCCGAGTTTTTGGGGCGGTTTTCGCGTCAGCCTTGAACAGATTGAGTTCTGGCAGGGCGGTGAGCATCGATTGCATGACCGCTTTTTGTACCAGCGTGAAAACGAGGCGTGGAAAATCGATCGCCTCGCACCCTGAAAAGATGCAAAAATCTTGCTTTAATCGCTGGTACTCCTGATTCCGGCACTTTATTCTATGTCTCTTTCGCATCTGGCGAAAAGTCGTGTACCGGCAAAGGTGCAGTCGTTATATACATGGAGATTTTGATGGCAAGCAGTAACTTGATTAAACAATTGCAAGAGCGGGGGCTAGTGGCCCAGGTGACGGACGAAGAAGCGTTAGCAGAGCGACTGGCGCAAGGCCCGATCGCGCTCTATTGCGGCTTCGATCCTACCGCTGACAGCTTGCATTTGGGGCATCTTGTTCCATTGTTATGCCTGAAACGCTTCCAGCAGGCGGGCCACAAGCCGGTTGCGCTGGTAGGCGGCGCCACGGGTCTGATTGGCGACCCGAGCTTCAAAGCTGCCGAGCGTAAGCTGAACACTGAAGAAACTGTTCAGGAGTGGGTGGACAAAATCCGCAAGCAGGTTGCCCCGTTCCTCGATTTCGACTGCGGAGAAAACTCTGCTATCGCAGCGAACAACTATGACTGGTTCGGCAATATGAATGTGCTGACCTTCCTGCGCGATATCGGCAAACACTTCTCCGTTAACCAGATGATCAACAAAGAAGCGGTTAAACAGCGTCTCAACCGTGAAGATCAGGGGATTTCGTTTACCGAGTTTTCCTACAACCTGTTGCAGGGCTATGACTTTGCCTGCCTGAACAAACAGTACGGTGTGGTGCTGCAAATCGGCGGTTCTGACCAGTGGGGTAACATCACCTCTGGTATCGATCTGACCCGTCGTCTGCATCAGAACCAGGTGTTTGGCCTGACCGTTCCGCTGATCACCAAAGCAGACGGCACCAAGTTCGGTAAAACTGAAGGTGGCGCAGTATGGCTGGATCCGAAGAAAACCAGTCCGTACAAGTTCTACCAGTTCTGGATCAATACTGCTGATGCTGACGTTTACCGCTTCCTGAAGTTCTTTACCTTTATGAGCATTGAAGAGATCAATGCCCTCGAAGAAGAAGACAAAAACAGCGGTAAAGCGCCACGCGCTCAGTATGTGCTGGCGGAACAGGTGACGCGTCTGGTTCACGGTGAAGAAGGTCTGCAAGCTGCGAAACGTATTACCGAGTGCCTGTTCAGCGGTTCTCTGAGTGCGCTAAGTGAAGCGGACTTCGAACAACTGGCGCAGGACGGCGTACCGATGGTAGAGATGGAAAAAGGCGCTGATCTGATGCAGGCGTTGGTTGATTCTGAACTGCAACCTTCTCGTGGTCAGGCGCGTAAAACTATCGCCTCTAATGCCATCACCATTAATGGTGAAAAACAGTCCGATCCAGAATACTTCTTTAAAGAAGAAGATCGTCTGTTTGGTCGTTATACCTTACTTCGTCGCGGCAAAAAGAATTACTGTCTGATTTGCTGGAAATAATGCATTAAGTGGAAAGGGGGGGTGAGAAATCACTCCCCCTGATTTTTATACAGGGAACACGATGAAAAATATTCTCGCTATCCAGTCTCACGTTGTCTATGGTCATGCGGGTAACAGCGCGGCAGAGTTTCCAATGCGCCGCCTGGGCGCAAATGTCTGGCCGCTCAACACCGTTCAATTTTCTAATCACACCCAATACGGCAAATGGACCGGCTGTGTTATGCCGCCCAGCCATTTAACCGAAATTGTGCAAGGCATTGCTGCCATCGATAAGTTGCACACTTGTGATGCTGTATTAAGCGGCTATCTGGGGTCGGCGGAGCAGGGCGAGCATATCCTCGGTATTGTCCGTCAGGTGAAAGCGGCGAACCCGCAGGCGAAATATTTTTGCGATCCGGTAATGGGACACCCCGAAAAAGGCTGTATCGTTGCGCCAGGTGTGGCGGAGTTCCACGTGCGTCACGGTCTTCCTGCCAGCGATATCATCGCGCCTAATCTGGTTGAGCTGGAAATCCTCTGCGAGCATCCGGTACACAACGTCGAAGATGCGGTTAAAGCTGCGCGCGAACTTATTGCTCAGGGGCCTGAAATCGTACTGGTGAAACATCTGGCGCGTGCCGGTTACAGCACAGAACGTTTTGAAATGCTGCTGGTCACTGCCGATGAAGCATGGCATATCGACCGTCCTCTGGTAGATTTTGGCACGCGTCAGCCAGTAGGTGTTGGTGATGTGACGAGCGGGTTACTGCTGGTGAAACTACTACAGGGCGCAACGTTGCAGCAGGCGCTGGAGCATGTGACCGCGGCGGTATACGAAATTATGGTAACCACCAAAGCAATGCAGGAATATGAGCTGCAAGTTGTAGCTGCCCAGGATCGTATTGCTAAACCAGAACACTACTTCAGTGCGACGAAGCTCTGAAAAGTGTCTTGTCGGCCCACAGTATCCTGCGGGCCGATAAACCATTACTGCAAGCCTTCTGCTGTTAGCGCGGCTTTTACCGTCGGACGTTCAGCCATACGCTGCATATAGGCGGCAATATGCGCTAAACCTTCCAGATTCAATTTCACCCCATATGCCCAGCGCAGTACAGTAAACAGATAGGCGTCAGCAATAGTAAAACGTTGCCCGCAAATCCAGTTATCCTCTTTCAGCGCATCGTTAACGTACTGCAGTTTTTTCTCCAGCTGTGCGCGTGCAGTCGGCTTGAACTCTTCCGGTGTAGCCGGGTGAAACAGCGGAGTAAAGCCTTTATGCAACTCAGTGGCGATATAGTTCAGCCATTCGATGGTTTTATAGCGAGAAATACTGTTTACCGGAGCCAGTAACTGGCGGTCGGGGACGCTGTCGGCAAGATACTGCATAATGGCCACGCCTTCCGTGAGCAGAGTGCCATCGTCCAGCAGCAGAGCAGGAACCTGCCCTTTAGGATTAATCGCAAAGTAATCATCGCCGTTTTCCAGACGTTTTTTCATTAAATCCACACTGGTGAGCGTAAAGTCCTTTCCGCTCTCACGCAGGATGATATGGGAAGCAAGAGAGCAGGCGCCCGGTTTGTAGAACAGTTTCATCGGTAACTCCTTTTGGCTGTGGTTTAAAGTATGGTAGTGCGTTGCTGAACAAAAAAAAAGCCGCTAACGAAAAGTTAGCGGCTTGTAAAAGAGTTTCCCTGAAATTTACGCTACGGCAGCTTTCGCCGCTTTATCAGCAGCATCGTCCTGAGTCATACGATGCAGTTTCGGCGCGGTCAGCAGCATCAGCACTGCAATAACGGCAGTGGCGACACCAATCTGTAAGAACACGCGGCCATAGACTTCCAGCGACATCAGCGGATCGGTTACGTTATCCGGTACAGCCATCATGCCCGCAACATAACCACCAATCAGGTTCGCACCGGCAGTGGTCAGGAACCAGCTACCCATAATAAAGCCCATCAGACGCTGTGGAACGAGTTGCGCAACCATAGCCAGACCCAGACCGGAAATCATCAGTTCACCGATACTCTGCAGGCCATAGCTTGCTACCAGCCAGCTAACAGACACGATACCGGCGTCAGAGGCAAATTTTGCGCCCAGTGGCAGGATCAGGAACGCGCCAGAGCACATCACCATACCGATTGCGAATTTGGTCGGCATCGGCAGGGTATCGCCCATCTTGTTATAGATAGCGGCGAGAATCGGGCTACCAATGATGATCCAGAACGGGTTCAGTGCCTGATACTGTTCAGGTTCTACCGCCAGGCCCAGAATGGTGTGCTCAACGTTACGGATTGCAAAGAAGTTCAGAGACGTCGGCATCTGGCTGTACAGCACGAAGAAGATAATTGCTTCAAGCATCAGGATGAAAGCAACGATCATTTTACGACGTGCAGCACCTTTCATTGCAAAGGCTTCTTTACCGAAGATAACCACGATACCAAAGGCAACAACGCCCAGCGCCATACGCGCAACGTCCTGGTTGTGCAGCAGCCAGGTGGCAATCGCAATCAGCGCGACAACACCAATAATGGTTAACAGCAGGTTGCGGTAGTTGATCGGCTCAAAGTCAGGTTTTGAACCGTACTGCTTAACCCAGCGTTGGCAGAAGGCGAAGTTAACGATGGTGATCAACAGACCGACTACGCTAAGGGCGAATGCGACGCTCCAGCCATACTTGGCTGCTAACCACGGTGTTGCAATCATAGAGAAGAACGAACCGATGTTGACGGACATGTAGTACATGGTAAATGCACCGTCCAGACGTGGATCGTTTTTCTCGTAGCAAGTTGACAGCAGTGAAGACGGGTTGGCTTTAAACAGGCCGTTACCGACCGCAATCGCCGCCATACCCATATAGACGATACCGGCATCGTGACCAGACCAGGCAACCAGCGCATAACCAATCGCCAGCACAATAGCGCCAAGCATAATGACGCGTTTTGTACCCAGTACTTTATCGCCTAACCAACCACCGATAGCGACAAGACCATAAACCAGGGCGCTAAAGGAAGAGAAAAGTGTGATTGAATCCGCTTCAGACATACCCAGTTGTTTAACCAGGTAGACAGCCATAATTCCTTGTAGGCCGTAATAACCAAAACGTTCCCATAACTCGATCGAGAAGATGAGATAGAACGCCTTCGGTTGTTTGAAAGCGTTCAAACTAACGCTTTCTGTTGGTTTTTGGTTTGCAGTGGACACTTTTACCTCTTTTTTTACATCCCATATTAACGGGGGTGCTTTCTCGCGTGATGTCTAATAAACATACGCGCAATTGTTATAGTGGGAGGGGAAACGGCAGGTAATGTTCACTATCTTGCACTTTCAGACAAGTCCTTTGTAATAATATGTTACATATAACTGGCATGGAGAAATCATCGGCCCATTGAAATGTTATCCAGCGTTAAATTTTTCAAAAAACGTAACGGCAGATTTTTTCACTACCAGAAGAGGGGGGATACTGATATTTGGCGATATGTTCTACTGTAAGGTGTTTTATGTAGTGAGATAGTCCATTATCTGAAAAATAGACAGTGTAATGTTTTGTAGGTTTATGCCCTGGTTGAATCAATGCCTTGTCAAATTTAACTTAAATAGAGCAATATTTTTACATTATGACATCAGTGTGATCTTGATCACGAATAGATAGAAAATTTCGCTATTAAAAAAACAATTAACCTGCATTTTTGGTTATTCACAAACGGATTGCCTGATAATGATGCCGCGAGGCGGCATCATTGACGTTAACAAGATGTTTTATAAGAGGATGAGAAATAGTTATGAATGGGATAACGATGTTACCCCTTTTCGTCAGATGTCAACTTTCTCTTTGTATTCACAAAGATCTTCAATAATGCAGGAGCCACAGCGAGGCTTGCGGGCAATACAGGTGTAACGCCCGTGGAGGATTAACCAGTGGTGGCAATCGACTTTGAATTCTGCCGGAACCACTTTGAGTAGTTTTTCTTCAACCTGTTCGACATTTTTCCCCGGTGCAAATTGGGTGCGATTACAGACGCGGAAAATGTGCGTATCTACAGCAATGGTCGGCCAACCGAAAGCAGTATTCAATACCACGTTTGCTGTTTTACGCCCTACACCGGGCAGGGCTTCCAGCGCAGCGCGATCTTCCGGAACTTCGCCATTATGCTGTTCGAGCAAAATACGGCAGGTTTTGATGATATTTTCTGCTTTGCTGTTATATAGCCCAATGGTTTTGATATACGCTTTAACCCCATCGACGCCCAGTTCGAGCATTGCGGCAGGTGTATTGGCCACCGGGTAAAGCTTTGCCGTCGCCTTATTGACGCTGACATCGGTCGCCTGGGCGGAAAGCAGTACAGCAATCAATAATTCAAAAGGCGAACTGAAATTAAGTTCGGTTGTAGGATGAGGGTTGTTCTCACGCAGGCGAGTGAGGATCTCCAGTCGTTTTGCTTTGTTCATCAGACATTCCCTGTTTCACCGTTTGGCAACTCGCGTGTAGCAGCTGCTTCAGCGCGGCGCTTTTTCATTCTTTCATCAATCAGATATTTTCCCGCCAGCATCAGCCCCAGACCAATGAATGCGCCTGGCGGTAACATTGCTAACAGGAAGGGAGAATCGGTATGGAAGATCTCTACCCGCAGTACTTTGGCCCAGCTACCCAACAGCGCATCTGCACCGTCAAACAACGTGCCATTGCCGATAATTTCGCGTAGTGAACCCAGTACGAACATGGCGCAGGTTGCGCCCATACCAATTGAAAAGCCGTCCAGTGCCGAAAGCGCCGGACCTTTTTTGGCAGCAAAAGCTTCAGCACGGCCAACAACGATACAGTTAGTGACAATCAGAGGAATAAAAATCCCTAACGATTGATACAGGCCAAAGGCGTATGCGTTAATCAGCATTTGTACGGCGCTGACCACCGAGGCGATGATCATCACGTAAATCGGGATTCGGATTTCGGCTGGCGTCCAGTGACGCAGCGTCGAGATGGTCAGGTTGGTGAGAGTCAACACCAGCGTTGTCGCAAGCCCTAAACCCAGTGCGTTGGTGGCAGTGGAAGTGACCGCCAGCAGCGGACAGAGGCCAAGTAACTGGACCAGCGCGGAGTTGTTCTTCCATAACCCCTGAACAATAACGTCTTTAATTTCGCTCACGGTTTATTCTCCACAGGCAGGAAGTTGAGAAAGTTGTGCTGGCAACGTTTGGGCATACAATCCGGCGCGTTTTACCGCATTCACCACCGCGCGAGGCGTAATGGTCGCCCCGGTGAACTGGTCGAAATCACCACCATCTTTCTTCACCGCCCAGTGAGCGTCATCCGCACCGCTGATTTGTTTACCCGCAAAATGGGTGATCCAGTCAGAAAGTCGCAGTTCGATTTTGTCGCCAAGTCCCGGCGTTTCGTGATGTTCTGTCACGCGGGTGCCAAGTACCGTGCCGTTAAAATCGGCCCCAACCAACAACTGAATCGCACCGGAATAACCATCCGGCGCAGTGGCCTCCAGAACGGCAGCTACCGGTTTATCATCCTGTTTCGCGATGTAAATCCGATGTTCACCTTTTCCTAACTCTGGCGCAGTCACTATATAGCAACTTTGGGCCAGCTCGTTGTTATAGCGATCGGCTGGTAACACCTGATCAAATAACGCTTTTTGTTGCAGGCCAGCCTGTTCAGCAATCGTGGCTTTGGTCATCTGGTTGATGGCAGCCGTTAAACCTGTTGAACCAGCGGCGAACAGCGCCAGCGTAATACCGTGTTTTCGGATAGTCTTCAGCATGGTTTATCCTTTGCGATGGCCGTATACGCGTGGACGCGTGTAGTAATCGATCAGAGGAACCGTGATGTTCGCCAGCAGGACAGCAAAGGCAACGCCGTCAGGATAGCCACCAAAACTGCGGATCAGCCAGACTAATAATCCCGCCAGTGCACCGAAAATCAGACGACCACGATTGGTGGTAGACGCGGTTACTGGATCGGTCAGAATAAAGAATGCACCGAGCATGGTCGCGCCAGACAGCAGATGAATCTGCGGCGAAGCTAATGTTTCGGGGGCGAACAACCAACCCAGCGTTGCGCACAGGGCCAGTGTCACTAAGAAACTGACGGGAATATGCCAACGAATCGCTTTCTGCCATAGCAGCCACACGCCACCAACCAGCCAGGCGAGGTTTACCCATTGCCAGCCAGCACCCGCGAGAACACCGCTGTAGATTGGATACTGCATAATCTGTTCAACCGAATGACCGGCGCGTACTGATGTTTTGAACGTATCCAACGGTGTCGCCTGGCTAATGCCATCGATACCTAAGCGAAGTGTGTTCATATCACCACCACTGGCAGTATGACCGCTGAAGATAATCTGTACAGCGTCAATGAATCCAGGGATGTTGACCGCAATCTCATGCGGCGGCAACCAGCTGGTCATCTGTACCGGGAAGGAGATCAGTAATACCACATAACCAATCATTGCCGGGTTAAACGGATTTTGCCCCAGACCGCCATACAGCTGTTTAGCGATGATTACGGCAAACACCGTGCCGAGTACCACCATCCACCACGGCGCAAGAGGCGGGATACTAACCGCCAGTAATAAGCCCGTTAGCAATGCTGAGTTATCTTTTAAGGTTGCAGCTACAGATTGCTTGCGCAGTTTGAGTACGAGGGCTTCGGCTAAGAGTGCACTGACCGAGGCCAACAGGATTTGAACGAGAGTACCCCAGCCAAAAAACCACAGTTGCGCAGCGATACCTGGGACGGTTGCGACCAGCACCAGCAGCATGATGCGCGATGTCTGGCGCTGGTTATGGGTATAAGGGGAGCTAGCTATTCTGAATACCATTTAGTCCTCGTTTACAACCTTTTGCTGAGCGGCTTTTTTTGCCTGAACCCGGGCGATAGCCGCGGCAACTGCAGCTTTGCGGGGATCAACCTGTTCTTCCTGCTCTCCGTTGGCCTGCTGCTGTTCCAGCTTGCGCGCTTTAGCACGGGCGATAGCGGCTTCAACGGCAGCTTTACGCGGGTCAATCTGTTCCTCTGGCTCTTCGTTAGCAGGCTGTTGCTCCTGCTTGCGCGCTTTAGCACGGG